>DASQPH010000001.1:0-77079 GCA_035644055.1 Chthoniobacterales bacterium
CCCCGAAAGCTACGGAGACCAGCAAGAAAACCTACGTCGTCGCGAAAGGAGACACGCCGGTGTCGATCGCGAAGAAATTTAAGATCACGTCCGGCCAATTGCTAGCCGCGAACAACATCGAGGACGTGCACAAATTGAAGATCGGCCAGAAGCTCGTGATCCCCGCGCCGAAGGAGAAGAACGTCTCAAAGGAAAAGACCGCGCCGAAGCAAAAGAAAAAATCGAAGGCCGAATGATACTAGATGATTGCAAACGGAGTTTTCAGAACCTGACGGCTTTAAGCCGTCAAGTCTTTTGCGGTGGAGTCAGGTTTAAATCGTCATCCCGAGGAAGGCGAAGCGAAATCGAGGGACCCCGTTTGACGTCGTTTGGCGTTACGCGGGATTTTTCGACTGATGCTCGGGATAACAGCTTCGGAGACGCGCATCGAATGCATCGCAGGAAAGGGGGCGTGCAGAACCTGACGGCTTTAAGCCGTCAAGTTTTCTCCGGCCAGTTCTTGTCGGCCGCCGCTGCTGCCAATATGGCTGCCAATATCTAGATGCATCGCAAGAGTGCTTACTTCCTGTTCCTCGCTGTGCTGGGGATGCTCGTTATCGGCATCGTCATGCTTTTCAGCACAAGCGCGTTCGCGAAGGACAGCCACGGCGACATGTATTTCTTTGTAAAACGCCAGGCGATCTGGCTCGGCGTAGGGTTCGTCGTTTGCGCGGCGGCGGCCATGATCGATTACCATTTCTGGCTGCGCACCTGGTGGATCTGGTTCGCGCTCGCCCTCGTCGCGCTCGCGTTTTGTTTCGTCCCGCATTTCGGACTGCGCATCAATGGTTCGCGGCGCTGGGTTTCGCTCGGGCCGGCCACCTTTCAGGCGTCGGAAATCGCGAAGGTTGCGGTCATCTTCTTTTTGGCGGCGTGGTTCGCGACGCGGGAAAAAGAGTGCAGCCAGTTTTTGCAGGGATTCGTCATCCCGTTCGCGATTATTTGCAGCGTGCTGCTGTTGATCGTGACCGAGGTCGATTTGGGAACGACGGCGCTGATCGGCGCGACGATGTTCGTGGTCATGTTCGTCGCCGGAACCCATCCGGCGTTGCTCGGCATCCTCTCGTTAGGCGGACTCGGCGGAATTCTTTTCGTCGCGACCCACATGTCGGAGCGGATGGGACGGCTGGCCGCATTCATGGACCCGGAGCGTTTCAAGGATGACGCGGGCCTCCAGCAAATGCAGGCGCTGATCGCGTGGGGCAGCGGTGGAATGGAAGGCCTCGGCCTCGGCAACGGCCGGCAGAAAATGCTCTACCTGCCGTATGCGCACACCGATTTCATCTTTCCCATGATCGGCGAAGAGCTCGGTCTGCGGATCAGTTTGCTGGTCGTGTTTTTATTCGTGGTCATCATCGTCTGCGGATTGTTGATCGCACTGCACGCGAAGGACCGGCACGGGCTTCTGCTCGGCTGCGGAATCGTCTCGCTTCTCGGGTTGCAGGCAGCGGTGAACATCGGCGTCACGACGTCGTTGCTGCCGAACAAAGGATTGCCCCTGCCGTTTATCAGCTACGGCGGATCGAATCTGGCCGCCTGCCTCTTTGGCATTGGACTGCTCCTAAACATTTACCGGCAAGGCGTCCTCGAGCCGGCAAAGAAAAAGAGCGCGGTGATTCGCGCGCGCACGACGCCGAGAATATGAAAGAATTTTCGATTTTCGATTTTGAAAGCCCGGCCTCGCTTGCTGCGCAAGCTGCGTTACGGCGATTTTCGATTGGTTTTAGGGGAGCGCGCGTTTGTTTTTCGCATTCGAAATTCGAAATTCGAAATTCGAAAATCCTATGAACACGGTGATCGCGTGCGGAGGGACCGGCGGACATTTGTTCCCGGGATTGGCGGTCGCGGAGGTGCTGCGCGCGCGGGGCCACGAGGTGATGCTTTTCGTTTCGGAAAAGGAAATCGATTCGCTGGCGATGACCGGTCGCGAAGAATTTCGATTCGAGAAATTGCCGAGTGTCGGATTTCCGTCGCCATTTTCGCCGAGAATTTTCGGGTTCTTCGGCCGGTTTGCGGAAAGCCTGCGACTTTGCCGCGGGATTTACCGGAGATTCAAACCGCACGCCGTTCTCGGGATGGGCGGATTCACGTCTACCGCGCCGGTGCTCGCGGGAAAAATGCGCGGCGTGCCGACGTTCATTCATGAATCGAATGCGATTCCGGGGAAAGCGAATCGCCTCACGGCCCGAATGGTTCGCGCCGTTCTGCTGGGATTCAAGGAATGCGCGGCATTTTTTCCCAACGCGCCGACGGAAGTGACCGGCACGCCGATTCGCCAAGAGCTTCAGCCGATGGATCGCAAGCTCGCGCGGGAGAAACTCGGTCTCCGCGAAGATCTGACCACGCTGCTCGTGATGGGCGGCAGCCAGGGCGCGAGCGGAATCAATCAGGCCGTGATCAAGTCGTTGCCGTTTCTGCACGATTTGCCGATCCAGGTGATCCATCTCGCGGGTGCGCGCGACGAGCGCCTGGTGGCGGACAATTATCAGCGCGAAAAAATTCCGGCGCACGTCGCGGCATTTCATCACGCGATGGAAGAAGTTTACAGCGCCGCCGATTTCGCGATCGCGCGTTCGGGCGCGGCGAGCCTCGCGGAGCTGGCGGCCTTTTCGTTGCCCGCGATCCTGATTCCATTTCCCTACGCCGCCGAGGATCACCAGACGAAGAACGCGGAGATTTTCGTTCGCGCGGGCGCGGCGCTCCTGCTAAAAGAATCCGACCTCACGGCGGAATCGCTCGCGCATAAAATTCGTGAGCTGATCGAGAATCCGAACGAGCTTCGGCGTTTCGCAGAAGTTTCCGCGCGGCTGGCGCCGAAAAACGCGGCCGCGCTCGTGGTCGAAACGATGGAAAGATATACTCAATCGAATCATGACGCTCGCCTCTGAACTCGATCTCCAAAAGATGCTGACGCACGAGCGCCATCGAGTTCATCTCATCGGGGTGGCCGGGAGCGGGATGAGCGGGATCGCGGCGCTGCTTCTGGAGCTGGGGCACGATGTCAGCGGTTCGGACAAGGTGAAATCGTGGGAAGTCGATCGGTTACAGCGGCTCGGTTTGCGTTTTCGCGCCGAGCATCTCGCGGAAGACGCGAAGGACGCCGAGCTGGTGATTTATTCTTCCGCCATTCGGGAAACGAACCCGATCCGCATGGCCGCGGTTGCCGCCGGTCAGCCATTGGTCCGTCGGGCCGAGGCGCTGGCTGCGATCATGTCCGGCAAACGCGGCATCGTCATCGGCGGCATGCACGGCAAGACAACGACATCCGCAATGGCGGCGCACGTCCTGCGCGAAGGCGGAACGCATCCGTCGCATTACGTCGGCGCGGAGATCCCGTTGCTCGGCTCAAACGCCCACTGGGATCCGCGCGGCGAATATTTTGTGGCGGAAGGCGATGAGAGCGACGGCACCATTCGACTTTTTAAACCGGAGCACGCGCTCATTCTCAACATCGAGGAAGAGCATCTCGATTTTTATGCCGACCTCGCCGCGATCGAAGCGGTTTTCTCGCAGCTCCTGGATCAAACCAGCGGCTCGGTTTTTTATTGCGCGGACGATTCCCATGCCGCGCGCATTTGCCGCCAGCATGCGAACCCGATCTCGTTCGGCTTTGCGGAAGAGGCCGACTATCGCGGGACGGATCTTGATCTGCGGGATTTTACTTCGGTGTTCTGCGTCTATCGCCGCGGCGAGAAACTCGGCGAAGCGGTGCTGAACGTCCCGGGGCGACACAATGTCAGCAATGCGCTCGGCGTGATTGCGCTCGCCAGCGAGATCGGGATTCCGTTCGACAAAATTGTGACGTCGTTAGGCCGGTTCCAACACGCGCGCCGGCGGTTCGAGATCAAATACCAGAGCGAGCGTTTCCTGCTCGTGGACGATTATGCGCATCATCCAACGGAAATTTCCGCGACGCTCGCCACAGCGCGAGCAGCGGGACGCAAGCGAGTCCTGACGATGTTCCAGCCGCATCGCTACTCGCGGACGAAAGCGCTGAAGCGTGAGTTCGGGCGCGCGTTCGATCACGCCGAGCGGGTGGTGATTACCGATATCTATCCGGCAAGCGAAAAACCGCTGCCGGGGATCACGGGCCAGACGATCGCGGATGAAATCGCGTCGCACGGGCATCGCGGCGTGAGTTATCAGCCGCAGCTGGGCCGGGTCCACCACGACATCGGAAACATGATCGCGACCGGCGATCTCATTTTGAGCCTTGGGGCTGGAAATATTCACGAGCAGTTGTCCGCGCTCGCTGCCGATCTCGTGATCGCCGAGAAGCTGAAAGCGATTGTTGGCGAAGAAGGCGATGTCCGGCTTTACGAACCGCTCGCGAAACATACGACGCTGCGCGTGGGCGGGCCGGCGCAATTCTGGGTCGAGCCGCGCACGGAAACGGCGTTCGCGGAGCTGATCCGATTTTGCCGGCGCGAGAATCTGCCGCTGTTTGTGATCGGGCGCGGATCGAATCTGCTGGTGCGCGATGGCGGAATTCGCGGCGTGGTCGTTCATCCGTGCGGCGGAGATTTCGACAAGGTTGAAATATCCGGCAACGAAATCACAGCGGGTGTCGGTGCGAAATTGAAACAGATCGCGTATGCCGGAAAAGCGGCGGGGCTCGGCGGCCTGGAATGGATGGAAGGAATTCCCGGGGCGGTTGGTGGCGCGTTGCGGATGAATGCCGGCGCGATGGGCGCGCAAACTTTCGAGAACGTGGTGCGCGTTCGATTTCTCGATGACGAAGGGAACGCGCACGAGAAAACGCCGGCGGAGATGGACGTGCATTATCGGCATGTCGCAACGCTGGAACAGAACTTCGCGGTCAGCGCGGTCTTCAAAGGAATACCGGCGGCCGCGGAAGAAATCGAGCGACGCCTGGATGAATCGCAGGAGAAACGGCGGACGACGCAGCCGGCCGCCAAAAGCGCGGGTTGCATTTTCAAAAATCCGGCGACGATCCCGGCTGGAAAACTGGTCGACGAACTCGGATTAAAAAACAGCCGGGTCGGCAACGCGCGCGTCTCGGAAGTGCACGGCAATTTTATCGTGAATGACGGCGGGGCGAGCGCGACCGAGGTGCTCCAGTTGATTGCGCAGATCCAGGAGACGGCGCGGAAAAAGCGCGGAATCGAATTGGAAACCGAAGTGCAAATCGTGGGAGAGGAAGGATGACGCTTTTTCCAATTTGTCATTCTGAGCGGAGCGAAGCGCAGCGAAGCGGAATCGAAGCCGTAACGCAGCCGACGAAGTCGGCGAGGCCGGGCCTTCCATCTCTGACTATTTCTCCGTCGAGCAGCGCGGAGGGATCAGAGATCTTTCGACTCCGCTTCGCTTCGCTCAAGATGACAGGAATTTTTGGAGGAGATGCATCCCAAGTATGAGCGCGCTCCCTGAAAAAATTGCAGTGTTAATGGGCGGGCCCGGCTCGGAGCGCGCGGTTTCACTGGCGACCGGAGGCGGTGTCGTCAAAGCGCTGCGTTCGTTAGGCTGTGACGTGACGGACGTGGATGTGCGCGGTGCGGACTTCACGCTGCCGGACGATATCGAGCTCGCGTTTCTCGCCATTCACGGAACATTCGGCGAAGACGGCCAGCTCCAGCAGATCCTCGAAGATCGCGGCGTGCCTTACACGGGCGAAGGAGTTGAGGGAAGTTCGCTCGCGTTCGACAAAATCCGATCGAAGGAAGCGTTTCGCGAGCACGGCGTGACCACTCCGTACTGGCAGACGATCAGCGCCGGTCAACGGCCAACCATTCCGATTCCGCTTGTGATCAAAGCGCCGCGTCAGGGTTCGACAGTCGGCGTTCACATCATTCGAAACGAACGAGACATTGACGAGGCCATCGCGGACGCGTCCACCTACGATCGGGAGCTGCTCGTGGAGAAGTTTATTAACGGTCGCGAACTCACGGTTGGGATTCTGGGGGATCAGGTATTGCCGATCATCGAGATCATTCCGAAAGGCGGGTTTTACGATTTCAAGAACAAGTATCCATTTCTGAATCCGAGTGCCGGTGGCGCGGCCGAACACGTCTGTCCGGCGAAGATCGATCCGGAAAAGACCGACGAGATTCAACAACTGGCGCTGCGCGCTTTCCGGGCGTTGGACCTGAAAGTCTACGCGCGCGTGGACGTGCTCCTGCCCGATGACGGGGCGCCGACCGTGCTCGAGGCGAACACGATTCCCGGAATGACCGAGGCGAGTCTGTTGCCCGAGGCGGCTGCGGTGGCCGGCATAAGTTACCCGCAACTCTGTGCGCGAATCATCGAGCTCTCCGCGAAACGCCTGGCCGCGAAATGAGAACGAAGAACCCACGGTCGCATCCGAAGAATGAGCGCGTGTCGAACTCGCGCCAGCGCCGGCAACAGCATCTTCTCGATGTTCGCGTGCGCTCGCACAAGGCGACGCAGCATCGGAACCGCCGCATTCTTGTTTTCCTCTCGAAGATCGTGCTCGTGCTCGTGCTCGCGGCCGGCGTCGTCCTTGGCGTTCGTTACGGCGCGAAGCATTTCTTTTTCGAGAACCCGGATTACCAACTGAGCCAGATCGAAACCCAGACGGACGGGACGCTGCAGCGCGATCAGATTTTGAAAACCGCCGAATTGCGCGAAGGCGTGAACATTTTCAGCGTTAATCTCGGGCGGGTTCGCGATCAACTGCAGCAACTCCCGCAGGTCGACGAAGTCCAGGTGATCCGAAAACTGCCGGGCGAGATCGACATTCGGATCGTGGAGCGCAAACCAATCGCGTGGATCACGTCCGACAAACAGATCGCCGATCCTTTTGCATCCGACGTCGCTTTTCTGGTGGACGCGCGCGGCGTTCTCATGAAAGAAAAGAAGTTGTTGCCTGAATACCTCGGCCTGCCGTTGATCACGGGATGCACGAGCGAGTCGCTCGAGCCGGGAAAAATCGTCGAGTCATTCGAAGCGAAGTCGGCCCTGGAACTATTGCGGTTGAGCACCGCGAGCTTCATGCAAACGCGATTTCAGATTCGCGAGATCGATGTTTCGAAAGGCTATTGCCTCGTCGTTTCGGACAAGAACCACACCCGGGTGACGTTCGGCTTCGATAATCTCGAGGCGCAATTGCAGCGGCTCGAGCAGTTCCTGGTTTACGCGGACGATTCGAAGCGCGAGCTCGCGACGGTCAATCTTCTCGTCCAGCGCAACATTCCGGTGACGTTCGGGCGCAACGCGGTAGAAGTAATTAACGACACCCTCGATCCCGACGCGGAACCGCGAATCATGAAAGCGATTCCCGTTCATCCCCTGGCCGGACCGAAGACATTGGAGCCGGGACGCCCTCGTCCCGAAGCGAAACAGCGGCGTGAGGGCACGCCGGCTCCAGTCCGGAAAGCAATTCCCCTGAAGAAACCCAGAAAGGATTAGAAAGCAGACATGGCAAGCAGCGATCTCATGGTGGGCCTCGAAATTGGGACCTCGAAAATTTGTGTAGTAGTCGGCGAAGGACGGCCTGACGGCACGATCAAGATTCTCGGTGTCGGGCAGGCGCCTTCGCGCGGCGTGCGCAAAGGCGAGATCGTCGATTTCGAGACCGCGATGAAATGCGTGCACGAAGCGGTGGTCGACGCCGAGACGAAAAGCGACGTGATGATTCGCAGCCTTTATGTCGGCGTCACCGGGTCGCACATCCAGAGTTTCAACAATCGCGGACTGGTGACGTTGCCGGAAGATCGCGACGAGATCGACGAGCAGGACATCGAAGACGTGAAGATCAACGCGCGCGAAGTCAGCATTCCCGCGCCGAACGCGTTCCTGCACTCAATCATTCAGCATTATCACGTCGATGGGCAGGAAGGCGTGCTGAACCCGATCGGGATGCTCGGCGAAAAACTCGAGGCGGATTTCCACATTATCCATGGGGTGCGGACGCGGATTCAAAACACGATCCGTTGCGTGAAGGAGTTGCCGCTCGAGGTAGAAGACGTTGTCTTTACCGCGCTCGCTTCGGCGCAGGTGGTGTTGACGCAGCACCAGAAAAATCTCGGCGCGCTCGTCATCGATGTCGGCGGCGGGACCAGCGATTACATTCTCTATGTCGACGGCGCGGTGAAACAGAGCGGCGTCCTGGCCGTCGGGGGCGATCACATCACGAACGACATCTCGATGGGATTGCGCATTCCGATGACGCGCGCGGAAAAGCTCAAGATCGAGGAAGGCAGCGTCACGCTCGGAAATTCATTGCCCGGGGAAACGATTTTGTTGAAAGACGATTCCGGTTTTGCCGGCAAAGAGATCGAGCGCGAGGCGCTGAACACGATCATTCATCTGCGATTGCGCGAAACGTTCGAGCTCCTCAAGCGAAAGCTCGAGGAAGAACCGTTCATCAATTACATCGGCGAAGGCGTTTTCATCACCGGCGGGTGCAGTCATCTGAACGGGATCGACCATCTCGCCGAGGAAGTTTTCGAATTACCGGCCCGCGTGGCCCACGCCCAGACGATGTCCGGCCTAACGAGCGCTTTCGAGAACCCGCAATTCTCGGCCGCCATCGGCCTGATCAAGTACGCGCAGGCGATGCAAACGGACCGCCGACCGACGGGCGGATTCGGCAGGATATTTGGGAAAATCTTTAACGGAATGAGATCGTGAAGAAAGCTCCAAGCACCAAAATCCAAGCTCCAAAGAAGCACCAAGCTCCAAAATCCGGAGCACGGGAGTTTGGTGTTTGGAGCTTGGTGCTTCTCTGGAGCTTGGTGCTTGGAATTTGGAGCTTTTGAAATGATTCAACTCAATCGCAACTTCAACCTTCCCGAGAAAGCCGACGAAGATATTCCGATCAAGGTGGTCGGTGTCGGCGGCGCGGGCTGCAATGTTCTCGATCGAATCGTCCTCGATGGACTCGACAAGGCGGATCTGATCGCGATCAACACGGACGTACAGGCGCTCGCCAGTTCGGTGGCGTCGACGAAAGTGCAGCTCGGTCGCTCGGTCACCCGCGGTCTCGGTGCCGGCGGCGATCCCGAGGTCGGTTACAACGCGGCGTATGAATCGGCGGATGAAATTCGGCAGGCGCTGCGAGATGCACGGATGATTTTCGTTTGCGCCGGGCTCGGCGGCGGGACCGGCTCGGGCGCAGCCCCGGCGGTGGCGCAGGTCGCGCGCGAACATGGTTCGCTCGTTCTGGGATTCGTGACTCTTCCGTTCGCGTTCGAAGGCAAACGGCGACTCGCCCAAGCGCAGGAAGCGCTCGCGAAATTGCGCGAAAACTGCGACGCCGTCATTTGCTTCGAGAACGATCGCCTCGGCGACATGGTCGCGCCGAAAGCGGGAATTCATCGGGCGTTCGCCGCCGCGGACCAAATGATCAGCCAAAGCGTGCGCTCGATTACGAGCCTGATTCAACGGCCCGGTTTGATTCGGATCGGTTTCGACGATCTGCTCGCGGCTCTCCGCAGTCCAAGCGGTCGCTGTTTGTTTGGCTTTGGCGAATCCGATTCCGACAACCGCGCCCACGACGCGCTCACCCAGGCGTTGAAAAATCCGTTGATGGATCGCGGCCGGATGCTGGCCGACGCATCGCATGTCCTTGTCCAGGTTTCGGGCGGGCCTGGGATGACGTTGACCGAAGTCGAGATCCTGATGCAGGACCTTGGGAAACATATTCGCGACGAGACCCAGATTATTTTCGGGACGTCAGTCGATTCGCGAATGGGAAATCGACTGAGCGTGACGCTGATCAGCTCGTTAGGCGCGGCTGACGAAACGAAAGTTGTCGCGCCGAAACGGGTCGTCGTTTCCAAACCGGCGCCGCCGCCGCCCGCACCGCCGCTTTGGGAACCAGTCGAAGAAACGCCGCCGGTTATCGCGGCAGAAGAAGAACCGGCGCCCGTTGCGGACGAGATCGCGTTCACTCCCCAACTCATCGAAGCGGAGCTCAAGCCATTCGAGCAAGTTGAGCCAGAGCCCGTTTCGTCAGCGCCGGAAGAACCGGAAATCGAAGAGCCGCCTCCGCAGCCGCGCGTGATCCTGCCGAAAAAGAAGCCGGCGATTTTCAAGGAACCGAACCCTGTCGCCGAAAAGAAACCGCAGGCCCGCCAGGAGATGATGCAATTCGAGCCGGTCACACGCGGCCGCTTCGAGAAAAGCGAGCCGACCATCGTCGAAGGCCAGGATCTCGATGTGCCGACGTTTCTGCGCAAAAACGTGCGCGTGAAGTAACGGCATTTTCGGCCTTGTGTTGTAGCGACGGCGCTCTGTCGCCGTAATACGCGTCGATTCAGCAAGGCGTCTCACGCCGACAGAGCGGCGTCGCTACAACTACTGGACGTTCGTTATTTCTTCATCAAGTCGAGCACGGCGCTGGTCATGCCGACGATGCCGGTGCGAATCGTTGGTTCGGGGACAGGCGCGAATTTACTTGAGTGCAGACTCGGCAACGGCAGTGCGCCGGGCTTCTTGCTCTCGGCGACTTTCGCGGGATCGACCGCCCCCACATTGAACATGAATGCCGGAATCGAATGGTCCGGCAGACTGTATTCGCTGAAATCTTCGCCGCCCATCGTCGGGTCTTTTGGTGTCACGTTGTCGTTTCCGAGCGCCGTCTTGAGCGCGGCCGTCACGCGTTTCGTCAGCTCCGGATTATTGTAGGTCGCGGGCGTGTATTGATCCTTTTCCACGTGCACGTCCGGCGCGTGGTCCGCCGGGACGCCCGCAGTCGTCGCGATTCCTTTCGCGATCCGCTCGATCGTGGCCAGGACTCGATCGCGGACTTCCTGTTTATAAGTGCGCACGGTCAACTGCATCTTCACTTCGTCTGGAATGATGTTGTGCTTGGTGCCGCCGTGAATGGAGCCGACGGTGACGACCACTGGGTCGAGCGGATTGTTCTCCCGGCTCGCGATGGTTTGCCAGGCGTTGATCATCTCGGCCGAGAGCACGATCGGATCTTTTGTCTTGTGTGGATACGCGCCGTGCCCGCCCATTCCTTTTACGGTCACGTCGACTGAATCGACGTTCGCGTAGCAATAACCTTCGGTGACTCCGATCTGGCCTGTCGCGATTTCCGCGTCATCATGGAGCCCGAGCACGTAATTCGGTTTTGGCCAGCGCGTGTAAAGCCCGTCCTTCAACAATGCCCGCGCGCCGCCCACCGTTTCCTCTGCCGGTTGCCCGATGAAAATGATCGTGCCGTGCCATTTGTCCTTCAACTTCCCGAGCGCGCGCGCGGTGCCGATGAACGTCGACATATGAATGTCGTGTCCGCACGCGTGCATCACAGACACTTCCTGGCCGGCGTCGTTTTTCGTCGTGACTGTGCTCGCGTACGGCACGCCGGTTTCTTCATGAACCGGAAGCGCATCGAGGTCCGTCCGGACGGCGACGACTGGTCCGTCGCCATTTTTCATTACTCCGATCACACCGAAACAGGTGAGGCCAGGTTTGTCGTACTTGCCGACGCGCTCCGTCACTTCGCAACCCGCCGCTTTTAGTTCCTTCGCCACAATCGCGGCCGAGCGCTCCTCATGCGTGGAAAGCTCGGGATGGGTATGGAGGTCTTTGTAAATCGTGATGAGCGACGGCAGCTCCGCATCCGCGATTTGTTGCGGCGTTTGCTGGGCAAGCAGTGAAGTCGATACAAGAGCGATCGCGAAACTAAGAAAACGAATCTTCATGCCCGACCTATACTCTGTCGTCCCGAGCGCAGTCGAGCGCTCTCTCGCCCTCTACGCGGGAAGCGGGCGCGCCCACTCGGTCGGCGCCGGCGCATTTGCTTTGCGTTTCCTCCGTTGCCGCAACTGATCGAGCGCCAGATAAATCACAGGCGTCGTGTAGAGGGTCAGAAGTTGCGAGACGATCAGGCCACCCACGATGGCGATGCCGAGCGGCCGGCGGAGTTCGCTGCCGACTCCCATTCCGATCGCGAGCGGCAACGCGCCGAACATCGCGGCCATTGTCGTCATCATGATCGGACGAAACCGGACGAGGCACGCCTGGTAAATTGATTCTTCCGGGCTCAATCCTTCATGCCGTTCCGCTTCGAGCGCGAAATCGACCATCATGATCGCGTTCTTTTTCACGATGCCAACGAGGAGAATAATTCCGATGGTGGAGACGATGGAAAGTTCGTCACCGGTGACGAGCATGGCGAGGAGCGCGCCCAAACCTGCCGACGGCAGAGTGGACAAAATTGTCAGCGGATGGATCAGGCTTTCGTAGAGCATGCCGAGCACGATGTAGACAGCGATGAGCGCGGTGAGAATAAGAAGCGGCTGCGACGAGAGCGATGCCTGAAAAACCTGGGCGGTGCCCGCGAAGCTTCCCCGAACTCCCGACGGCATGCCGAGCTCGCGCGCGGCTCGCTCGATGATCTGAGTTGCTTCGCCTAACGACACGCCCGGGCCAGTATTAAACGAAACGGTGACGCAGGGAAATTGTCCCTGGTGATTGACCGAGAGCGGCGTGTTGCTCGTCTCAAAATGCGCGATCGTGCTGAGGGGCACCTGGCTTCCGGTCGATGACTTCACGTAAATTTTGTCGAGTGACGTCGGATCGAGCTGAAACTTCGGATCGACCTCGAGCACGACGTGATATTGATTTTGCTGGGTGTAAATGATCGAGACCTGGCGCTGGCCAAACGCGCTGTAGAGCGTGCTATCCACGGCCTGTGGTTGAATGCCGAGGCGCGCCGCCGCGTCGCGATCGATCACCACGTTTTCCTGAAGTCCGCGAAACTGCTGGTCGCTCGTCGGATCTTTGATCTGCGGATAGTCGCGCAGTTTATTTACAAGCTTCGGCGCCCAGGTATTCAGCTCATCGATGTTTTGATCGGTCAGCGCGTATTGATAGAGCGCCTTCGACGAGCGGCCGCCGACCCGGATGTCCTGGCCGGGCGTGAGAAAAAGATACGCGCCCGCGATCTTCGAAAGTTTCCCGCGCAAACGCGCGATCACTTTGGCGACGTCGTCCTGGCGCTTGTCTTTCCCGCTTCCTTTCGGCTTCAGGGAAACGAACATCCGCCCATTATTCAGGGCGGAGCCGCTCCCGCCGCCGAAGAACGACCCGACCGCCGCCACCGCCGGATCGGCCATCACAATTCTTACAACTTCATCTTCCTTCTCCTTCATCGCTTCGAAGGAAATATCCTGCGCGGCCTCCGTCGTTCCCATCAGCTGGCCGGTATCCTGTTGCGGAAAAAATCCTTTCGGCACCACGAAGTAGAGCCAGACCGTGGCGACGATCACCGCGGCGGTCACGATGAGCATCAGGTATTCGTGCTGCAAAACCGATTTCAAACTGTCCGCGTAGAAGTCATGCATCCGGTTGAAGGCAGTTTCGGTGGCGCGATAAAGCCAGTTGTGTTTTTCCTTCGGGTTTTCCTTTTTCAAAAAACGGCCGCAGAGCATCGGCGTGAGCGTGAGTGAGACGACGCCGGACACCAGGATCGCCGCGCTCAGCGTGACCGCGAATTCGTGAAAGAGCCGCCCGATCAATCCGCTCATGAAGAGAAGCGGAATAAAAACCGCGACGAGTGAGAGACTGATCGAGATCACGGTAAAACCGATCTGGCGCGCGCCTTTCAACGCGGCCTGAAACGGTGATTCACCTTTCTCGATGAAGCGCACGATGTTTTCGATGACGACAATCGCGTCATCGACCACGAAACCCGTCGAGACCGTGAGGGCCATGAGAGAAAGATTGTCGAGGCTGTAATCGCAGAGCCACATCACGCCGAACGTGCCGGCGAGCGCGAGCGGCATCGTGATCCCGGCGATGAAAGTGGGCCAGAATCGCCGCAGAAAGAGAAACATCACCATCACAACCAGGCCGACCGTGATGACGAGCGTGAGCTGCACGTCGTTGACCGACGACCGGATCGTGGTCGTGCGATCGTTCATCACTTCGAGATGCACGCTCGGCGGCAGCCAGGTGCGAAGCTGCGGAAGGATCGCGCGAATCTGATCGGTCGTGCGGACCACATTCGCGTCCGGCTGTTTGAAAATCACGAGCAGGACCGCGCGCTTGTTGTTGAACAAACCGGCCTGGTCGCGGTTCTCGACGCTGTCGATCGCGGTGCCGACATCGCGCAACGGCACCGCCGCGCCGTTATGCTGCGCGACAATGATCGGCTGATATTGATCGGCGTGAAGAAGCTGATCGTTGCTCGCGATGATGAACCGCTGGTTCGGGCCGTCGAGCGCGCCTTTCGGCTCGTTCACGTTCACTTGCGCAAGTTGCAGGCGAATGTCCTCGAGGCTCAGCCCCATCGAAGCGAGCGCGACAGGATTGACCTGGACGCGGACGGCTGATTTCGCGCCGCCGCCGATTGTGACCTGGCTCACACCTTCCACCTGGCTGATGCGCTGCCCGATGATTTGATCGGCAAGGTTGTAAACTTCGGAGAGCTCGTGCGTGTCCGAGGTCATCGCGAGGATCATGATCGGCGCGTCGGACGGATTCACTTTGCGATACGACGGCGGGTTCGGCAGGCCGCTGGGCAATTCGCCGGCAGCGGCGTTGATCGCGGCCTGGACGTCGCGGGCGGCGCCGTTGATGTCGCGGTTCAAATCGAATTGGATCGTCATGGACGATCCGCCTAACGAACTGGTGGAAGTGATTTCGGAAACGCCCGCGATTTGCGAGAAGCGCCGCTCGAGTGGTGCAGCCAGGGAAGAAGCGGCCGTCGCCGGATCGACGCCCGGTTGCTGCGCGCTGACATTGATCGTCGGGAAATCGACTTTCGGTAGCGGCGCGACCGGCAGGAAGTGATAGGCGACTGCGCCGAGGAGCAGAATCCCCGCGGCCAGTAACGAAGTGCCGACCGGTCGCCGAATGAATGGCTCGGAGACGTTCATAACATGCTGGGGAGCGCACGCGCCCTCGCGTGCTGGCGATGGCGCCCTCGCCATCGCGAACTTCTCTTCAAGAAACCAGCGCCTGACCCGGCAAAGTTTGTTTCGGCGAGGGCGCCGAAACCAGCACGCGAGGCGCGTGCGCTCCCCGGACTCGCGCTTACGGTTCTTCGGAATTTCGGCGCGAGGTGGTGACTGCTGGAATCAAACACAGCCATAATCTAAAACCTCCTCTGATGGTGCGGATCGCTGCCGTTGCCATTGGCGCTGGCGAACTCCGGATCGTGTCGTGTGCCAAGTGGAAGCTCGGCCTGTTTGATACGCCCCCTGTTGCGCCGCCGCTCGACCCAGGCACCGAAGCGATCGAGATACAAATAAATCACCGGCGTGGTGTAGAGGGTGAGAAATTGCGAGAGCAATAAACCGCCCACGATGGAAATACCGAGTGGCCGCCGCAATTCGCTCCCGGTGCCGTGCTCGAGCGCGAGCGGCAACGCGCCCAGGAGTGCCGCCGCCGTTGTCATCATGATCGGGCGAAAGCGCAGCAGGCACGCCTGGTAAATCGATTCCTCGGGCGACATTCCTTCGTTCCGCTCCGCTTCGAGCGCGAAGTCGATCATCATGATCGCGTTCTTTTTCACGATCCCGATAAGCAGGATGATCCCGATGAGCGCGACGAGCGAAAAATCGATCCGGCGAATCATGAGGGCGAGAAGCGCGCCGACTCCGGCTGAAGGCAGCGTCGAAAGAATCGTGATCGGATGAATGTAACTTTCGTAGAGAACGCCGAGGACGATGTAGATGACGACGATCGCGGCCAGAATCAGGAAGGGTTCGCTCGTGAGCGACGAGCGGAATTCCGCCGCCGCGCCGGTGAATGTGGTCGCGACCGTTTCCGGCAATCCGATTTCCTGTTCCGCTTTTTGAATGGCGGGAATCGCGTGGCTAAGCGAGCTGCCCGATTGGAGATTGAACGAAATCGTGGCGGCGGGGAACTGGCCCTGGTGCGGAATGGAGAGCGGCGTGTTGCCTACTCGCATCGTGGCAAACGCGCTCAGCGGCACCGGCGCGCCCGTGCTCGATTTCACATAAATCTTGTCGAGGACTTCGGGCGACGACCGAAAGTTCGGTTCCACTTCGAGGATGACGCGGAACTGGTTCAGCTGCGTGAAAATGATCGAGACCTGGCGCTGACCAAACGCGTCGTAAAGCGTGTCGTCGATCGCCTGGGTCAGGACGTTCAAGCGCGACGCTTTTTCGCGATCGACGTCGACGTTGAGCTGGAGGCCGTTGACCTGCTGATCGCTCGCCACATCGCTGAGTTCCGATAATTGCCCGAGCTTTTGGACCAGCTTCGGGGTCCACTCCGCCAGCTCGGCCGCATCGGCGTCCTGTAAAATGTATTGGTATTGGGTGCGGCTGACACGCGCGTCGATTTGCAAATCCTGCGCGGCCTGCATGAAGAGCGAGACGCCTTCCACGCCGCGGGTGGCGTTGCGCAATCGCGTAATGATTTCCTCGGCAGTCCCGCCTCGCTTGTTGTGAGGCTTGAGCACGACATAAACGCGCGCTGTGTTCACGGTCGCGTTCACCGTGCCCGCGCCGACCGAAGCGGAAACGTTCGAGACATCGGGATCTTTGCGGACGATGTCGGAAATAGCGTGGACGCGTTCCACCATCGCTTTGAACGAAATGTTTTCGGCCGCGTCGGTCACCGCGACGATCACGCCTGTGTCCTGCTGCGGGAGCAGGCCTTTTGGAATGACGATGTAGAGGAGAATGGTCGCGACGAGCGTAGCGAGCGCGATGATCAACGTGCCCTTTTGATGAGCGAGCACCCAGCGCAATCCGCGTTCGTAGAGATCGCGGAAGCGGTCGAAGAAATTCTCGGTCCAAACCAGGAAGCGATTTTGCTTCGCGTCCTCTTCTTCTTTTTCCGAGCGCAACAACTTCGCGCACATCATCGGCGTGAGCGTCAGCGAGACGAAAGCCGAGACGACGACGGCGACGCTGAGCGTGATGGCGAACTCGCGGAACAAGCGGCCGACGATCCCGGTCATGAACAAGAGCGGAATGAAAACGGCGATAAGCGAAACGCTCAGCGACACGACCGTGAACCCGATCTGGCGTGCGCCTTTCAGCGCCGCTTCAAACGGCGGATCGCCCATTTCAATGAAGCGGACGATGTTCTCGATCATCACGATCGCGTCGTCGACGACGAAGCCGGTCGAGATCGTCAGCGCCATCAACGACAGATTGTCGAGGCTGAATCCGGCGAGGTACATGATGCCGAACGTGCCGATGAGCGAGAGCGGCAGGGCCACGCTCGGGATGACCGTCGCCCAGAGTTTGCGGAGGAAAACGAACATCACCATCACGACGAGCACGACCGTGAGCAGAAGCGTGAACTGCACGTCGGTCACGGAGGCCCGGATCGTTTCGGTGCGATCGGCGAGAATCGAAACGCGGACAGATGGCGGCAGCGTGCCGGTCAGGCGCGGGAGCAATTCCTTCACGCGATCGACCGTCTGAATGATATTCGCGCCGGGCTGGCGTTGAATATCGAGAAGGACCGCGGGATGCTCGCCATTTTTCGAGCCGACCCACGCCGCCAGCTGGTCGTTCTCGACGCTGTCGATGATGTTGGCAATGTCGCCCAGGCGAATCGGCGCACCGTTCTTGTAAGCAACAATGATCGGCTTGTAGGCGTCGGCGGAAAAAATCTGGTCGTTCGATCCGATGGTGAACGACTGGCGCGGCCCGTCGAAGCTGCCTTTCGGCGCGTTCACGTTCGCCTGGCCGAGAATCGCGCGGACATCTTCCAGGCTGAGTTTGAGCGCCGAGATCGTGGCGGGATTCACCTGGACGCGGACCGCCGGCTTTTGATTTCCCTGAATGGTGACCAGACCGACGCCGCTAACTTCGCTGAGCTTTTGCGCGAGGAGCGTGTCGGCAAAATCGTTCACCCGATCGAGCGGCAGACTGTCCGACGTGATTGAGAGTGTGAGGATCGGCGTGTCGGCCGGATTGACCTTGTTGTATTTCGGCGGGTTCGGCAGATCGCGCGGGAGGAATCCGCCGGCGATATTGATCGCGGCCTGGACGTCCTGCGCTGCGACGTCGATCGGGCGATCGAGAGCGAATTGGAGCGTGATCGTCGAAGTTCCAAACGAGCTCGTGGAATTCATCGACGCGAGGCCGCTGATTTGCCCGAACTGGCGTTCGAGCGGCGTGGTGATCGACGAGACCATCACGTCGGCGCTCGCACCGGGGTAAAGCGTCGTTACCTGGATGGTCGGGAAATCGACGGTGGGCAGCGCCGAGATCGGCAGCAATTTGTAGCCGAGCAGGCCGAGCAGGATTACGCCAATCATCAAGAGCGACGTCGCAACCGGCCGGCGAATGAAAGGCTCGGAGATGTTCACGACTTCGTTGGCTTCGGTGATTTGCCGTGGGGCGATTTCCCCGGCGAGGTCTGGGCCGCGTTCTGTCCGGGCGGGCTGCTCAACTCAACGTGCGCGCCGGGTTGCAATTTATATTGCCCGTCAACGACAACGTCCTCGCCTGGCTTCAATCCATCGTCGACCACGGTCTCGTTATTTTCCGTCTGCGCGATTTTGATCGACCGCATTTCAGCGGTCTTGTCCGGTTTGATCACATAGGCATAGGTGCCCTGGGGCCCGCGCTGCACCACGCTCGCCGGAATGACGGTCGCGCCTTTTCTCGTTGTGAGAATCAGGCGCGCGTTCACGAATTTCCCTGGCCACAATTTCAGGTCGTCGTTCGGGAACGTCGCCTTCAATTTGATCGTGCCGGTCGCCTGATCGATTTCGTTGTCCACAACGGCGAGCGCGCCTTCGCCGAGCAGCGTCGTGTTCCCGCGATCGAACGCCGAGACCTTTAGACCACCCTGCGCGCCGCCCTCGTTGGTCACTTCCTGAAGATTTTGTTCCGGCAAGGTGAAGACAACGGAGATCGGCCGCAGTTGGGTAATAACCACGATGCCGTTCTGGTCGGCGGCGTGAACAAGATTGCCCACGTCGACCTGCCGAATGCCGATGCGTCCATCGATCGGCGATTTGATATGGCAGTAATCGAGATTCACCTGCGCAGCGTCAGCGGCGGCTTGCGATTTTTGCGCGTTCGCGACGGCAGTGTCGTAATCCTGCGCCGCTACGACATTTCTCGCGCGCAGGTCCGTTTGCCTCTTCAACGTGACCTGATCCAAGGCCGCTTGCGCTTTCGCCTGATCGAGCACGGCTTGGTACGGATGAGGATCGAGCTCAGCGAGCACGTCGCCGGTTTTCACGTCCTGCCCTTCGGTAAAGAGGACCTTCACCAGTTCGCCGTCAACGCGGGCGTGGACGGTCACGGTGTTGAAGGCCTGGACGGTCCCAAGTCCGTCGAGATAAATCGGCACGTCCTTTTGCTCGACTTTTGCCGCGACAACCGGCACCGCGCCGCCGCCTGAGCCCGGACCGCTTCTCGAATTCCGGCCGCTGGATTGCGCGTCCGCGGAGGAACTGATGCGACGGCACGTCCACCAGCCGGCCAGCAGGAGCACGACGCCGGCAATGATGAAGAGCGTTCGTTTCGACATAAGGATTGAACTGCCGCCGGCCGCCGATGACTCACGGCAATGTCAGCGTTTCTCTTATTTTATTCGTGTCTGGGGCAGCATTCGCCCGTCCAGCCGGAGAAGATGCGCCACGATTGATGTATTCATGTTCAAAAAGTACCTTTCGGCTCTTCCGTCTCCATGATGCGATGGGAGGGTTTGGGAGTGCTACGTAGGAAATGAAGGCAGCTCCCTCTTTTGAGATCGCACGAGAAGGAACGCCTGCGGCGAGGATGTCATCAGTTGTCATTCTGAGCGAAGTCGAGGAATCTCTGGCTTCATGGCGTTTGAAGAAAACACGCTGCTTTTCGGCTCCGATCCCACCGAACGGATCGTCGCAATTGAGCTGGGCGAAACGGGCACCGTAAAAGTTTATCGCCGAGAAAAAGATGGATCGGTCAGCGTCGACATCGAGCCGTTCCATCCTTTCGTCTGGTGCGATTCCGACGTGACCGATCTGAATATCGACGCTGAGAAGCTCGCGGGTGATTTGCGTTACGGCTGGCGGATCAGCGTGAATAGTTGGAAAGAGCTGATCGCCCTCCGCAATGGGCTGAAGAACGCGGGCCGCAGCTTCTTCGCGCTGAGCGATCCGGTTCAGCATTATCTCACGCACACCGGTCGCACGCTTTTCAAAGGCTTCGCCTTCGAAGAACTGCGCCGGCTCCAGCTCGAAGTCCTTTCGCTCGACGAACGCCTGATGAGCATCGCGCTCTCCGACAATACGGGTTGGGAAGAACTAATCGTTGTCGATCCCGGCAACGCCGAGGAATCGGAGCGCGTGGCGCTCAAGCAATTGACCGCGCTGATCAAGGAACGCGATCCGGATGTGATCGAGGGCCACAATCTATTTCGTTCCGATCTTCCCCTTGTCGTTGCTCGAGCGCGAAAGGCGAAGGTTAAACTCGATTGGGGACGCAGCGGCGGATTTCTCCGCTCGCGCCCATCGCGACTCCAGATCGCGGAGAAGACAATCGATTATCCGAAGTTCGCCGTCGATGGCCGGCACTTCGTCGACACATTTCTGCTCGCGCATTTCTACGACGTCGGGATGCGCAGTTTGTCGGGCTTCGAGCGCATCGATGTCGCCCAGCATTTCGGACTCTGCGATTCGGCGGATCTCTCGTCGCTTACCGGCAAAGAACTCGAGCGTGAATACGTCGCCGGTAGCGAGCGCTTCCGAAAGCGTGCTCTGTGCGCCGTGCGCGAAACCCGCGCCGTCGCCGATCTCCTGAGCCCCAGTTACTTCATCCAGGCGCAAATTTTTCCCTACAACTACCAGGATGTGATCGTGCGCGGGAACGCGACGCGGATTAACGGTCTTTTCCTCCGCGAATATTACCGGCAACGCCATTCCATTCCCGAGATGCCGATGGTGCGCGGGTTCGAAGGCGGTTACACCGCGATCTTTTTCACCGGCGTCGCCCGCAACGTCTGGCATTGCGATATCGCGTCGCTCTATCCCTCCATCATGCTCCAGTTCGATTGCTGGCCCGCGACCGATCAGCTCCAGATTTTTCGGCATTTGCTTACGGATCTGCGGACTTTTCGGCTCGAGGCGAAGGCCAGCATGCGCGCCGCGAATGACCGCGCGAAGCAGCAATATTTCCACGCGCTCCAAAACACCTTCAAGGTTCTGATCAACAGCTTCTACGGCTACCTCGGTTTCGCCCAGGGACACTTCGCCGATTTCGATGCCGCGGCACGCGTTACCCAGATCGGCCGCGAGCTATTGCAGAAAATGATCGACTGGCTGACCGCGCACGGCGCCCAAGTAATCGAAGTCGATACCGACGGTATTTATTTCGTTCCGCCGGCTGCTGTAGCCGCGTCCCTGGGGGACGCGCCGGGAGCGAGCGCCGAAGCCCACGCCGCCCACAGGGCGGCGGCTACAGAAGAATTGCGAAGCGAGCTCGCGAAAGAATTGCCGCCCGGCATCGAGGTCGAGTTCGACGAGCAATTCGACGCGATGTTCAGCTACAAGGCGAAAAACTACGCACTCCTTACTCGCGACGGTGACGTCGTTATCAAAGGCGGCGCGTTGAAGTCGCGCGGCCTGGAGAAATTTCAGCGCGTTTTCCTCGAGGAGATGATCAAACTACTCATGGAAGGAAAGTCGGACGCGATTCCCGCGTTGCGCGAAGACTTCGAAAAGAAAATCCGCGACCGTGAATGGCCCATCGACATGCTGATGAAGACCGATACGCTTCAGGATTCGCTCGATAAATACCGCGCCAAGATCGGCGCCGGCGGCCGCAATCGCGCCGCGGCGTACGAGCTCGCCCTGGCCAGCGGTCGAAATTACAAACCGGGCGAACAGATCAGTTACTACATCAAAGCCACGCCCAAGAAAGTCGCCGCCTACGAAGCCGCCAAACTCGCGAGCGACTTTGATCCCGATAACCGCGACGAAAACGTGGATTACTATGCCGCGAAGCTGGACGAGTTGGTAAAGAAGTTCGGCGGAGTTACCGCGCCCGAGGCGAAACAGGCCACTCTTCTGTAATCCTTGCCCTTCAATTCTTCGCCTGGCAAAGGCAGGAGGTCGTGATTTTCGTGTCGGACTTGGCCCAGGTTTTTTGGAACTTCGCGTCCAGCGCCGCAACCTCGTCTGGGTTTTTCTGCTGTTGCCGCAGGCTTTCGGCAAGACCGAAGAGCGACCAGCCGTTGTCGGGCAAGCGAGCCAGATCATCGCGATAGACTTGTTCGGCCTCGGCGAAGCGGCGCATTTTTATGAGGACCGCGCCTAACGAGTGACGGATCGGGATCATCCAGGCGGGCGGCTCGTCGTATTTCAACGCGTCCTGTTCTTTTGTGGCGGTTTGCAGCTCGGCGACGCCAGCGTCCAGATTCTTTTCAGCCACCAGAATCTCGCCTTCGAGCATGTGGGTCGCCAGCGAGATGACATCGACAGCGGTGTTATTGCCCAACTGCGTTTCTTTCGGAACCAGCTTTGCGCCTTCCACGAAGAGCGTCTGTTCCTTGCGCGCTTTAACGGTGTCGCCCTTGGCGGCATAGGCGGTCGCTCGCGCTGCGTGATGAAACGCACGGACGAATGGCATTCCCGGCGGATATTTGTCCGGCTCGGCGAGGATTTCATCCCAGCGGCCGAAGCGCACCATCACTTCGAGGGGCACCGCGAAAAAGCCGTCGGCGAAGGCCGCACTTTCCTTCACGAATTTCGCCGGGATTTCGGCGACCATCGCGCGAACATTTTTCATGGCGACTTCGCGCTGCCCGGTCATTAACGCCGCGAACGCGAGCATGTGGCGATTGTGCGCCGCGTACACCGGCAGCAAACCGGTGGGCGGTCCGACGATGTTCCGGTAACGCTTGTCCGCGCCGATCGCTTTTTCGTTCGTCTCGATCGCCTGCTGCCAGCGGCCGCGCCGGATATCGATATGCGACGGCATGTGGACATTGTGCGCGAGACCCGGCTGGAGATTCCGCAGCCGATCCGCCGCCGCGTCCGCGCGCTCCGGATTCCGCGACGCTTCGACGGCGTGAATGTAAAGATGGTTCGCGAACGGATGGTTCGGATTCAGTTTCAATACCGCGTCAAGGGTCGCGACGATTTCTTCCGTGCCCGGGTTCGGCTGGCCCTCGAGCGTCCACTGGTTCCATGGCCGGAAATCCATCATCGACTCCGCGAACAGCGCGCCGACATCCTGATCGTCTGGGAACTGTTTCCAAACTTGGCGCATCGCCGCGGCGTAAGCTTCATCGAGCGGCTTGCGATCTTCCGGTTGCGGATTCGCGTAACGATGGCTCAGCGCTTTGATAAGTGCTTTCTCAACCGGCGACGCCTTCTCGGCGTCTTGCTGCGCTAATTGCAATTCCTTCCAGGCCGCTTCCGCTGCGGGCGGCGGGACCAGCGGAAAATTTATGTGCGGCCCGTTCGCCAGCGCAATCCCCCAATGCGCCATCGCGCACTTCGGATCGATCCGCGCTGCCTCCTTGAATGCGCGGATGGCCGCCCCATGATTAAACCCGTGATAGAATCCGAGGCCTTGATTGAAGTACCGCTGAGCTTTCACAGATTTTGTTGTGACCGCACGCGAATAGGCCCCGAGACCTTCGAACACCGGTTCCGCAGCCGAAGCGTTCGACTCCACTAAAGCGACGAGCAGAAACAACAAGACACGGCGGATGGAAGAGCGCAGCAATTTCATATGCCTTAGGCTAGTTCGATCGTGGAACTTTCCGCAAGCCAGATGCACCAAGGAGAGTCGTTGCAAACTCTACAACCGAAGATAATATGGCGGCCAACCGCGCCCCCCATGATCCTCAACCTCCGGAAACACGACACGGCGACCCAAGTAGCGGTTCGTTATGGAGAGCTCGATGATCTTTCTTTTATCGACCACTGGGAAGACGTCGTCTCCGGGGATCGAAATCCGATTCGTTTGGATGCCGTCTTGTTCGCGCGTCTCGCGATCAAACGATATCGCGCGCATCATCGGTTCGAGACCTATGCCACCAATGTCGATGAAATCGCCGATTTCACGCGCGATAACCCGCAAGCGGAAGTAGCGAACCTCGTTTTGCTCGAATCCGATTCCCCGGAGTTCGCGCCAACCATTGGGGTCTGCCATTTTCGGCGGACTTGGTGTAACAATCTGGTGATCGACTACCTATCGGTGCACCCCCTGTTGGCCCGACCGCGCGATCAGACCCCTATCAAAGGTTCAGGAACTGCTTTGTTGTATTTCGTGTCTACCGTGGCAATAATGACCGGCGCGGCGTTGCTTTGGGGCGAGGCCACCCAGAATTCATGTACGTTTTATCAGAAAGCGTTTCACCTCGATGAAACCAAGGACCTGATCTATGCTCCGCGTAAGAACGTAGAGGAGTTTGTGCATTACATGCAGAACCAATACGGCTATCCCATTCAATAGTCATGTCATCCCTGGCCGTCGAACTTCCCGATTTGTACGAGATAGAAGCTCAGAATTCTCCTCTAATGGGCAATCGGACAGCAGTTTTCCTGACCGAAGAAGAACGGTTCTGGCTGCGCCAGGAAAAGGTTACGCCACCTCCGCAATTTGGAAACTTTGTCGGACGTGCCGATGAAATGGCCACTCTGAGCAACGCGATCGCGCGGCGTGCGCCTGTTATTACCATTTCAGGAACTGCCGGAGTAGGGAAGACAGCTTTGGTTCAAAGACTCCTAGGAACGTATCCCTCAATCTCGCATGTTAGCGTTAGTGACTTTAATGAACCGTGGCCAGCGGTGGCCTCCGCCCTCGTGGCTACTTACGGAAGAATACCGACGAACATTCGATTGCCGGCAGACGAGTTCCGGACGCTCAATCCTCGAAGCAATCCGATGGTTATCGTCTTTGACGATCTGGATAGATTTGGCGCGCCTCGGCGCGCCCGGAAGCAGCTCCTTAGAGTAATGGAAAAGCTCAGCCCGGCTTTGGGAGATTGGCTTACCGTCATCATCGTGAGTCGCGATGCGTCGAGCTACGCCAACGAATCGATCGCCTCTTCTGCCACAGCAATAGATCTTCAACCGCTGTCATCCGAGGCCCGCCACGCCTTTCTGGCGAGCTCGGCAAGAGACGTAGGGGTCGAACTTGAGCCCGAAACCTCTCATGCGATCGCGGACTCGTCGCTCGGCCTGCCCCTTATTTTAAAATCGTTCCTAGCCCGGTCCATTGACCGAATGACCTCGGCTGGGACTAAGGGGAAGGAGACAGTAGGTCTGGCGAGCTTTACCGGAGCGATTCCGGATAGTTTTAGCGATTTGGCGCTCGCCTACGATAGCCACTTGCTCGCGATCGAGAAATTGAATGCACTCGACTGGCCGGTCGTGCAAACGCTGGCCAACGAGGATGTCTTCAACAAAGTCAACGTCGATCAACTGCAGGAGCTAGCGACGCTGAACATGCGTTGTTCCAGCCGCGAGTTGGGGCGAAGCCTGCGGCGGCTCAAGGCCCGGGACATCATAACCGAGGCGAAAGCGGCAAACGGCCTCTACGTTCAAAGCCACATCTTCTTTGCTTTTATTCGGGCGACGCAATGGATGGAACGCCACGCCGAGGCTGGCTCAAATAGTTTCGGGATCTTGGCGGGTGCCGCCAAGAAAGCTCGCGCCGCCGCCCGCAGTTAGGTCTGAATCGAGATCTGCGTGCTCCACGCTCGCGGTCGGTTATTCGTAGCGCAGCGAGCTGACGGGATCGACGCGAGTGGCGCGGCGAGCGGGGAGGTAGCCGGCGAGGAGGGCGATGGCGACAAGGCAAAGCGGAACGACGGCGAACGTGACGGTGTCGTGCGCGGTGATGCCAAACAGGATCGAGTTGAGGAAGCGCGCGAGAAAAAACGCGAGGATGAGGCCGGCTACGATACCGAGCGCGGTGAGCTTGAAGGTACGCGCAAGAACGAGCTGGAGAATGTTGGCGCGCGTCGCGCCGAGGGCCATGCGGATGCCGATCTCTTTGTAGCGCTGCGTGACGAGATAGGCGATGACGCCATAAATCCCGAGGCACGCGAGCGTTAACGCGAAGATGGAAAAGACGCCGATCAGCCAGGTGCGGAAACGTGGTTGAGCAACGGAATCGTTGATGAGCGCTTCCATCGTGTTGATCCGGATGACGAGATTCGGATCGCGCGAGCTAATGGTGGCGCGAAGAACCGCGGCGACGTTGGCAGGCGAGCGCACGACGAAATTGAGCTGACGGCCGACAAAAGTAAGCGCGCCTGGCGATGTTTGTGGATAGGAAACATAGATCTCGGCATCGGGCGCGATATCGAGGCCGTTGTGTTTGATGCTGCCGCAGACGCCGACGATCGAGATCCAGTCTTTGCCGTAACGAATCCGTTTTCCAAGCGGACTCTCGTTAGGCCAGAAGCGTTCCACGAAAGCTTCGTTGACGATGGTTACGCCGGGCACGGTTTCGTTGTCTCGCTCGGTGAAGTCGCGTCCCTGTTTGAGCGGGATTTGGAGGGTGGCGAAATATCCGGGACTGACTGGACGAATCTGGGCGTTGTACTGAACGCCGGGCGCGGCAGGTTGCCCTTCGACTTCATAGCTGTTTCCCCAAGTGTTCCCGCCGAAGGGCAAATGCGTCACCACCCCCGCCGACACAACGCCGGGAAGAGCGCGGACTGCTGCCAGCGTGTCGCGATAATAACGGATCATCGACGCCGCATCGGGATAGCGGTCCTGCATTAAAACGGCGTCGGCGACGACGACGTTCTGCGGACGGAAGCCGGGATCGGCATGAACAAGCGCTGCGAAGCTGCGCATCATCAAGGCGCAGCCGACGAGCAACACGCAGGCGAGCGCCACTTCGGCGAAGACGAGAAGACGGCGGGTCCGTTCCGCAGCGGCGCTGGTGCTCGAGCGGGCCGTGCCTTTGAGTGCTTCTTGCAAATCCGTCCGCGACGCGGCGAACGCGGGACCGAGCCCGAAAAGGATTCCTGACAACGCGGAGACGAAGAGAACGAAGGCGAGCGCCCAGCCGTCAATGTGGGCGTGCAAGAGCTCCTGGACATTTTCGGCGGCGAACGCTCTCAAAGCGTCGAGTCCCCAGGTCGCGATGCCAATGCCGAGCGCGCCGCCGATTACGGCGAGAAGGGCGGCTTCCGTGAGCAGTTGTGCGATCAATCGCGGACGGCTGGCGCCCATGGCGGCACGGATCGCCATTTCCGATTGCCGCGAACTCGCCCGGGCCAGCATCAGGTTGGCGACGTTTGCGCACGCGATGAGCAGGAGGAACGCGACTGCGCTGAAAAGAACGAGCAAGGGTTGGCGCAGATCGCCAAACATCCTTTCCGCCAGGCTCATCGAGTAAAACCGACGAACCGTGTCGTCACCAGTCGGGTTCACGCGCCGGCCGAGGATGTCGATCTCGGCTTTCAATCGTTCCGGCGTGACCCCGGGCTTCAGCCTGCCGATTACGCGCAGAAAATGCGCGTCGAGATTCTCCTGGAAGAGCGGCGCGTCCAGCGCGGCCGGGACCCAGACCTTATATTGAGGCGATGGGAAATCGAAATTTTCCGGAAGGACACCGACGACCGTGTACGCCTTCCCGTTCATAGTCACGGACTGTCCGAGCACATCCGGCTGTAACCCAAATTTGTCCCGCCAAAACGCGTGGCTGAGAATGACGACACGGTCCTGGCCGGCTTTTCCTTCCGCCTCGAGAAAGGCACGGCCGAGAGCCAGCTTGAGTCGCAGCGTGGGGAAGAACGACGGCGTGACCTGTTGACCGAGAACCAGCTCAGGCGCGCCCCTGCCGGTGATGGTAAAACCGCTGCCCGTCATGGCGGCCATGTTTTCGAAGAGCTGACTCTGTTCGCGCCAAATGGTGAATTCTCGCGTGGAAAGCGACACGAGTTTTTCCTGCGGCAAATCCTGCCAGAGCATCACGAGCCGGTCGGCTTCGGGGAACGGCGGACCTTTCAAGAGCACCGAGTTAACGATCGTGAACATCAGCGCGGTGCTGCCGATGCCCAGGCCGAGAACCATGGCCACGGTGAGCGAAAAGACCGGCGCTTTGCGCAAACTGCGAAACGCGTAGCGCACGTCCTGCATTCGCGTTTCAAAAAAACGGCCGAGGCGCGCGTCGCGGACAAGCTCCTTCACCTGCTCCGCGCCGCCGAACTCGACGAGCGCTTGCCGGCGCGCTTCCGGCTCGCTTACGCCGTTTCGCACCTTTTGTTGCGTGGCCAGATCGACATAGGAATTCACTTCCGCCGCGAGATCGCGTTCGACGTCGCGCCGTCGAGTGAGATTGCGGAACAGGCTGGCGATGCGGGAAAGAAGAGACATGGAGATTTATTCGTAGCGCAATGCGACAACCGGATTGACGCGCGTGGCGCGGCGGGCGGGAATGTAATTCGCGAGCAGGGCCACAGCCGTCAGCACCGCTGAGACGCCGACGAACGTGGGGAGATCGGTCGCCGTCACGCCGAACAATAAGTTCGACATCACCCGGGTGAGCGCGAGCGACGCGATGACGCCGATCACAATTCCGGCCGCGGTGAGTTTCATTCCGTGACCAACGACGAGGCGGAGGATGTCGCCAGGTTTAGCGCCAAGCGCCATTCGAATTCCGATTTCCTGCGTCCGCTGCGTCGCGGAATAATTCATCACGCCGTAAATGCCGACGGACGCGAGCACGAGCGCAACGCCGGCAAAGATCGCGAGCAAGAGCGCATTAAATCGCGGACGCGCGATCGATTTCGCCACGACCTGGTCCAACGTCCGAACGTCAGCGACCGGCTGGTCGGGATCGAGGGCGTGAATTTCCCGCGCCGCGGCGGCGCTCAACGTCGTCGGATCGATCGCCGCGCGAATGACGAAGTTCATGAACGGGTACGGCTCGCGCGGGTGCGGCCAGTAAATGGCGGGATTCGGTTCCTGTTCCAGCGCCGTCTCCTTGATGTCGCCGACGACGCCGATGATTTCGTCCGCGACTTGCGGCTCCCAGCTTACGATTAGCTGCTGACCGATCGGGTCCTGGCCCGGGAAAAATTTTCGCGCGAGCGTTTCGTTGATGATGAGAACGCGCGAAGTGGCGCCGTCCCGCTCATCGAAGGCCCGGCCTTTTAGCAACGGGATTCCCATCGCGGTGAAATAACCGGGCGTGATCGGGCGCACTTCGGTCCCGGGCGATTCGCTCGGGGGGAGGGGCTTGGTTGCGAGATTGAAACTGGTCGAGCTCGCCAGGCCGGTGAGCGGAAGATAACTGATCGCGCCGACCGATTTCACCCCCGGCAGGGCGGCGAGCCGTTCCTCGGCGCGCTTGAAAAAATCGGCGCGTTGCTGCGGCTGTCCATATTTTGCGTTCGGAAGCTGGACCCGCATCGTCAGGACGTTTTCGGTCTCGAAGCCCGTTTTGACCTGATGGAGTTGCGAAAAACTGCGGAGCATTAACCCGGCGCCGATGAGCAGCACGAGAGCGAGCGCCATTTCGACGACGACAAAAAGATTACGGACGACGCGGTTGCCGCTGCTCGAGCCGCGCGCGCCTTCCTTCAGAGCGTCGTTCAAGTCCGGCCGTGATGATTGCAGCGCGGGCACGAGACCGAAGACGAGACCCGTGAGAAGTGAGATGCCGAACGTGAACGCGAGGACGCGCGGGTCAATCGTGATTTCGTGGAGGCGCGGAATGTTGTCCGGCGCGAAGGCCACGAGCAATTGGATTCCCCAGTAGGCGAGGAGAACGCCGAGCACGCCGCCCATCATCGCGAGGACCATGCTTTCCGTGAGCATCTGGCGAATGAGTCGCATGCGATCCGCGCCCAGGGCCGCCCGTAACGCCAACTCTTTTCGTCGCGAGGCCGCGCGTGAGAGAAGAAGGTTCGCGACGTTCGCGCACGCGATCAGAAGGACGAACGCGACGGCCGCGAGCAGAACGAGCAGGACCGGCCGAATATCGCCGACGATTTGTTCGTGCATTGGAACGAGGTTCACGCCCCAACCTTTGTTATAATCGGGATACGCGATCTCGAGTTGCTTCCCGATCCCGTCCAGCTCGGCTTGCGCCTGTTGAAGGGTGACGCCGGGTTTCAAACGCGCCATTGACCGCAGAAAGCGGCCCGACTTTCGCCATTCCGTCGTCGGATCGAGCTGCAATGGCAGCCAGGCCTTGATTTGAATGTTAAGAAAATAAAATCCGGCCGGCATGACCCCAATCACGGTGCAGTTCCTCCCGCTCATCGTCACGGTCTGGCCGATGATCGCGCGATTGCCCGCGAAACGCCGTTGCCATAGATCATGCCCGAGAATCACGACCGGCTCCGTTCCCGGCGTTTCTTCGGCGCGAACGAACGCGCGACCCAACTCGGGCTGAACGCCGAGCACAGGAAAGAAATCGGCTGAGACCTTCTGGATCTGGATTTCCTCCGGCTCGCCGCCACTCGTCAGGTTGAGGCGTGTGTCCCAACTGGCGGCGATTTCCGCAAATGAGCTGCATTGTTTTTTCCAATCGAGAAAGTTCGCCGGCGAAACGGAATTCTGGGCGCGTCCCCCGCGAAGACTTCGTTCCCACACCATGACGATGCTGCCCGGGTCGCGATAGGCGAGGGAACGCAGCAGGACCGCGTTAATCACACTGAAGATGGCGGTGTTTGCGCCGATGCCGAGCGCGAGCGCAATGACAGCGGTTGCCGTGAAGCCCGGCTTCTTTCGCAGCGAACGAAAGCCGTAACGCAGGTCCTGGAAAAGAGTATCCAGACTGAAACCAGCGCGATTCGCCCGCACCTCTTCCTTCACCTGTTCGACCCCGCCCACTTCGAGCATGGCCGCGCGACGCGCTTCTTCTTCGTTCATTCCTTCTTTCATTTTCTTCTCCGTTAACAGCTGGACGTACGAGGTGAGTTCCTCGCCAAGATCGCGATCGACGCGGTCCTTTCGCATTGTGTTGCGCAACAGGCTTCTGCTCCGGGAAAACAGCTTCATTCGTTAGGCTCAGGTAGCGCGAAGCGCGCTCCCGATGGCGAGCGAGATGCGCTGCCAATCTTCGGTTTCGGTTTCGAGCTGGCGTCGTCCTGCTCGAGTGAGGCTGTAATATTTTGCGCGCCGATTATTTTCCGACTCGCCCCATTCGGATTTCAGCCAGCCGGCTTCCTCCATGCGGTGGAGGGCGGGAAACAGGGATCCGGGCTTTACGTCGAACGTGCCCTTGGTGATTTGATTGATTCGAGTGGAAACGCCGAGGCCGTGGAGCGGCTGCGCGGTAAGCGCCTTGAGCACCAGCAAGTCGAGCGTCCCCTGTAAAAGATCGGCCGTGAATTCGTCTTCGCGCTTGTTCATATAGATAATCTGTAGGGGCCGATTTTCACCGGCTTCCTATAGACTGTCAATAGGAGAAACGCCGCCGGGTCGAATTTTTGTCCGTCGCGCTTTGGCGCTCCGGCGAAATGTCCCGCGCGAACGGCCGAACGCGCCCGAGCAATTGGCCGGCGGTAAGACAGAGCGCGTCATTAATCGGGCAGCCGGCCTTGCGCAGGCCCCGCGCGATCCAGGTATTGCAGGTGTTAAACGCGGAATATGTCCCCCGCGCCCGATACCAGCCGTCGCCCAGGCGAATCGTTTGGGCGTTTTTGTCCAAGGCGTACGTCTGCTGGATGTGATCGCACAGCCGCGCCATTCCCGCGTCCGACAGATCGATTGCAAGAACTGTAAACTTCCGATCCCGGTATTTCCGCCGAATCGTTTGCCCAAATCCTTCGGCAAACAGAACCGTCTGCGGATCGCCCATGAGCGCTTTCATCGCGATACCCGAGGTAAGGGGTTTGCGGTAGCCGTCGTCGTCGCCCCAGCCGACCTCTATATATTTAGCGCCGGCAAAATCAGCGCTGACCGGCCAATGACCGCGCGGTATGTCGGACCGCCTGATTGTCAGCCCGGTGTGAAGCGTGCCGTGATGGACGACGTAGATGGTATTTCGTCCAGGTTCCGTAGCTGCGCTCGGAGACGTTGTTCCGACGCAGCCGGATAGAACCGCCGCCAGCGCCAATTCAGTCGCAGCGAAGGCCTTTCGCATCCAGATAGTTCCTCCCCTACGAATAGTTTTCAATCTCTGCCGGACCACAACCTGCTAGATAAAACGACGGCCGTTACCACCGCCGGCCTTTTTCTGACAATTATATGAAAATAATCTCCAAAAACCGTTTGCGCCTGCCCTCAATCGAGTGCATAGGGGGCGCTTCCGTGCGCAAAATTACTCTCCTACTCACTGTCGTTTCTGCTTTTTCCGTCGCTTTTTCCGCCTCCGCGGCCCCGTCGGACAGCTTGAATTTCAAGTCCCAATTCGTCTTCAAAGATCGTAACGGCAAGACCGTTTCTGCCCCTATCGTCGACGAATACCAGAAGAAGAAAATCGTTTATCCGACGGCCAAGATTGATCCCCGGGTGAATCCGAAGCTGATGCGCGCCGCCACGATCGCAGACGAGCGGGCGCATGCCCACTCGAAGTCGCGTTGCTGGCATTACGTGAAGGAAGCGCTCGTCGCTTCCGGCGTAGTCGACGGTCGACCCAAGACGGCATTGGCGAAGCAAGCCGGCGATGAGCTGGTCCGCGATTACGGCTTCAAGAAGCTGCCGATCCGCGATCCCTTTGCCGCGCCCCTCGGCTCGGTCCTGGTCTACAGCGCCCGCGGCGCTGCCGGCCACGTCGAGATCCGGACGAAGGACGGTTTCGTGAGCGACTTCCGCTCCAAGACTCCGTCCAGGCGCCCGCTCATCGGCATTTACGCCAAGAGCTAATTGCTGAATTTCTCGCCGCGTCCATGCGGCGCGGTCAGATCGAGCGCCGGCCCAATGGGCACGATCCGGGTCGGATTGATCTCGTCGTGCGTCATGTAGTAATGGCGCTTGATGTGATCGAAATTCACCGTCGCCGCGACGCCGTCGTGCTGATAAAGATCGCGTAGGTACGGCCAGAGATTTGGGTAATCGACGATCCGCCGGAGATTGCATTTGAAGTGGCCGTGATAAACCGCGTCGAAGCGGATCAGCGTCACGAACAATCGCCAGTCCGTTTCGGTCATCCGATTGCCGAACAAATAGCGGCTGCTTCCGAGCCGCGCGTCCAGTTCGTCGAGCGTCTGGAACAATCGCGTCGCCGCCCGCTCGTACGGTTTCTGGCGACTGGCGAACCCTGCCAGATAAACGCCGTTGTTCACCCGCTCGTAGATCGTCTTGTTGAGCGCATCGATTTTCTCGACGAGATCCGGCGGAGCGAAGTCGTAACCGTTCGTCGCGAAATCCGAGAACTCGCTGTTGAACATTCGCAACAAGTCGTCATCTGAGTTGCTGACGATCCGTTTTGTTTTCGTGTCCCAAAGCACTGGCACCGTCACGCGGCCGCGATAATTCGGATCGGTCGCGTAATAGGCTTCGCTGAGGAACTGAAATCCGTTGACCGGATCGTGGGAATGTCCGGGACCATCGCGGAACGCCCAGCCGCGCTCGTCGCGAACGGGATCGACGACGGTGATTCCGATCGTTTCTTCGAGTCCTTTGAGCTTGCGAAAAATAATTGTGCGATGCGCCCACGGGCAGGCGAATGAGACGTACAGATGATAACGACCGCGCTCCGGTTTGTAAGGCGTTGAGCCGTCACGCTTCACCCAATCGCGAAACGCATCTTCCTGGCGTTTGAAAGAACCGCTCTTGGTTTGCTCGTCCGGAAACTGACTCATGCGCTCGTTTAGATACAACTCAAGCGCGTCGCGGGCAATCGATTGCGCGCGAACGAAGTGTCTAGTTTTTGTATTATGTTCTCAAAATTTTAGCTCAGAATGCCTCATAAACCGTAATGAGAAAAAAAATTCTTAAACCTTTGAAAAAAGGCTTGTCACGGATGGTACGAGCCTTGCATACAAAGCATGCGTGCAACGGTTTCTCTGTTTCGCTTTTCTTTCTCTTGCCGCCCTCCTAAGTACCACGATCAGCGCCCGATCCGAAGGCCTGGCGAGCTCACGGACGCGCTTCTATTACAGCAACTTCGACGGCTCCGTCGGTTCGGCCCGGATCATTCGCCATTACTGGGTTCCGGTGACGCATCCGGATGCCCCGGTTGATTCACGACTCGATCCCCGGTTGCGCAAAGCCGCGACCATCGCGCAGGACCGCGCCAATGCCCGCTCCAAGTCGCGCTGCTGGCAATATGTGAAGACCGCGCTGGTCGAATCTGGCGTCATCGATTCTTATCCGCGATCGAATTGGGCCACGCAGGCTGGCGACGAATTGGTGCAGAGTTACGGATTCAAAAGGCTGCCGATCCATGATCAATACGCGGCGCCGGTCGGAACGGTTCTCGTTTTTGGCCACGGTGCGGCAGGCCATGTCGTCATTCGGACCAAGACCGGTTTCGTGAGCGATTACTGGACGAGCAACCGCTGCAAGTATCCACTCGTCGCGGTCTACGGAAAATTTTCTTCCTAGTCTGTAGCCGGCAGCAATCCGGGTTTCAGGTAAACCATTCCCACGTGGTCGATGAAGGCATCGATCCAATCGCGGCGAATTTCTTCCTGCGCTTGCGCGACCGTCATTTTTCCGGCGCGAACTTTCTGAAGCAGCACTTCGGTTAGCAATTCTTTTCGGTCCGCGCCGTAAGGCTTGGCGCGAATTTTCTGCGGCCAGAGATTATCGATCGTGTCCGCGCCGCCGAGCTCGAGCGGAATCAGGTGATCGATTTTAAATTCTGCCCGGCGTTCCCAAGGCAGGTGGTAGCGCCGGAAAACTTTCTGTTCGATCGCGGTCGTAACTCCCTGACGGTCCTTTTCGGACGCCGCCACCTTGCCCGGCGTCAGTTTCGCGTTTGGAATCAATCCCTCCTGCGGGCCCGCGGTCGCCCCGAAAAATGAACTGAGCGCGATGGCGAGGAACAGCTTCACGACTCTGAATCGTAAGCCGCCGCCGGATCAGATGCCGCGCGTTACTTCAGCAAGAACTCCCGCATGAACTGCACGGTGCTGTAGAACTGAAAATCGGCGTTCTTCTTTTTCGCGAAGCCGTGCCCTTCGTCCTTCGCCATGAGGAACCAGACCGGCGTGTTCTGTTTCTTCAACGTCGCCACGATTTGCTCCGCCTCGGTTTTCGGCACGCGCGGATCGTTCGCGCCCTGGACCACAAAGAGCGGCTTCGTGATTTTGGTCGCGTTATTCAACGGCGCGATACGTTCGAGGTATTCCGCCATCTTCGGATCGCGCTCATCACCGTATTCCGCGCGGCGCAGGTCGCGCCGATAACTCTCCGTGTTCTTCAGAAACGTGACGAAGTTCGATGGCCCGACAACATCGACCGCGCAACGAATCCGGTCGGCGTAATTCGAGGCGACGGCGAGCGTCATGAATCCGCCGTATGAGCCGCCCGTCACCATCACTCGCGCCGGATCGAGGTCGGGCCGCGACGGCAGCCAGTCGAGCAACGCTGAAATGTCTTTGTACGAGCCTTCGCGCAGCATTCCGTTGTCGAGTTTCAGGAAAGTTTTCCCGTACCCTTCCGAGCCGCGAACGTTCGGGAACACGATGGCGCAGCCGAGCTCGTTTATGTAGTAGTTGGTTCGAGTGAGAAAGCCCGGCCGGTATTGCGATTCCGGTCCGCCGTGAATGTTAATAATCACCGGACGCTTCCCGGGAAACTTCGTCGCGTCGGGTTTGTAGAGAAAGCCAGTGATCCCTTTACCGTCGAAGCTTTTCCATTTCACGAGCTCTGGCTCGACGAACTGCTTCGCGGGAATTCCACCAGTCTCACTCGCGGTCCAGCGCGTGACAATATTCTTGGCGAGAGACCAGCTATAAACGTCGGAGGGCGACCGGGCGCCGACAACGTTGAACGCGAGCAGGCCTTGCTTCGGATCGTGGTGAAACTTGAGCGCGAAAATATCCACGGCCGGCAATGGCGGATCGAACTTTGGCTCTTGTTTCGCGCCGGCCGACGCCGTGTCTTTGTTCACGGTCACGTCGACCAAATGAAGCGTGCTCACGCCATTCTCATTGAACGTGAATGCGATTTGCTTGCCGTCGTGACTTAGGTCCCATCCGTCGACATCGAACTTCGCATCCGGAATCAGGTAACTGTGTTTGCCGCTCGCGAGATCTATGTAGGCCAGGCGCTGGAATTCCGATTCGCGATCGGTCGTGACGAAAATCCCTTTCCCGTCCTTGGAAAATAACGCGGCCGCATAGGAAATCTTTTCGGCGCCTTCCGGCGGTCGCGGCATCACCTCCTTCGTCGCGCCCGTCTGGGCGTCGAAAATCCAGAGGTAACTTTCGTTTACTGAGATTCCCTCGATGAGGAGCAGTTGCTTGTCGTCCGCCGACCAATCGACAACGTCCCAGCCGCCGCCTTTCAACTCGGCGAGGAGCCGGTCGCTTTTTGGATCCGTCGGCGACTGCACGTAAATGTCGGTGTCCGCGCCGTTGCGTCGCGTCGAGGTGTAGGCGACGCGATCGCCCTTGTTGCTCCAGGTCGGGCCGCTGTTGCGTGATTTTCCGTCGGTCAGCAGCGTGATGGCGCCCGTCGCGAGGTCATAGCGATAGTTTTGAAAAAATTCCGCGCCGCCCGTGCCCTTGTGGAAGATGAGATATTCGCCTTTGGTCGGCTCGAACGAAGCGGACTCGACGCGATCCGGAAAAAATGTGAGCTGCGTCCGGGCCCCGCCGGACTGGGTGACTTGATGGATCTGGTTCGTATCGCCGAACCGCGTCGTGATCAGCATTTCGGCGCGCGTCGGGTGCCAATCCTGCAACGTCGCCGCGCGTGATTCCGTGTAGCGCCCGACCTGCTCCGGAAGATCGCCGGGAATCGCCGGCACGCCGTCGACGACGAGATTGTCTGCTGGAGTCAGCGGCGGTTTCGCCGGCGGATCGGCAGCGAAGGCAAACGGAGAGAGAACCAGAGCAAGAAGCAGCGTCGTTCGTTTCATCAGGGCCGCGAGTGTTTCACATTCGCCAGCCGGATCGAAACAAAAATGTGGGAGAGGCCTCTGTGCCCCGACTTCGGTTTACGGCATCCAGCCCGCGCGCCGCTTGCGTGTGTTCTGCGGTGGCACCGGCACGACGGCCTGCGTGACTTTCTGCGGTTGGGTGAACGACGCTCCGCTGCGCAAATCCGGCGGCGAAATGCGGACAAACATGAAGTACGGATTGCGCCGCGCCCAGGCCAGGGCCTGCTGTTTTGTTTCGAAGAAACGATCGATCACAATTGCGTTGCGTTCCGCGGCTGTGCGACCGGAAAGCCGTGCCGCCTTTCGCGAGCGCACCGCCGACCCGGTATCGACCGCGACTAAAGTTCCATCAGACAAAATAACTTTGCTGCCGTACGGAACGCGGCGCGGATCGACTGCGCAATGGCCTGCCTGCAAACGCGCGCCGGTTGAGCAAACGTGTCGCCGGGTCCAGGGATCGGATCCTTTGCCGCCGCTGGCCCAATAGACCGTGACGCGGGCGAGAATCGACTGTTCCCGCGCGAAAACCGGCGGGGCTAGAAACAAGATGGCTGTAAGTGAAATGAAAACTCTTTTCATGATAGAGGTCTCCAGGTTTCCAGGATTGGAACGGACGGTCGGAGCGACGAAGGTCGGCGGACCATGCCGAAAAGGAGTAGCAGATAGTGGTCCAACGCGGCGCTGTTGTCTAATTGAGTCTGGCGGAATTTCCGGCTAGAAGCTGTGCCATGGCGTTGCGGATCGCGATGTGGTCGGGCCCGCGCAATATCTCAACCGCGATGATGCGCTCGTGGGGTAACCGGCCGGATACGTTCGTCTGCGACGAGCCGTTCTACGCGTATTACCTGCAGGCGACTGGGCGCGAACATCCGGGCCGGGATGAAGTCATCGAGCAGGGCGAAACCGATTGGCGGAAAGTGATCGCACAGCTGACCGGCGACGTTCAGGACGGCAAACGCATCTTTTACCAGAAACAGATGACCCATCATCTTTTGCCGGGGATCGATCGCGCCTGGCTCAACGCCGTAACGAATTGCTTCCTCATCCGCGATCCGGCGGAGGTTATCGTTTCGTACATTAAGAAGAAAGACGATCCCACCTTGGAGGACATCGGGTTCGTCCAGCAGGTCGAAATCTTCGATTGGGTGCGCGAACACACGGGAGCGATCCCGCCAGTGATCGACGCGCGAGACGTCCTCGAGAATCCCGAGAGAATCCTGCGGTTGTTGTGCGACGCGATCGGCGTCGATTTTACCGAAGCCATGCTTTCGTGGCCGCCGGGTTTGCGGGAAACCGACGGCATCTGGGCCAAGCATTGGTACAACGAGGTCGCAACTTCGACGCGTTTCCGGAAGCCGGGCGAGCGCCAGCCAGTGCCGGTCCCAAAACATCTGACAGCCATTTTTCATCGCTCTCGCATGTGTTATGAGCAGCTTTATACGCACCGGTTGCATTAAGAATCTTGACGGCTTTAAGCCGTCAGGGTTGTCAGGGCCGTTTTAAGATGTTGCAGCGCTTCGACGAACAAAATCGCGACATGTTGGTGAACATCAACGGCCGGCTGGTTCATCGTGATCAGGCGGGAATTAGCCCGTTTGATTCGGCGGTGCAGGGAGGGGATGCCGTCTGGGAAGGATTGCGACTCTATGACGGGCGCATTTTCAAAATGCGCGAGCACCTGGGGCGATTGCGGCGCTCGGCGCAAGCGCTGGCCTTCGCCGAAATTCCAGCGGAAGAGAAAATCATCGACGAAATCAAACGCACGCTGGCGGCGAACCAGATGCGGGACGGCGTTCACATTCGGCTGACGCTCACGCGCGGCGTGAAAATCACCTCGGGCATGGACCCGCGACTGAACCAAAGCGGTCCGACCTTGATCGTGCTCGCGGAACATAAGCCTCCGGTCTACGCGAAGACCGGGCTGACGTTGATCACGAGCAAAATGCGCCGGCCGCCTCCGGAGATTCTCGATCCGCGGATTCATCACGCCAACCTGCTGAACTCGATCCTGGCCAAGATCGAAGCGAACAATGCCGGCGCGGACGACGCGCTCATGCTCGACACCCGCGGGTTCGTTGCCGAGACGAACGCCACTCACATTTTCATCGTCCGCGGCGGAGAATTAGCCACACCCCATGTGGTCGCGTGTCCGGAAGGAATCACGCGTGCTACGGTCCTGGAGATCTGCGCGGCGGAAAACATTCCGGCGAGGGAAGCCGATATGACGCTCGATGACGTTTGTGCTGCGGATGAAATGTTTTGTACCGGCACGATGGGTGAGCTGGCGGGCGTAATTACGCTGGACGGCCGGGTCATCGGCGATGGCCAAATGGGTCCTATGACCCGCCGCTTGAGCGAGCTCTTTGCCTCGCGAACGGCGACTGAGGGAGAAGCGGTCGTATAGGTCCCATAGGTCATATTCGCTCGCAATCGGCCCTCGCCGATTCCATCCTAAAAGGATGGCGGACGCGCTCACTCCGATGATGCAGCAATATCAGCGGCTGCGCGCATCCATCCCGCCTGATACGCTCCTTCTTTTCCGGCTCGGCGATTTTTACGAGCTGTTTTTCGAGGACGCGAAGGAAGCGTCGGGTTTGCTGAATCTCGCGCTCACCCATCGCAACAGCGTTCCGATGTGCGGCATGCCGTATCACGCGGCGCAGGGTTACATTTCGAAGCTCATCCAGGCCGGGCGCCGCGTCGCGGTTTGCGATCAAACCAGCGAGCCGCAGCCGGGGAAAATCGTTACGCGTGAGATTACCCAGATCATCACGGCGGGAACGGTAAGCGAGCTGGATTTGTTGAAAGCGAACCGGCCGAATTATCTCGGCGCTATTTATTTTCACGAAGGCCGGTTTGGATTTGCTTATGCGGAGTTGAGCACGGGTGAATTCCGGGTGACGGAGGCGAGCAACAGCAGCGCGCTCCTCGACGATCTCGCGCGGATTTCGCCCGCCGAGGTTTTGGTGAGCGAACGGCAAAACGCGGAGTTCGGCGAGATCGTCGGCGCGCTCGCCTACGATGATTTCGCGTTTCTGACCGATCACGCGCGCTTCACCTTGTGCGACCACTTCAAAGTCAAATCGCTCGATGGCTTTGGCTGCAGCGAAATGCCGGCGGCGATCGGCGCGGCGGGCGCGATCATCCATTACTTGAAGCAGCAGTTGCGGCGAAAGGTGGACCATCTCGCGTCCCTACGCTGCGATGCGCGGGACGATTACGTGATGCTCGACGCGGCGACGCAGATCAATCTCGAGCTGGTCGAATCGCGCGGGGCGCGCAACATGAGCCTGCTCGCGGCGCTCGACCGCACGGTCACGCCGATGGGCGGCCGGAAACTGCGGAGCTGGATCCTGCAGCCGTTGCGCGATCTCGGCGAACTGGAGCGCCGCCAGCAGTTGATCGCTGATCTGTTGCACGAAGCCGATCTGCTGGCGGCGCTGCGCGGTTGCCTGAAATCGATCCGCGACCTCGAGCGCGCCGCCGGGCGGTTAAGCCAGGCTTCAGGAAATGCACGCGATCTGGTCGCGCTGAAGATTTCGCTGCAACAAATCCCTGAATTGAAGGGCGAGCTGCAGAAACTGATCGACCGGACGGAGTTTGGGAAAGAGCAACCGCAGACCGGGACACTTTCCCGCGCCGTTTTCGATTCTCTGCAGGAAATGCCGGGGCTGACGGAACGACTGGGCGCGGCGCTGGTGGACGATCCGCCGTTAGTCCTGAAGGAGGGAGGAATTTTCCGGGACGGCTTCGATTCCGACCTCGACGAGCTGCGGCAAGGTTCGCGCGAAGGGAAAAATTGGATCGCGCAATTGCAGGAACGCGAGATTGCCGAGACCGGAATCAAGTCGCTCAAGGTCCGATTCAATTCGGTCTTCGGTTATTTCATCGAGGTAACGAAATCGAATCTGGCGAATGTGCCGGAGCGTTATGTGCGAAAGCAAACAACCGTCGGCGGCGAGCGTTTCATCACGCCCGAGCTGAAGGAAATGGAATCAAAGATCCTCGGCGCGGACGAGAAGGCGCGGCAGCTCGAGTATCAGCTTTTCCAAACGTTGCGCGACGAGACGCTGCGCGAACTGGAGCCGATCCAGCAAACCGCCGCCGCGATCGGCACGCTCGACGTGGTCTGCGCGCTGGCGGAAACCGCGCGGCTTTTCGGTTATTCCCGGCCGGCGTTGAACGATTCGCTTCGGCTCGTGATCCGAGACGGACGCCATCCAGTCCTCGATCAGAATCTGGCCGAGGAAAAGTTTGTGCCTAACGACACCGATCTCGACGGTGAACGGATGCGGCTCGCGATCATCACCGGGCCGAACATGGCGGGAAAGTCGACTTACATTCGCCAGGTCGCGTTGATCGTTTTGATGGCGCAGATCGGCAGCTTCGTTCCGGCGTCGAGCGCGGAGATCGGGTTGGTCGACCGCGTCTTCACGCGCGTCGGCGCCAGCGACGATCTTTCCCGCGGGCAATCGACCTTCATGGTCGAGATGAACGAGACGGCCAACATTGTAAACAACGCGAGCCACCGGAGCCTCGTGATCCTCGACGAGATCGGCCGCGGCACTTCGACCTTCGACGGACTCTCCATCGCGTGGAGTGTCGCCGAATTTCTCCACGACAAAATCAAGGCGCGGACGCTTTTCGCGACCCATTACCACGAGCTGACCAAGCTCGCCGCGGAACGCAAAGGCGTGGCGAACTTCAACGTCGCGGTGCGCGAATGGAATGAGCAGATTATTTTTCTGCGCAAGATCGTTCCAGGCGGCGCGGACAAGAGCTACGGAATTCACGTCGCCCGCCTCGCCGGCGTCCCGAAGGAAATCCTCGATCGGGCCCGCGATATTCTCGCGCACTTGGAAAAACCCAACGGCGCGGTTGAAGTACAAAAACCAGCGAAACGTAGCCGCGGAAAAAAGCCGGCCCCAGTTTCGCAGAAGCCGCAGTTGGATTTGTTCTAAGCCATGCCGGTTAAAAGCGAGAAGGAACTAAGCGATCAGTTGCGGAGCCATTGGCTGAAAGCGGTGGCGGCGATCGAGCTCCGGAATTTCGGGTACGCGATTTCGCTTTTGCAGGGGGTCCTGAAACAGGAACCGGAGTTTCTGACCGGGCGACAGTTGTTGCGCAGGGCGGAAGTGACGAAGCAGAAGGCGGCGAAAAAGGCGCTCTTCAATGTTTCGACAGCGTCGCTCTCGATCATGAAAGCACAGCGCGAGCTGAAGAAGGATCCGAAACGCGCGGTGGAATCGATCGAGAAAGTTTTGGAAGACGAGCCTTACAATCGACAGGCGAACCTCGCGTTGAAAGAAGCGGCGGTCGCGGCAGGCTGGCCGGAGATCGGCGTCTTTGCGTTGCGCACCGTGCTCGAGGAGAAACCGACCGACGCGAAAATTTTGCATGAACTCGGCCGGCTTTACCACGATCTCGGCGAGAGTGATCACGAGGTCGAGATTTACAACAAGCTGAGCGAACTCGACCCGACGGATCCGGAAGCGGCGCGGCTGGGAAAAGACGCGGCGGCGCGCGCCTCGATGAAAACCGGCGGCTGGACGCAGGCGGAAAGTTATCGCGACCTGATCAAGGACAAGGAGGTCGCGGCGTCGCTGGAGCAACAAAGCCGAATGGCGCTCGCCGGCGAATCGCTCGACCAGCAGATTGAAGAGACGTACGCGCGGCACGAGGCCGAGCCCCAGAGCGTGGATTTCGCGCGACGGCTCGGTTCCCTCTACGAACAGAAGCACGACATCGAGAATGCGATCGCGTGGTACCAGTACGCGACCGATCTGACCAACGGCACGGATGCCGTGCTCGTCCGCAAGGTGGCCGATCTTCAACGGAGCCGGACCGACGACGAAATCGCAGCGCACGAAAAATTCCTGACGGAACATGGCCCGGACGCCCCGGAATTTGCGGCGCGCTCGGAAGCGCTGGGACAGGCCACGAAACAGCGGGCCGAATTGCTGATTGAAGATGCGCGGAAGCGTTCGGAGCGGAATCCGACGGATTTGCAGCTTCGCTTCGAGTTAGGTGAACGCCTGGTGGAAGCGGGCCGGCCTCGCGAAGCGCTGCCGGAGTTGCAACGGGCGAGACAGAATCCAAACGCGCGACTCAAATCGATGAACCTGCTGGGCCGTTGCTATTGCGATCTCGGGATGCTCGATCTCGCGGCGAAGCAATTGGAGGAAGCCGCGAAGGAGATCACCACGATGGACGCGACGAAGAAGGAGATCGTTTACAACCTCGGCCTGGTTTACGAGCAGATGGGCGAGGCGGAGAAATCGGTCGCGGCCATGAAACAGATTTACGAGGCTGATTACGGTTATCGCGACGTCGCGGCGCGGGTCGAGAGTTCGTACCAACGGAAATAGGGCGCGAAAGTCACGTCCGGAACAGGGCGAACGCGCGAAATTTAATTGCCGGAGCCTTCCGGCATCGAACCAAACCAGACAAATCTTATGAGAAAACCACTCGCCTTATTCTTACGAATGGCGGTCGTCGCGCTGATCGGCATCGGCGTTTCGGCTTATGCCGCGCAAAAGAAAGAAGAAGAGAAGACATCGCCCGCACCGTCGGCCAGCACGACGAAGAGCCCGGCCGCAAACGGGCCCAGCGCCAAGGACAAAGCCTTCATGAAGGAAGCAGCCCAGGGCGGCATGATGGAAGTCGAGATGGGGAAAATGGCGCAGCAAAAGGGCAAGAGCGCCGACGTGAAAAAAATCGGTGGCACGATGGTCGCGGATCACACGAAGGCAAACAACGAGCTGATTGGGATCGCGAAGAAGAAGGGCGTCGATCTGTCAAAGGAGAAGCCCGAGAAGCATTCGATCGGCGACGCGAACTTCGACAAGGATTACATCGACATGATGGTGAAGGACCACGAGAAGGATCTCTCCGCGTTTCAGGCCGAGGCCAAGAACGGCACGGATGCCGACGCGAAAGCGTTCGCTTCCAAAACCTCGGCGGTGATCAAGAAGCACCTCGATATGGTCAAGGCCGCGCAGGCGAAGATGAAATAACGCGCAGCCGCATTTCGACGAACAATGCGCCGTCTGCCGGCGTTTGGATCGCCGGAAGATGAAGCTGCGGATCGATCCCGGTGATCCTGAGACGCAAGAGCGATTCGTCCGGCAATCGTTCCGCGTCGCCGCGAACAGTGATCTGATCGAAACCCGAAGCATTGGTCGCGGCGAAATATTCGCGGATCGGGTTGAAGACACGGAGCTTGGAGATCTCCACCAAGTCGCAGGTTCGCATGAAGTCAATGCGGAGCGGACTAGTCGAAGCGCCGTTGGGCAATCGGATCGTGACTTCCTGCCAATCGCCCTGTTCTACGCCAGCGATGACGGAATCATGCTCTCGATGTTCGCCATCGGCGGTATAAAAAACCTGGACGAGCGATTCGACTTTTCCGGGAAGTGGGCGGAGCCACTTTCTCAGCCGCGGATAAACTCTTCGCCGTAAGCGTTGGGTAAGACGCTCCTTTTGTTTGCGCGCGATCAGGATCGATTCGTGCCATTTATTGCTCTCGGAATCATAACCCGGCAGTTCCTCCCACTGGGTCCGGGCGAACAAAACCTCCAAGCCGGCAAAACGCGCGACGGCGCGGAATCCATCTGCAAAAATGCGCCAGCAATCGAGTGGAAAGCGATGCTCGGGACCGGCCGCCGGCGCAATGAGGCAACATAATCCACCGGGTTTCAAGACGCGGGTGATCTCAAGGCTGGTTTCCCAAAAAAATTCCGTATGCTCGAACGTCTGGCCGGAAATCAGGACATCGATGCTCTCGGGCTTTATTTCTCGCCAGAAATAGGCGTCGGTAAGAATGAGATCGACGTTCGGGCCAGCTTGCAGGTCAACGCCGATGTAACGCCAGGGTGGTCGATCAAAGAGCGAGCGATACGATCCGTTGTAATCGCAACTGCCGAGATCGAGAATGGTCAACGGCTGGTTCCGGAGCGGGCCGAGGTACTCTCGGCTGAACTCGGCCATCTTATCGAATGAGCTTTGATGCATGATGGCGTCTCGGTTTTTCTCCGGAGCGGATGGAAACGTTAACCTGCGGCCATCTCCGGCTTGTGGATGATGCCGAGCCCGCAGGCGTCTTTGTAAAGCGGTCGCTCGCCTTCCATGGTTCGGGATTCGCCATTGAGCAACATCGCTTCGGCTTGCGGATGGGCAGTTCGCCATTCCTGAAAAGCGCGCCGCACGCCTCCTTCTGACGTGACATCGAACTGCTCGGCGAAACGGCTGGTATCGTGGAGCAAAATAATTCCGCCGGGGGCGAGCGCCGAGTACCAGAGATTGAGCTCGGCCACAGTCGCCCCGTATTCGTGGGAGCTGTCGATGATCAACAAGCCGGGCGCGCCCTGCAAATAGCGCGCTGCCAGGTCGGGCACGGTTGGGTCGGTGGAATTTAGCAATTGGACCGTCACGTACGGCTCGAGCCGGGCACGAATCAGCCAGCGTCTCGCGGTCGTGCACATCGCCGGGTCGAAATCGATCGTGAAGAGACCGTTCCGCGCGTCCATCCGCCGCAGCATGAAACCGATCAACAGCATCGAATAGCCAGAACAAGTGCCCAGTTGAACGATCCGGTCGGCCCGATTTCCCACAATCAACCCTTGGAGGAACGACATCAGCGGCACGACGCACTCGCCGATTTGTCCACTGCGGTCGGTTTCCTCGAACCAGGCAGAGACAAGGTCCCATTCGTCCGGGGCCAGTTCGGAATAGATGGACGGCACATAATCCATCCCGGGTAACCGATGCCACCAGTAACGTGGCAGCGGATTTGTCGTCCAGCGACGGGAACGAATGGTGTCGTCCGACATGGCCGCACTTTAGCTGTTCCGGTGGCAGGGCAACAGAGCTTTGCCCGGCGGTTCCTTCGGTTGGAATCGGAATTGCAGCACGCCTTCGCATTGCCACGTCAGCCTCCCCGAAGCATTCTACCTGCTCATGTTCGCGCAACTGCCGAGCGTCCGCGGATTCCAGCCTAAATTTTATTCCGGCGGTCCGGCGCGTTTTCATTTGCCGCTGCTCTACGATTTGATCGCGGCGGCGCAGCCGAAGCGCGCGGTCGTGCTTGGGTTCGGCAACGGCGACGCGTTTTTTACCTGGGCCCAGGCGGCAGTAGAACTACGGATCGACTGCGACTGCGTCGCCGTCCGGCGGGACCGCCCCGGCGATTCGGCAGAAGACGATGGGGCATGGAGCGAGGGTAGAAATTACGGCGAAGAATTTTACGGACCGCGGACACGTTTCTTCCCGGATCGCGCGGGAGCGTTGAAGGCGATTGATGACGGCAGCGTCGATATCTTGCTGATCGAGGATTCTGATTCCGGAAAAGAGGTAGCGGCAGATTTGTCGTCGTGGAACGGGAAACTGTCACCGAATGCGATCGTGCTGCTTCATGGCCTGCTCTTGGAACGCGACGAAAATCCGTTAACGGCATGGAACGAATGGATCGGGAAACGATCGAACGCGAAATTCCCGGATGGCCTTGGGCTCGGGATGGTGGGGCTCGGCAACGACGAAGCCGGTTCCTTTTTTCTGAAACGCAGCGATGACCTCGCCGTTTTTTATTCCGTGGCTGCCGCGCGGATCGACGCCGTGGCGCGCGCGGCCCAGGCGAAAAAGCGAGCCGCCGCTTCCGAAACGCGGCAGGTCTGGCTCGATTCCCTTTTAACCGATCGCCGAAGGGTCCAGGAAATCATGGACCATCAGGCCCGCGAGATCGCGTACCTCCAGCAAGCCCCCGCGGAGTTGCGTCACCATCTCGAGAATCTGCGAACGGATCGGGCCAAGGCGCAGCTCATCATGGATACGCAGCACGAACAGCTGCAACGCTGGATTGCCCAGGCCGACGCACTCAAGGCAAAGATCGAAACCTTGAAAACGCAGTTGAAGGATTACAAAGCGATCCTGAACGCTGCCAAGCAGGCGTGCCGCAAAGGAGGACGCTGTTTCCAAATCGGCACCGGCCCTAAAAAGCGCCGGCCCTGGAGCGAACGGATCACCCGAGAGCTGCGCCGTCTTCCCCGGAACCTTGGATTGGGAAAAAAAGAAACCGGGCCGGCGCCGCAACCGGCGGAGAATGTCGTCGTCCCGAGCCGCCCGATCGATCGTTACGAAACCTGGATCGCAGAGCACGAGCCGGACGCAGCGACGCTGGAAACCCAGCGGGAAATTTCGCGAGAATTTGTTTCGCGCATCAAGATCAGCCTGCTGACGCCCGTGCGAAATGCGCCGGCCACGTTCCTCGAAGAAATGTTCGCGTCGGTCGTGGCGCAGACCTACGACAATTGGGAACTGTGCGTCGTCGATGGCGGATCCGATCGTGCGGAGACGGTCGAAACTTTGCGGCGCTGGGAGGCGCGCGATGAACGAATTCGCGTGGAACGCCTCGACGAAAATCTTGGCATCGCGGAAAACAGCAACCGCGCGCTGAAAATGGCGACCGGCGATTTTGTCACGTGCCTGGATCACGACGACGTCCTGGCGCCGTTCGCGCTCTTCGAATTGGCGCGCGCGGTGGTGGAAATTCCCGACGCCGATATTCTCTATAGCGACGAGGACCGACTGAGCGAAAAGGGCAAACGCCATGCGCCGTTCTTCAAACCGGAGTGGGACCCGGAGCTGCTTGGTGCCTCGATGTATATCGGGCACTTGAGCGCCTATCGTCGCTCCCTCGTTCTCGAGCTTGGCGGTTTTCGGAAGGAATTCGATTTGTCGCAGGATTACGATCTGGCGTTGCGCGCCACCGAGCGGGCGAAATCGATCCGGCACATTCCGCACGTGCTCTATCATTGGCGCGAGCACCCTGAATCGGGTTCCACCGGCGGGAAACCGGACGCGCGACGCACGAATCTGGCGGCGCTGGCCGACGCGATGCGCCGCCGGAATTTGGCGGCTGAGATTCTCGAGTACCCGACGGCCAACCGCGCCCGGTTGAAGATCGAGCGCTGGCCGCGCGTGTCGGTGATCATTCCGACCGATTCGCCGATGCGGGCACAAGCGTGTCTCCAGGAGTTGCCCCGCGCGACGAGCTATCCCGATCTTGAAATCCTGCTGGTCACAAACAGCCAGCTCGCGGACTCGCTTACCTTTCTCACGGAATCGCCCCAGTTTCTCGAGGCTGCGAACGCGTCGATCCGCTTCGTGCCGTACGACAAGCCATTTAATTTCTCCGACAAATGCAACGTCGGCGCGGCCGCCGCGACTGGCGAACGACTCATTTTTTTCAACGACGACGTTGAGACCGCCCAGACGGATTGGATTCAGAACCTGATCGAGCCGCTGGAGAATCCCGAGATCGGCGCGGTCGCGCCGAAGCTGCTTTACGAATCCGGAAAGATTCAGCACGCCGGATTGGTAATGGGCGTGCGCGGCCTGGCTGGCACGGCGTTCCATCAGCGTCCGGCGGATTCGACCGAGCATTTCAATCTCGCGCAGACGCTTCGCGACGTGGCGGCGCTTTCCGCAGCGTGCCTGGCGATGCGGCGCGACGTTTTTTTTCGCGTCGGCGAATTCGATGCAATCAACGCACCGATCGCGCACTCGGATATGGATCTCTGCTTCAAAGTGCGCGAGGCCGGGTTGCGTTGCGTTTACACGCCGTACGCAACGCTGCGGCACGCGGGCCATGCCTCAATCGGTTTGGGTGAAGCCCAACTCCAGACGCAGAAAAAACCGCGCGACAAGGCGAACATCTTTATGCTGAAGCGCTGGGCCGGTTACACGACGCACGATCCTTTTTTCCCCGACAACATGCGGGATTGGCTGCACGTCGATTCGCCCACGCCGATCCGGATGTGGGGCCGGAACGATCCGGATGGGCTCATCGAAACGTCAGCCGACCTGCTCTTCGTGTCCCATGATTTGTCGTTGTCCGGCGCGCCGATGATGCTGTTTTACGCGGCGGCTTGGTGCAAACGCCTTGGGATGTTCGTCACGGTGATGGCGCCGGAGGATGGGCCGCTCCGCGCGAAGTACGAGTCCGAAGGCATTCCGCTCATCGTCGATCCGCTGGTGGAAAAAGAGCACGAATCGTTCGTCGCATTCGCGCGCGATTTTGATTGCGTCGTGGCGAACACAATCCGGACGAGCGCGGTCGTGCGCGCATTGAAAGGCGAAGACGTTCCGGTGGTTTGGTGGCTGCACGAGCCGGGATCGGTCGGCGAACATTATCTGCGCGAAGAACCAAAGCTGCGGGCGGCAATGCCGATGGCGGATCTGTTGCTGGCGCCGTCGGAAAGTACGGCCGCGGTTTATCGGCCCTTTACGGAAAGGCCGGTGAAATCTTTGCCGAACGCCATCCCGGACATCGGCGGTTCGCGGGCGCGAACGCGCGGCGCCGGGCCGCTGCGCTTCCTTCTGCTTGCGAGCATCGAGCCGCGCAAAGGCCAGGACGTTTTCGTGAAAGCGCTCGCCCAGTTGCCGGCGGAAATTCGGAACGCGGCCCGATTCGAAATTGCCGGCCGCACCCTCGATCCTGATTTCTGGCCGCCCCTCGAACCGCTCGCGAAGACAATCGAGAACCTTTCCGTGACCGGTGCCGCCAGTCACGTGGAGGCAGTCGCGAAGTTGGCGGAAGCGGACGTGCTCGTAGCTCCGTCGCGCGATGAAGCAATGCCGACGGTTACGATCCTCGAAGCGATGAGCCTTGGGAAAGCGATCGTTACGACGAAGGTCGGGGGCGCAACGGAAGCGTTCGCGGACGGCAAAAACGCACTACTCGTTAGGCCGGAAGCGACGGACGAGTTGGCGACGGCGATCCGGCGCCTGATCGAGAACCCGGCGCTCGTGCCGGCTTTGGGCCGCAAGGCCCGGGACACCTACGAGGAAAATTTTGCAATCGAGCGTTTCGGCGCGGAGTTTTCGGAGCTGATTCGCGGCGCGATTGCCGCGGCTGTGTAGCGGTGGCGATCGAGCACAACGGAGCGACGAAGCAACGGCGGATCCTGTTCGTCTCGCACGAGACAACCCTGAGCGGCGCGCCGATTCAGCTCGTGCATCTGGCAGGCTGGTTGCAGGAGCGCGGCTGGAACATCCTGGTCGCGACACCCGATAGCGGTCCGATCTCGGAAATGCTCGCGACGCGCGGCGTGCCGATGATCGTCGAGTCAGCATTGCTGACCGATCTCACGCACGGGTGGCTCCGCGAGCGGTGCCGCGAATTCGATGTTGTCGTCGCGAACACGATCGCGAGCTGGCCGGCGGTCCGCGCGGCGAATCTCGAAGAGAAACCCGTGCTTTGGTATTTGCACGAAACGCTGGTGGCGGTGCGATTGATTCGCGCGATCCCGGAAATGGCTTCGGCGTTGACCATGGCCGACCTGCTCGTCACTCCGACGCAGGAGACGGCGCGAATTTACCAGGGACTAACGGAAGCGCCGATCGAAGTGGTGCCGTACGGAATTCCGCGTCCGGAAAAAATTTCTTCGGCGCCGGACCCGGGAATGCGCTTTCTCACGCTCGGGTCATTCGAGTCCCGGAAAGGTCAGGATATTTTGGCGAAAGCGATCGGCAAATTGGACCCCGCGACACGCGCTCGCTGCCGGTTCAAGATGGCGGGCCGGGTTCTCGACGAGCAGTTTTATCTCGAGCTGCAACGGGCGGTTGCCGGATTTCCCGAGGTGGAACTCATCAATGCCCTCGAGCATTCCGACGCGCTTCGGCTTTTGAATGACACCGATGCGCTCGTTCTTCCTTCGCGCGACGAGACCATGCCGATCGCGATCCTGGAAGCGATGGGTCTCGGCAAAGCCGTGATCAGCAGCGACGTCGGCGGCGTGAGCGAATGGCTGCGCGACGGGATGAACGGGTTGCTGGTCGAGAAAGAGAACACCGACGCGCTGGCGGAAGCGCTGGCGAACTGCGGGAACAATCCGGAATTGGTGGACCGATTAAAGGCGGCTGGCGCGCGGACATTTGAACGCCACTTCACGCTCGATCGGTTCGCGGCGCATTTCGCCGAGCTCTTAGTGACGCTGAAGCGACGATCCACATTGCCGGGTGACGATTATCAAGATTGGATCGCGCGGTTCGACACTCTGACACCGGCGGCGCGAGTGGGGTTGCGACGTGAACTGCGTCTTCTGCCTCGACAGCCGCTCCTCTCGATCATCCTGCCGGTTTACAATCCCGACCTGAAATATTTGGAAGCCGCCGTCGATTCCGCGCGCCAGCAAATCTACGAACGCTGGGAGTTGTGCATCGCTGATGATGCCTCGACCGATGCCAGGGTCCGGCCGTTTCTGGAAAAGCTCGCTGGGAGCGATGCGCGGATAAAGCTGACGTTTCGCGAGCGCAACGGCCACATCTCGGCGTGCTCGAACTCGGCGCTCGAGCTGGCGACGGGCGAATGGTGCGTGCTGCTCGACCAGGACGACGCCTTCGCGGAAAACGCGCTTGCGCTGGTTGCGCTTGAGATCGGCCGCCATCCCGATGCCGGCCTGATTTATTCCGACGAAGACAAGATCGATGAGGGCGGGCTGCGCTCGAATCCATTCTTCAAACCTGATTGGAATCCGGAGCTATTTCTCGGACAGAACTACATCAATCATCTCGGCTGTTATCGCGCCGATCTGTTGCGCGAGATCGGCGGGTTCCGCGAAGGATTTGAGGGCTCACAGGATTACGATCTCGCGTTGCGTTGCGTCGAGCGACTGCGTCCGGAACAAGTCCGGCACATTCCGCGTATTCTTTATCATTGGCGCATGATCACCGGGAGCCTGGCGGCTGTGGTCGACGCGAAACCGTACGCGAGAGAAGCGGCGCGGCGCGCGATTGCCGATCACGCCAGGCGCCGCGGGATGCCAGGGACGGTTACAGCCTGTCCGGAAAACAATGAGTCGCATCGTTTCATTCATGCGTTGCCGCAACCAGCGCCGCTGGTGTCGATCATCATACCGACGCGCGATCGCGTTCGATTGCTGAAGCGCTGCATCGAAAGCATTCGGACGGTAACGAACTATGAACCGTTTGAAATCGTCGTGGTCGATAACGGTTCGGTGGAACCGGAAACGCTGACATTTCTTCGAGAGGGCGAAGCTGACAACAGCATTCGCGTTCTCGTCGAAGCCGGTCCGTTCAATTACAGCCGGCTCAATAATCGCGCAGCGACAAAAGCCCGCGGCGAAATTCTCGTCTTCCTGAACAATGACACGGAGATCGACGATCCAACGTGGTTAACTGAGATGGTTAGCCACGCGGCTCGCGCGAAAGTGGGCGCAGTCGGCGCGCGGCTCTGGTATCCCGACGGGACCCTGCAACATGGCGGCGTCATTCTTGGCCTGGGCGGCGTGGCCGGACACGCATTCCCGCACATTCCACATGGGCATCCTGGCTATTTCAACCGCGCGATGCTCCAGCAAAATTGTTCCGCGGTGACCGGCGCTTGCATGGCGATCCGGAAAGTGGTTTTCGAAGAACTTGGTGGATTCGACGAAGAAAATCTCGGCGTTAGCTTTAATGACATCGATCTTTGTCTGCGCCTGACCCAACGCGGTTATCGCATCGTCTGGACGCCGTACGCGAATTTGATTCACCACGAATCCGCTTCGCGCGGTCATCAGCGCACGCGGGAAGAACAGACTGAGTTCGAGCGCGCCGTCGCGTACATGCAGACGACGTGGGGCGCGCAGTTGATGCACGATCCGTTTTACAATCCGAACCTGTCTTTGAACCCGCCTGGTTTCGAGATCGCGTTCCCTCCCTGGGTTGTAGAGTCCGCTGTCCTCAGCGGACCTTCATGCGCTGAGGACAACGCACGCTACCCCAGCGCTACGCCGGCTTCCGCGCGATGAGAACGGAGTCGAGCCACTTGTTGCTCTCGTTATCGTATTGCGGCAGGTCTTCCCATTGCGTCTCGGCGGCGAGCACTTCGAGGCCTGCATAACGCGCGAGCGCACGCAGCCCGTCGGGATACATCCGCTACGCAATCGACCGGGAACCGATGCTCCGGGCCTCGGTGGAACGATGATGAAGCAGAGTCCGTTCGGCTTCAGCGTGCGCGCAACCTGGCGCATCGTCTTCCAGAAAAATTCCGTATGCTCGAAGGTCTGGCCGGCCACGATCATATCCGCACTTTCCGGTTCGCATCGGTGTGGGATTAACCGTGCCCGGCTGGTCCTCTTTCGCAATCTCCTTTCTCTTTCCCGGCATTGGCGAAGGGAAATTCAGTTTTCTGGAAACTTGGCGCCTCTTATTTCCGTATTTGATCGTATGCAACCTCCTTCTTTCCCCCGCCCGCGGGTCCGGGACCGCGTCTGTCCGAACGTAAACAGGGGCGTGATGTGCGCTCATCTTTCGCGCACTCGTTTCAAACTCGTCGTCGCCGCCATGTCGCTTTGGATGGTTGGAAACGTCCTGGATGGACAGGTGCCCGCCTTTCCCTCAGCCAATAGCCAGCTTCTGAATATTTCAACGCGTTTGCGTGTGCGGCCTGGCGACGATGCGATGATAGGCGGCTTCATCATTGCGGGAACCCAGCCCAAGACAGTTCTTGTTCGTGGGATTGGACCTTCGCTGCCGTTGAGCGGGGCGCTTGCGGACCCGATCATCGAGGTGCACAGCTCCGCCGGGGAACTCTTGGCCACGAACGACAATTGGAACGACGCTGCTACCCGACAGGAGATTATCGATAGCGGAATAGCGCCAGCAAATGCACTCGAATCGGCGCTCTGGGGGATAATCAACCCTGGAGCGTATACCGTCGTGGTGCGCGGCAAGAATGGCTCGTCCGGTATAGGATTATTTGAGGTCTATGATCTCAATCGAACAGTCGATTCACAGTTAGCCAACGTCTCGACACGTGGTTTTGTCGAAACCGGAGACAACGTCATGATTGGCGGAATTATCGTCGGCCCGGTAGGTGCGCCCGAAAGTAATGTTTTGATCCGGGCCGTCGGACCTTCGTTGATCGATTTTGGAATCCAAAATCCCGTGCTAGATCCCGTCCTTGAATTGCACGATGGAAACGGCGCGTTAATCGGGAGCAACGACAACTGGAAGGATGCTCACCCCACCGAAATCCAGGCTACTGGTTTGGCGCCGCAAAACGATGCCGAGTCGGCGATTCTGACCAGCCTGACCCCAGGCGCATACACGGCAATCTTAGCTGGTAAGAGTGGCGGCACTGGTGTCGCGGTGGTAGAAGTCTTTGGGCTTGCGCCTGCTAACACGGCAACGTTAACCGTCCGGACGTTCTTACCGTCCGATCTGGTCGGAAACGGTCTTGGTCTGGCTGGACCTGCTGGCACGACTGTATCCATCAACGGCAGTGAGATGGGTACTACCCAGGCCGACGGCACAGTCACACTCAAAGTCCCCGCGGGAGCCCTGCAAGTAAGCGCGGAGATTCGACCATCAAATTCCGGACAAGCCTCGGTGACAGTGGTCCCTGGTGAGACAAAACAGGTCGATATTGTCTTGGCTGACGGCAAGGAGCTTTCGGAAAATTCGCTCCTCAAGATTGATCAACTGGTCAATAGCGTGCTCGATCGCAATTTCAGCGGCCTAACCGTGCGGTTCACCAAACCGGACGGATCGACCGTAGCGCTGAAGAGCTTCGATATAGCCACGCTCGAAGACGCACAGGGAGATAACCACTCGGTGGTGACGGATTTTTTTACGCTGCAATCCAACGGCACACTGCTGTTAAACAATCCAAACTCCTTTCGCGATCTCCTTCTCAAGCGGTCCGGCAAAATTCTTCTCTCTGTTCACGGCGATGATTCCAATGGCGGCGTGAACGATGGGACGGTGGAATTCTTCGTGAGCGCATATAAGATCAGCGGCAATCTCGCGGCGCCGCCTTCCAATTCGGCACTTAACAAAGCCGGGATCTCCGTGACCGGCAGGATCTTGAACACAGACCTGCTGTTCAACGTGATTTCAGATCAGAATGGAAACTTCCAGTTTCCATTGTTGCCGGCCGGTAACTTCGAGTTCACCAGTCAGACCCAGCAAAACGGCCGCTTCTATTACGGCCAGGGCACTCTTGTGCTCGATGGCAACAAGATCCTGCATATCAACATGCTGGCAACGGAGGACCTGGTTAGCGGCGTCGCTCCTTTTACCGTGGAGAATGCATCAGGAGCGAGTCTTCCCGTCGTAGCGACGGCTTTGGGTCCGACCGCAGAACGCCAGAACATGGCATCGATGAAAATCTTTCCCGCGGCTCTGCTTCCGTCGGGCACGCAGGTATCCGACTCTTCAGCGTCAGTCTCGGTCGCGGTGACGGCTGCTCAGCAAAATACTCCGATTGCGCAACAGGCCACGCTCAATATTCCCCAGGGAACCAAGACTGTGGATCTGACCTACACCGTGCAGACCGATGAATATCCCTATTATGTCCTCCACCAAAGCATATACAACGATACTTGGAGCCTGACAGTGCGCGGAGGCGCGTCCGGTCAGCAGATTTTCAGCGATGGCAAGCAAATCAACTCGCAGCTTAAGGCGCCGCCTGTTTGGCAAAGTGATGGAACTACAGGCACCATCAAGAAGACCATTAATGTTGAGAATTTAGCGGCCGGTGGTGCGACCAATTTGGTCCTTGTCGCCACGGCCATGAATGTCGGGGACAGCATTCTGCCCACGCGGGTAAGCGCCACACTCGGGCCCGACCCCGGAGTCAAGATTAACGATATCGTTCCGGATACGACTGTACCGAATTATAAAGGCCAACCCAAAGCAGTCCTGAACTTCTATAGCATTCCGCGGCCCGGCAATACGAACGTGTTCGACCGGTTTTTCACTCTCGGCATCTCCAAGCCAGATCAAGCAACGGTAAAGAAGGTTACTGTAACTCTTCTGGGCCCCGGCCCCCTCATGACTGTCGTGGACGAAGCTCCCGGTTCTGGTTCGATTGAAAAGATCGACGAGAAAACCCTCCGCGTGCGGGTCTCCGTCAAACCCAAGCCTTCCACCGTGGCCAGCCAGCCACCAGCCCCTCACCAGATAAAATACCGATTCAAATTGGTGGCGCTGGTCAATGGTGCGGAGGTGTCGGACGAAAAGGATTCCGGCGAGTGCCTTGGCCTTTGGCGCATGCCTGACGGGTTCGCCCGGTATTCGATACGAGAAGCGGGAGGAGATGATTGGTGTTCGCGCGGGACCTATAACTGGTTAGCTGCCAATAGCTCTTTGATCACCAAAATCAACGACATTTCAGGCGAACACGGTCGCAACATCGGCCATACCACACACAGGTATGGTACTGACATCGACATGTTCCACTTTTACACGTTTCCCGGCGCCGACAGCGGCGGCAAAAACTATCAAAAACTGGTCGACGACGTAAAAGCGGCGATGAACGCGGGAAGCGCTGCCGAGGCCGCGAAACAACGCGTGAAGAACTGGGTGACCGCTACCCGGGTGGGATTGGACGCGCTCGCGGCCAAACCGGAGGTGATCGAATTGAGATACGCCCTCGGTTGGGGCTTTAGTCTTGTCCACCCAAACGAGGCCGGTCTCAGCAGTGGGTGGGCGAAAGAACTCTTAACCACTGGAAAGACGACCGTAGGCGGCACATCTCTCATTGTCGACACTGCGAGTTGGACCAATACGAACAAGCGATACGTGGCAGTGAACGATCATAACGATCATGTGCACATCACTTTGAGCAGACCCGTTCTCAAGGAATGAGGATCGAGCTGCTCGGTAGAATTGATCTAAGACTATCCGCGCGTCAGCGCGAGCTCGGGAGATTCGGCTTTGTTTTTGTTTGCGCGCGTTCAATGCTTTCGACAGATGCGCAGGACGAAGATCATCTGCACGCTCGGGCCGGCGACGGAAAAAACCGAAACGTTGCGAGAGTTACTCCAGGCGGGAGCGGATGTTTTCCGGCTCAACATGAGCCATGCGAAACACGAATGGGTGCATGAGCTCGTGCCGCGAGTGCGCCGAATTGCGGCGGAAATAGGACGTCCGATTGCGATCCTGCTCGATACCCAGGGACCGGCCATCCGGACCGGCGAGCTGAAATCAAACCTGAAACTAAAAATCGGCGACATCCTCGAGTTCACCGTGCACGGGGCGAGGAACGAGGAGAAATATTCGGTCGATGTAAACTACGACGGGCTGGTGAACGACATCTCGGTCGGCGACATCGTCCTGGTCGATAACGGCGTGATGCGTTTGCTGGTGTTGGCGAAAAAGCGGAACCGGATTCGCTGCAAAGTTCTCACGCCGGGCGTGCTCGGCTCCCGGCGCCACATCAATCTGCCGGGCGTCCGCGTGAACCTGCCACCGTTGACGGAAAAAGACCTCGAGGACATCGCGCTCGGCGTGGAGCTGAAAACCGATTTCGTGGCGCTGAGCTTTGCCCGCCAAAGAAGCGATCTGCAGGCGCTGCGTCGAGTTTTGAAGAAGGCGAAGAGCTCCGCGAAAGTCGTCGCCAAAATCGAGGACCAATCGGCCGTGCGCAACATCCTGGGCATGATCGAGGAGGCGGACGTGGTCATGATCGCGCGCGGTGACCTGGGGATCGAATGCCCGATGGAGGAGTTGCCGATTATCCAGCGGAAAATTGTGAAGAGCTGTCTGCGCATCGGTAGACCGGTCATCGTGGCGACCCACATGCTGGAGTCGATGATCGAAAATCCTGTGCCGACGCGGGCGGAGATCACCGATGTGGCGAATGCGGTCTTCGAGCAGACGGACGCGATCATGTTAAGCGGCGAAACCTCAACGGGTCGTTATCCGGTGGAATGTGTGAAGGTTTTCGATCGGGTCGCGCGCCGGATTGAGCGCAGCGGCGGCGCCGGTTATGGCCAGGACGCCATCCTCGAAGATACGCGCGAAAAAACAGTGGCGTCGGCCGTGGTCCTCGCGAATTCGCTGTCGCGGGCGAAGATTGTTGTCTTCACGCATCACGGAACGATGGCGCGTTACGCTTCCAATCTGCGACCGGAGAACGCGCCGATTTTCGCTTTTACTTCCAGCGAAACCGTCTTTCGCCAGATCGTCATTCTTTGGGGAACGCATCCGGTCATGCTCAAGTTCGCCGACGATCCGAACGTCACGATCGAATCCGCAGTCACCTATTTGCGGAAGCAAAAGCTAACCGAACCGGGCGACAATCTGGTCGTCCTAAGCGACATGCTCGGCGGCCGCGACAAGGTGGATTCCGTGCAGTTACGCACGGCGGAATAAGCAACCTACGGCGCGGCGGCGTTCGACCGCAGCTCGGCAAACAACTTCGGATCCTCGACATATTTGCCGTCAACCACGCGCCAAATCGTTTGGTGGCGGTTCAGGATTTCCGCCGGTGGCTGCTGCCGTTCGACCGCGAAGATGTGATGACGAACAGGGATGTCGTAAAGGAAGCGGACGCCGTCGAGGAAAAACGCGGCAGGGACTTCCGAATAAAACAAGCGGTCTGGGTGGGCGAGGTAGAATGTGCCTTCACGTTTGGATTGGAGGAGCAGGCGTTGCCACTCGGTGCGGGTCACGACAGCGCCGGGAATAAGAACGGCGAACGTCAACAGGGTTGCGAAAATGCGTGCGCGCTGCGGCAAGGGCGCGCGGAAGCACGCGATGCCACCGGCAATCAGGAGGCCGCTTCCAAGCAGGAAGAGCGCGCGGCACCAGGTTCCGTGTTCGTGCCATTGAAGAGACACGGGAAAGGCCACCGGATAAATGACGGCCAGATCCGACGCGAGAACCAAGGCGGCATAGATCAGGAAGCGGCCGGGCCTTTCTTGCTGGCGCGCGAAGACAATCAGTAACGTGATTGCAACGACGACGAGAGCGTAACCGCCGAAATTTCCTGCCAGCATATACGGCAGTCGCGACAGATAGACCAGATATTCTGACGGGCGCAGCCAGGGCGAGCCACTGGCGACCGTCGGTCCAAAGACGTAATTGCGGTAAACGAAATAGAGAGGGATCAGAATCAGTGAGGCGAGCGCGGCGCGATATCGTTTCGATTCGACCAAATAGATCGCGCAGAAAAGCGGCACAGTGATGGCGTATAGTTCCTTGAAGAGCATGGCGCTGCCGACCGTCGGGCAGAGCAACGCGATCGTGCGCGCGTTCTCGCGCCATGTGCCCTGGCCAATATTTTGCGTAAACGCGACCGCGAGCAGACTGACGGCGAATCCTTCGAGGTAATGGCGCGCCGACAAAAAATCCGTGACGACGATGGTCGCGGGAAGACAAAGCCAGAGCAAACAGACCGCGATCGCGGCGCGAATTGAAACGCCAAAGCGACGAAGAACATGGAACAGCAGGATGAGCGCAGCCGCCACGCTGATGGTGGTGTGAAAATGCGCCAGGGCGAGGCTGCGATATCCGATCTGGCTGTCGATCCATTCTGAAATGGCCTGGAACGGCGTCAGCGCGCCGCCGGCGCCAAGGCTCTTGATTGTCTCGCGAGTGAAAAACGCCGCGGGATTGCGGATCGTCCGGACAAAACCGAACAGATAGGCATCGTCTTCGAACCACCAATGCGAAAAAGTTCGGAGAAAGAAGACGTTGTAGACGACAGAGGTAAGAAAGAAGAAAATCCAGTACCGCCAGTTCGTGAGCGTCTCACGGAGCGAGGGTCGCGTTTCCTGAGGCGCGCGATCTGAAATCATCGCAAATCTTCCAGCCAGGCCTCGAGCAATTCGAGTTCGGCATCGGGAAGCCAGCCACCGATAACCAGCGCCTGGTAACACGTGCGCAGATTGTCGGCGACGTGCGTGGTGCCGCGTGGCAATTCAAGCTGAGCGAGCGCCTCACAGATCGCGCGGTTTTGCAGGTAACCCGGGATTTCGTCCGCGAAATCGCGGAGCAAATTGTGAGGATTCCGTTCCTGCGTCACATCCGGTCCGTGAAAAAGAAGGTGCCAATCGTTTACCCAGGCGATGCGTTGCGCGACGAAGCTTCGCCAAATGTCCGTGACGCGAAACGAACAATGCGCGGGCAGATAGAGCAACGGATACGCCTGCGGCCACCAGGTTGTGTTCTGACTGTTGAATGGGCACCACGAACCGGAGCCGAGGGCAACGCTGATGTTCCGGCGAAATTTCTGAGGCAACGGAAGAGTGATCCGATAAATCGCGTCCACATCCGGGTTGCCGTCCGCGAGTCCTTGCTGGATCGGGCAGGGAACTTCTTCGCTGGAGGAACTCAAATTCGGCGGCTGCTGGTGAATTGCGTCCAGCGGAAGACCGCGCGGCCAGATGTTCGCGTCAGTGAAATAACGGTAGACGTTGACCCAACCGGCGGAACGAAGAACTGCGACGCTGCTTTGCATTTGTCGCGCGCGCCAAAATTCGGGATGCGGAAAATTGTCGTCGTCCGTTTCGAGAATGAGAGGCGCGCCCGCACGAGCGGCGAGAAGATAGCCAATGTTTTTCCGGGCATAATGCCGCGTCGGACAGAGCTCGGCGAAACGCAGGCCGCTTTTTTGCTGGCGGGTGAGATCGTGGTAATCGCACGGTTGCAAATCGAAATTCGGCGGGCTGTTCGCATCGCCGATGACGATGAGCTCGTAACCGGCGGCGGCCGCTTCCTTCGCGATCTCGCGCAACGCGGGACTCGGCGGAAAGATTGAAGTGACGACGATCGCCGGGGACGCGTTCACAGCGATCCTGCTACCCGCGCCCGGAACAAGCGCCACAAGTTTAGAAAGGCGTCGCCGAGCGCGGCGGATCCAACGACATGCGTCGGCGAACGGTATTGAATGGGGACCTCGACGACCTTGAGATCACGGCAGTGCGCTTTCATTTCGGTTTGGAAAAAAGGACCGCGCGATCGGATCCCGCGATTGAGAATAGTCTCCAGCGCTTCGCGGGTGAACAATTGAAATCCGCTGGTCATGTCGGTGAGCCTGGTGCCGAGCAACAGATTGGTCACGAGAGTTCCGCCGAAACTGATCCAATAGCGCGCAAACGATCGGTCGACAAAGGCGCCGCCGGGACAGAACCGGCTGCCGAAAACGCAATCGTATTCGTGCCGCATCTTTTCGAGCAGAGGTGGAATGTCGGACGGTTGATGGCTGAATCCGGCATCAATTTCCAGAATCCAATCCGCGTCCGTTTGGAGAGCCTCGCGGTATCCGCGCACATACGCATCGACGACGTTGCGATTTTCCGGCGCCCAAACGACGGTCAATTCCGGCACCATCAGCGCGTGGGTTTCGAGAATTTGCCGGGTGTTGTCCTTGCTTGCCTGATCCACGACTGCGAGGAATTTTCTCCTGCCGAGGGCCCCGCAATTCACCAGAGCAGAATCCACAAAGCGCGTGGCAGTCTCAGCCTCGTTCGCCATCGGACAAACAATCGCGAGCGAAATGTCGTTGAGGTTTCGCACGGGCTAATCTAGGCGGCCGGAAACTGCCGACGATACGAAAAAAACGCGCGGACAGTTTCCCGTCCGCGCGTTCAAAAACTAACTTGTTCGATTGTCAGGCTTCGACCGGCAATTCCACGTCGACCGGCCGCTCTTTCTTGCTGAGGGCGCGGCGCAGTTTCGACAGAGCAATGTTCTGTAACTGCCGGATCCGCTCGCGCGTCACGCCGAATTTCTTGCCGACTTCCTCGAGCGTCTTTGGCTTGCCGCCATCGAGACCGAAGCGCGAGAAGATGATCTTGCGTTCGCGATCGTCGAGCACGTCGAGCAATCCGCCCACTTCGTTCCGCAAATTCTTGTCGCGGAGCAATTCGAACGGCGTCTGCGCTTCTTCATCGCCAACGATTTCGCCGAACTCGGTCGAATCATCGTCGCTGATCGGCGCGTCCAAGGACGCCGGCCGGATCGAGACGGTCTTCAACTGCGAAACCTTCCCGCTCGCGATGCCGATCTCTTCGCCGAGCTCGTCATCGGTCGGTTCGCGGCCCAGCTCCTCGCTCATCTGGAGCGAGACACGGCGCATCTTCGAGATTTTGTCCACGAGATGGACGGGCAACCGAATCGTCTTGCTCTGGTTCGCCAGGGCGCGCTTGATCGACTGCTTGATCCACCAGGCCGCGTAAGTGCTGAGCTTTCCGCCCTTTGCCGGGTCAAAGCGTTCCACCGCCTTCATCAACCCGATGTTGCCCTCGGAAATCAGGTCGAGCAGGGGCAGCCCGAGGTTCGCGTAATCGTGCGCGATCTTGACCACCAGGCGCAGGTTGGAGCGGATCATGAGGGCGCGCGCTTCGCGATCGCCCTTCTTGATCTTGGCGGCCAGCTCGATCTCCTGGTCGGGAGTAAGGAGCGGGATTTGCCCGATCTCGCGCAGGTAAATCTTTATTCCAGTATCGCTATCTTCAGCAGCCATATAAGTTTTCATCGAAAGGGTAAGGGAGACCCGCCTGTGTTTTTTCCGTCGTTACACCAGGGAGAGGCGCGTCGATGTTTCGTTTTAACATTTCGCCAAGTAGTTAACAACGTTAAATATTAAATATCGCTTTTCTGACAGCCTTTGGACGGGTCTTGTTCAATAAATACTCAAGGGCCTATTTAACCCGCTGGTCTGGCAAAGGTTCGGCGTTTTTTCGCCGCGTCGGTTCGATGTCCGGTTAAAGACTTAAAACTTAACGCGATTCTTCTGTTCGACGGCCGAATTTTCCGAAATAATCTTGCGCGATAGCTGAGGCGTAAGGGAGCTGTCCGAATCTCCAACCCCAATCCCATACCCCATGAAAACCAACTCCTTGGTCCTCCTCGTTTCCGCAATCCTGCTCTCATTAACGTCGATCGTCGCTGCTCAATCGCCGAGCGCGAGTGAGTCCGCCGCGGCGAGTCCGACTGCGTCACCTCCAATGTGCCCCAGACTCGGTTGGGCGGAGGGGCTCGTGAGTTACACGGCCTATCCCGCCCCGCCGTTTCCGACGGACGATACCGCCAATCTCAATGCCATCGATTGCGTTTTCCATCAATGGTCGTGGGAAGCGTTTGTCTGGGCGACCGCGATTGGGCCCGATGGCCGGGCGCGATTCACGACGCTGAATAACGGCGAAGAGGTCGGCAAAAAACCAGTGGCGGCGAAAGGCCCGAAGCCGCTCAATCTGAAGCCGCGCGATTTGAAACCGGCCGGCGCGCGCCAGCCCCGATCGAGCGACGATCCGGCCCAGGCGGGCGGCGGCGTCCTGGTCGATCCAAAGGGCCAGATCATTTGGTATTCGACCCACATGAACGACGTCTATTTTGGCTTTCTCCAGCAGAACGGCGGAGCGAACTACGCCAACGCATCGGCCACCCTGACCTGGCCCGTCGGCGCCGCGGTTTTCAAAGCGGCCTGGAAAGTTGTGCCGGACGGGAATCCGCCGGCCGGGTTTTACACGGAAAAAACGAGCGTGCCGCTTCTGGTGAACTTGAAGGACAAAAACGGCAAACAAATCGGCATTGGGACGGACCCGAGCGGTAAAACGCGACCGGTCACAGTCGCGCTCGTCGGGCTCCACGTTGTCGGGATTACGGTGAATCATCCCGAATTTCTTTGGGGCACGTTCGAGCAGATCCAAAACGCGCCCGATCTGCCGCCGGGAATGGCCTACAATTCAACCAGTCCGGTAAGCAAACAGGGCTTCACCTTCTACGCGGCGAACACGCCGGCGAACGTCTGCAATATTAAGGCAACGCCGACGGTCGATCTCGCAAAACAAACTGTGACCCCGGTTACGAATGTCTTCCGGCAGTTTGCCACGGGCGGCGCGGACTCAGCGCGGACGCAGGACATCAACAACGTCAACACGGCGGGGCAGGGCGAAATGGTGAACATGGGCAAAGGCAAGAACCCACAGCCGAAGGAAACCGTCTGGGCCAATTACAAACTCATCGGCACGCTTTGGCTTCAGGCCGGCACGCTTCAGCCCGACGTCAGCCAACTGGAAAAACAGGGAGTCGCTTCGATCGATCTCGCGAACGCGACGCTCGAAACCTACTTCCAGGGACCGCAAAATAATTTCAACGGCAACCCGATGGCCAACTGTTTCATGTGCCACAACACCGGTCCGTCGTTTTCGGGTTCGTCGAAGACTTATCCAGGAAAGGACATCAATCTCAGCCACGCCTTGCTCGACTCGATTCCGTCCGCGTCGCCGACGCCGACCCCGAGTCCAAAACAATACTAGCCTGAATTCTCTCTGGGAAGACGCGCTTCGCGATTGACCTTTCCTCGCGCCGGCGTTTTTGACAATCTTGGCGAGTTCCTCCCATGCTCGCCAAGATTTACTCCGCTGCCGTTTTTGGCGTCGACGCCTACGAGGTAGAAATCGAGGTCAACGGCGCGCATGGAAATCCGAAGATCATTATCGTCGGCTTGCCCGATACCGCAGTGAAGGAAAGCCAGGATCGCGTCACGACGGCGATCATTAACAGCGGCTACCATTGGCCGCGCGGACGAACGACGATCAATCTCGCACCGGCCGACATTAAGAAAGAAGGCCCAAGCTTCGACCTGCCGATTGCGCTCGGGCTGATCGCCGTCGCCGAGGACCTCGATGGCGCGGCGTTCGAAAAATATAGTTTCGTCGGTGAGCTCGCGCTCGATGGCGGTGTTCGCTCGGTGAAAGGCGTGTTGCCGGTGGCGCTCGAAGCCCGCCGGCGAAAGAAAGAGGCGATCTTTGTTCCGGCGGCCAACGCGAACGAGGCGGCGATGGTGGAAGGCATCACCGTCTATGGCGTTCACAATTTGCGCGAGACCTATCAATTCGTTAGGCGCGAGTCGCTCATCTCACCGACTTATGGCGACCTGACTTCGTTCTTCGCCACCCACAAGAATTACGACGTCGATTTTGCCGACGTCAAAGGACAGGGCCACGTCAAGCGTGCGATCGAAGTCGCCGTGGCCGGCGGACACAACCTGCTCATGATTGGTCCGCCCGGCTCCGGCAAATCGATGTTGTCGAAACGAATCGCCACGATCATGCCGCCGATGTCGCTCGAAGAAGCGATCGAGAGCACGAAAATCCACAGCATTGCCGGGATGCTCAACGGCGATCAGGCATTCGTTTCCACCCGGCCATTTCGCTCGCCGCATCACACCATCTCCGATGTCGGCCTGCTCGGCGGCTCCGCGATTCCTGCGCCCGGCGAAGTGAGCCTCGCCCATCACGGCGTTTTGTTTTTGGACGAATTGCCCGAGTTCAAACGTTCCACCCTCGAAGTAATGCGTCAGCCGCTCGAAGACGGGAAAGTCACCGTCTCGCGCGCCGCCGGCAGCGTGACTTTCCCATCCGAGTTCATGCTCGTCGCCGCAATGAACCCATGCCCGTGCGGCTACTTCGGCGATTTGAAACGCGAATGCCGCTGCGGCCCGACGCAGGTCCATCGTTATCGCCAGCGCATCTCCGGCCCGCTCCTCGATCGCATCGATCTCCACATCGAAGTGCCCGCCGTCGAATACCGCGACATCTCGAGCACGCGAACGGAAGAATCTTCCGCCGCGATTCGCGAACGCGTCCAGCGCGCCCGCGAAAAACAGCGCGCCCGTTTCCAGTCCGATGCGAAAGTGAATTGCAACGCGCGGATGGGCCCGCGCCAGATCAAACAGCACTGCAAACTCAGTGACGAATCTCAGGAACTGATCCGCGTCGCCATGACCGAGCTAAACTTGAGCGCCCGCGCCTACGACCGCATCTTGAAAGTCTCCCGTACCGTCGCCGATCTCGCCGAATCAGACGCGATCACCCCGGAACACGTCAGCGAAGCCATCCAGTACCGCACCTTCGATCGCACGCTTTGGGTGTAGGGTTCGTGCCTTGCCACGCCTTTAGAAAAGGCGGGCCTGCCACGCCGTAGCTTCAGCGAAGGCGGGTCACTCTTCCCGCATCAATTTGCAGGGATCGATAGCAAGTGCTCGCCGGGCCGGAATAGCGGACGCGGCGAGGCCTAATAGCGCCATCGTTATGATCGCGCCCGCGACAACCACAGGGTCACCGGGGTTCGCCTGATACACGATCTGTCCGAGTAAGCGATTGGCGAAAATGCCCAGGAGCAACCCCGCCAGCGAGCCGAGGACGAGTAGCACGATTGGCCGCCCAACGGCCGCGGTCATGACATGTTTCGCGCGCGCGCCTAACGCGACGCGAATTCCGAGCTCCTTCTTCCGACGGCTCACATTGTACGCGGCCAGGCCGAAGATGCCGGTCACCGCCAGCATCGCCGCGAGAAGGCCCAGCGCACCCAGGGCGATTGTCGCCGCTCGCGCGGGGAAAAGCGGACCTTCCAGCGCATCCGACCAGCTTCGCACGATGATGGGCGCGTTCGGCTCGACCGCGCTCAGAGTCCGCTCGATCGCCGGGATCATCTCGCTCTTCGCGCGGTATGATCGTACCACGAAATACGGATACGTCTGCTCGCTCTGGGTCAACGGCAGATAGATCATTGGCTGGGGTGGTTCCTGGATCTCGAGATACTTGCCGGTCTCCATCACGCCCACCACCTCCCTTAAATGGTCGAGGAAAATGAAACGTTGTCCGATCGCCGGCGTGTCGCCCCACATTTTGCGCGCGAAGGTTTCGTTCACGATCGCCACAAAGGGCGTCTGAGCAGTGTCGCGCCAGGAGAAATCCCGGCCGCGCAGGAGCTCGGTCCGGGCCGTCTCGAGATAGCCGGGCGATATCGTCAGGCCTAACGACGCCAGCACTGAATGGTTGAGTGTGAACTCGGTCGTGCCTGGCGGGAAAACCGGAATTGGGCGCAGTCCGCCGGTAAAGGGCGGTTTGCCGAGCGTTCCCACTGCGGTCACGCCAGGGATGCTGCGCAGCGCGTCGATCATCGCTTTCTTTTTCTCGAGCGGCAGGTCGCCGTCCGGTTCCACTTCGCTGAAGTCCATTTCAGCGAGGAAAGCGCCTTGCGGTTGGAAGCCGAGCGGAACATGGAGCAGGCGCACCATGCCGCGCACGGCAACGAGCGATGCGACCACCATGAGCGTGCAAATGGCAATCTGCGCGCCGAGCAAAAGGTCGCGCAGCGCAAAGCGACGCAACGGCATTGTATCCACCGGCCCGCTCTTCATCGCTTGGAGCGGACTGCTCCGCCACACTGTTCGCGCCGGAATCATTCCAAACAGGAGACCGCTGAGTACCGTCAAAGCCAGAGCGACGAGATAAACCCGCGCATCCACGCCGACTGACAATTCGCTGAAGGGCGAAGTGGCCCCGAAGAAGGTTGGCAATGCTTTGCTGTCCAGCACCCGCAGCAGCACCGTCGCAATCACGATGGCGATCGCTCCGCCGAACAGCGACACGACCAGAGCTTCAGTCATCAGTTGGCGCACGAGTCGCCAGCGGCCGGCGCCTACTGCCACGCGGAGCGCGAGTTCCCGGCTCCGATCGGCTGCGCGCGCCGCAAACAGCGTTGCCAGATTCGCGCAGGCTGCCGCCAGGATGAGCAGAGTCAGCGCAGTCACGCTGTAAAGAGAACTGCGAACAACGTCACCCGTGTCCGCGTAGAGTCCCGGGCGAACGACTCGCAGCGGCACGCCGGTGTCTGTCGCCGGGTATTCCTTCGCGAGCGTCGCCGAGATCGCACTCAGGTTTTCCGCTGCCTGTCCCGGCGTGACGCCCGGCTTCAGGCGCCCAAGCACCGTTAAAGGTCTGCCCTTCCGGTCCTTCAAGTACTCCGGGCCAAACAAGTCCATGACCGACATGTAGTAGTCCGGCCAAACAAATTTCTCCGTGCCGTGAAAAGCCGCCGGCGTCACGCCAATCACCGTGAATGGATGTTTGTCGAGCCGCACCGTCGTCCCGATTACGGCCGGGTCGGCGTTGAACGCGCTGCGCCAAAGGCGGTCGCTCAACACCACGTACGGAACCGGACCGAGTCCCTGCTCGTCCTCGGTGTGGATCAGCCGTCCCATCTGCGGCTGTACTCCGAGCAACTCGAAGTAATTGCCTGTGACCGCGTAGCCCGCGACACTTCTCGCTCCGTTACTCCAGTGCAGCGTTCCCCCAGCGTATCCATAGAACCCTGTCAGGCCGCTCAAGGTCGTGTTTCGCTTCTGATAATCTTGAAACGCCGGATACGACGTCGTCAGTAACTTCCAGTTCGTCCAAACTCCGTTGCGAACCTGATAAAGATTCTGTGGGTCGCTGACATCTAGCGGCCGTAGCAGGATCGCATTCACGATTCCGAACACGACGACGTTCGCTCCAATCCCCAACGTCAGGGTGAGCAACGCCACGAGCGTGAACGCCGGCGATTTGCGGAGCACGCGCAGCGCATAACGAATATCCATCAGCAGGTCATTCATGAATGTATGCTTCGTTTGCTTGTAGGGCAGGCGCATCGCCTGCCGATCTAGAGCAAGGCAACCGGAGCGGTTGTCCTACAATCCTCTATCCTCAGTTCTCTATCCTCTGCCTCCTTCTAGATCACTTATCACTGGTCACTGATCACTTCTTCCCGGCGCCTGTGCGCGCCTTGCCTTTTTCATTCGCGTCACGCATGGCCTGATAGCCTGCGATGTAGTCCTCGACCGGGAGCCGGGCCACGGTGCGCTCAACGACATCCAGCGCGAGCTCCGGCAACGTCTTGAAACGGAGACAGCCCTGGCCCATGTCCAGCTTCTTGCCGCTCTTTGCGTATTGCGCGGTGAACCACTCCCGCAACGCCGGCTGTCCGTAGAAACAAACCATGTGTAACGCCATGTAGGATTTCTGTGATGCCAGGCTGATGAGTGGCAGCGGCTCCTTTTTGCTGCCGCCATAGCCGGCCGGGTAGGTCGACAGCGGAACAAACCAGCTGATCATCCCGAACTGGAGGCCTTCCTTGTATCCCGGCGGTAGGGCCCGGTTGATTCCCCGGCGAACTTCGTTCAACGCTTCCCGGCGATCCGCCGGGAGCGCGGCGAGGTACTCACTGACGGTAGATGCCGACATAAGAACGAGACTACCACAGGAGTTTTTCCGCGGGCAACACTAACCCTGTAGCCGCGGCGCTGTGCGCCCTAATGTGGTTCCGACTTCTTAATTCTTAATTTTTACTTCTTACTTTATCCAGCGGTCACGGTGGATGCTGGCAAGGGGCAAGCCTACCATGATCGGTTTCGCCGGGGCAACCGCAACGTCCGGATACACGCGGCAGCGCGAAGGCCCGAATATCAAGGACCCGGCACGGCCTCACCTTCGGAACTGTTATGGCCATACTTTGCAAAGTACGACCAATAATCTAATGGCGTGCTGAACGCGCTAAGACACGACCAAATGGATGCCGGTGGATCGTGGCCACGTAGAGCGCCCCTTTCTCCGTCACAAAGCCTCTGGCCTCCAGTTTCGCGAGATGCCGGGAGAGAGCTCTCGCCGGCGTATTGGTTGCCGCCTGGAGGTGACCAAACGAATCCCCGCGATTCGTTAGGGCGCGAAACACCTCGATTCGTCGCGGATGCGTGAAGCCCGTGGCCAGTTTGAAAATCGCTTCGATCGGCCGCACTCTCTGCCGGAAGGCCACCCGAAGCGCTTTGACAATTTCATCAGCAGCACCTTCACCCGTCCCGGGGGACGGCCGGTATTCCACGCGTCGGCCAACGCGTCGGCAAGTCAGCAATCCGCGCGCTTCCAAAGCGCGCAGATATTGACTGGCAGCCGGCATGGACAAGCTCATGCGCTCGGCGATAGCAGATACGGTCTGGTTTGGCTGCCGGATCAAGAGAGCAAGAATTTGCAGGCGTTTGCGGTTAGCCAGGACACGGCAGGTGCGCCAAAGCGTCGGCCGACTAGCGGGCGAGGTCGCTGAAGTCATGTTCACACTTTGCAAAGTATGACCCATTGGTCAACGCGAGGCTGATAAGCGGCAACGGTTCCTTTTTGTTACTGCCATAACCCGCGGGGTAGGTGGACAGCGGAACGAACCAACTGATCATGCCGAACTGGATGCCTTCCTTGTATCCCCCCTGGCAGGGCCCGGTTAATTCCCCGCCGCACTTCGTTCAACGCCTCCCGGCGATCCGCCGGGAGCGCGGCGAGGTACTCACTGACGGTAGATGCCGACATAAGAACGAGACTACCACAGGAGTTTTTCCGCGGGCAACACCAACCCTGTAGCCGCGGCGCTGTGCGCCCTAATGTGGTTCCGACTTCTTAATTCTTACTTCTTACTTTATCCAGCGGTCACGGTGGATGCTGGCAAGGGGCAAGCCTACCATGATCGGTTTCGCCGGGGCAACCGCAACGTCCGGATACACGCGGAAGCGAGGCGCGCATATCAAGGACGCGGGGCGGCTGTTCGCCAGCCAAACGTCAAAATGTTTAGACGCGACCCCACGCGGCCCACGCGACCCACACGTAGTTAGGCTGAGACCGCCTTGTCAGACAAGGCTTTAAAGGCTATTCACCTTTCCTGCGACGGTTGAGCCCACGAGTCCCGTCGCCGGCTGAAAAGATTCATAGACACCTCGTGAAGCTCAGTACTTGCGGCGGGATGCTCAGGTGAAGCGAGATATTTGATTAGAGCGGCGAACCCGGCCTCCAAAATTTGCCATGAATCAGAATATTCGCTCGGAACCTCGTAGATCCTGTGAAGTAGATCGAACTCCAGGCTCTGCGCTCCCTTATACTTCTCGATAATCATTGCAGCGACATGATCAAAGCCAATCTCGAACCCGCTTCTCTGTTTGATGAGCCGGTAAACGCGATCATGGGTCACTTGGAAAACCTCATTAAATCGCTTACGATCATCCGCATTCTCTAAGAGAATATTCAAATACCGATAAAGATCAGTTGGTGTCTCACAACCTTCACTCTGTCTCGATCTATTGCCATCGAACCAGCCATCTCGAACCCACTCGGTCATCCTAGTAAGGAATGGTTTCGGTTTGCTCGATATACGTACGGCGACTGTGAACGAATCAAGATTGAACGCGGCGGGACCACGATCTGGAACAAGAAGATAAGCAGCCATGTCACTCGGGCAGTGTTGAGCCACCTCTGCGGCATGTCTGCTCAGGAAGAAGTAGTATTGCGGATCTAACTTAATATCCCTCGTCAGGAGAGTGTGACACCACTTGACAGTCGATGGCGCATTGCTCACGCCCGCAATCGCGTGAGCAAGATCGTCGCGCCAATCTGCCGCCAAATTTCCGGGCTGCAAGCAGAACTCAACGACAGTGCGCGCGCACTCGCGACTGTCCCCTAATTGCAATGCTCCTATCGCAATTGCGTAACGCGTCTTACCATATGAACGCCTTGCCATGATTTGAAAAAAAGCCTCAAGATCGATCGCCGGAATATCACTAGCAACGATCGCCTCTAAAAGAGCCGTGGTTATGCCGGATCCGTTTGCTTCTGCAAGCAATGCCGCGAATAGGGCATGGCGTGAAGTTAGCTCCTCCAACCAATCATCCTCTGATCGAGACGTCGTCAGGTCCGCAGCGGACGAATCTCGCTGAATCGGCTGAGCAGCACCGCGTGTGTGAGCAGATAGGATTGAGTTGGCGAGCTGTGTGATTCGCCTCCTAACCTTTGCGCTATCTAAGTTGAAGGTTCTAAGGTCCCGCCAATCATCACGCTGCCGGGCCGCGATGTTCCGAGCTAACATCCCTCGCTCGGTATCATCGGGTTGGTTAAGGATCGGAACGTCGACGTAGAGAATGGGGATTATAAGATCATCGCGCCGAAGTTCCTTCTCTCGCTGGACGAACTGCATTAGTTCCTCGCGACAGATCGGCCGCTCAAAATAAGTTGGCGTTAGCACCGGAACGAAAAAGGTGCTGCCAGCGACGCCTTCACTTAACCGCTGCCTCCATTGTTGACCAATTTCAATATCTTCCACGTCTTGAAAGACTTCCCACGCCTCATTACCACTCAGGAAGCGAAGTTCCTTTTCAAGCCTCTTGCGGATCCCAGAGAGGCGCGCTCTTTCTGTCTCATCGTCAGTCCGCGAATACGAAAAGAAAACGGCTGGCGCAGCATTCATACTGGCGGCGTGAGACTGGTTACCGAGATATACATCGCAGAAGAAGAAGTCGCGATAATGTGATTGATTTTGGGTCAGTCAACAAATCTTGACAAAGCAGATCAAATTCGACGGGGGCCTCATAGCAGACCGGTTTCGTCAGTCAAGATATGTCGACTGACCCCTTTTCTCCGCTCTCTCCTTTACTCTGCCGACGAGAACAGTTTTCCAGGAAAGTCGTTTTTCCCGACCTTGAATTCCAACGGGCCATCCGATCCTTCAATTGAATACATTTCTCGCTTGTGGCGTGTTGCGCTGATCCATTGATGATTTTCACGCTGATCATCAAGGATTGTCTTCAATTCGGCATAGCTTAGGCAAACGACTCCATCGTCGTTGCAAACGAGCGCAACAAAAATCTTGGGCACAGAAGCGCACAGTTCCTCGATCTCCCGCTTGTGTTCTGGCGAAAACGTAAAGCGCCACGGCGTCATCCGCTTCGATGAATATTTGATATAAATTCCAATCTTATCGTTGAGAACATAAGACGCGTTCGACGATGGCTCGAATGCTCTAATCGAAACAAGACGCTGCGTACCGTGAAGAATGCGAGCGAATACGACGCCGTGGTAAAATTCAAACTCCTTAATCACGTTTCGCGGTTTTCAAGAATCGAACGCTTCCATTGTACTTGTAAAACACACGAGCTTTGCCGGCATCGTTATAAAAGAAGTTGATGTGATGTATCGCGTCTGGGTATTTGTTCACTTCCATCTGGCTTTTGCCGATAAATCCTTTCGTTCGGGTGATAGTCGCCTTATCCATTTCCCCCGCTTTGTCTGCGTACCCGCTGATCGGACTCGGAGAATGGACTGCAAGCGACTTGTCGCCGAGAGGACAAAAGTTTTCGATATAGTTGACCAAGTATCCCGGCAGGCACTGTTCACCAAGTAGTTGGGCCAGCGCTTTTACCTTTTGAAGAGACTTGATATCTTGATCGATAATCTCCCTTAGCTGGCCCTCACTGTAATCAAACAGAGCAAAACTCATCTCTCCCTTATCCACTAAAACATTTGTCTTATCGATACTCGCCGCAGCTACCGCACTAATCCGCTCGCCATCTAGCCATACCGGCGAACGCTTGTTCTGTCGGCGAGACTCCAGCGAGAGGCGGTGAAATATGAAACATGTCTGCCAATCCAAGTACAATTGCTTCGGAATCGTTAATTCAAAATACTTCAAATAGCTTCCCCGGGAGCCGAACATTCGTGCTCGTTGGATATATGTGTCCTGTTGAAGCCTGTGCTTAACGTCCCTTGTAAAGAACATCGATAGCAAATTCTTAAACGTAACTCCTCTAGAGACGATGTTCCCACCAATCGCAATAGTGAAAGGCGCAGTCGGATCAGTGGCCGTCCTGTTGTCTGCGGCGTTCTTTTCCTTGTCACTGTTCATGACTACAACGTTGTTTCGTTCAACGCTTGAAAGCACGTACTTCGTGAGATCTTTCGCCTGGTCTGGGTAGCGTTCACGAGCAATGTCCCAAATTTTCCGAAAATAGGCTTCGTGATTGGTATTTGCCGGATCTTTCAATACTTCAAGTGTCTTAATAACCTGTTTGTAATCGATTGAGTGGTCGGCCTGTTTGCCACTCGTGTGAATCAACATCGAGTAGTTTTCTTCGCCTTCGTTAACGTACTTGTTAAGATACGCGACATTGATCATGAACCTGAAGACAGCTTCGCGGAGATGGTGCGGATGATCACCCGTATCAGGTAGGAATGTTAGCTGATATGAAGGCTTGGTGATTGACAGTGGGAAGAACAGTTCTTGGCCCGTGTAATTCGAATGTGGAGGAAAATCGATCCACCGTTCGTTTTCGTTCTTGTGTGTTCTGTTCAGATCCAAACGTCCCGGCGTTGCAGTAACGCCTATATATATTCCATTTTTCCCGATCAACTTCTCAGTCAAGGCGTTGATTTTGCTTTTCTCCTGACGATTGATCTTCGAATTTGGAGTCGCGTAGTCAGCTTCGTCGTCGATTATCACCCGGTTAGGGTGGTCTTCAATTTTCTCGAGAAGTTTCTGCAAATCCTTAGAGTTCTTTTTGCAAAAAATCACCCATTGATGCTCGCCTATTGTTACCTCCTGAGGAAGTAACTCACTAAACTTCTTCGGCGCCGGCGAAAGGCCTGATCGCTGAAAACGCTCAAGGTTCTGACCAAGAAGCTGAACGCTGTCATTTAGCAAGACAATCACGAGCTTGATTCCCAGATCGAGCAACTTTGCCGTTAGCGCGATCATCATTTCAGTCTTGCCACTTTGCGGCTCCCCATAGATCACGAAGGACTTCTGGTCGTCCTTAAGATTCGCAACGGCGCTGTCGACGACCGATTTGATTCGGTCGACTTGGAGGTTTGCAGAAACGAGTTTGGCCAGCCTGCGTTCATAGCGGTTTTCCGTGGCCATCTCTTTCTTCAATTCGTCGAGGTCGAACTTTGCGTTAGAAGTTTCAAATCTCTTTCGGTCGACATCGGGATGCGTCCAAACCAAGTCACCCGGATTCATTTCAAGAATACGAATCCCTTCTATGACATCCGCCGTCGGGTCCTCCGAGCTCTCGTTAACGAGTAAATCGGTGCCGGCTCCCGCGCGGTTCGCGTGTCGAACGAGCGCGAGCTGTCTGCCAGACCCGCCCATAATTAGCGCCGCGTCTGCATCGTCGAGGTCGTCTCGTACCCGCTCGAATTGGATACCCGACCTCTGTGTGATCTCAGCGGGCTCGAACTGGAGCCGAGCGACAGTCTTTGCTAAGCCGTGCTGCATCGCTGCGAGCGGTAGCTGTTCAAATTCAGTAGGCATTCGACGACCTCATTTGAATTACTTCACGGTTGAATCTTGGTCACCTTCACTTTGATCTTCGCATAATCCCCTTCGATCGTCACTCCCGGACGTCCGTTCGACCATAGCGCCACGTCAGGCGGAGATCCCGTGTCCGGCGCCACGTCCGTTTCAAACTCAAATCCTGCGCGATTCGGAGGGAGGAGACCAGGATACGCCTTCGCTTTCGGGATATCGCTGGTGAAGATATTGCGCGGCGACGCGCCGTGGAGTTCGCCTGTTTCAGCAACCTGGGCGATCAGCTCGGGAGGATCGCCAAGCCTGTAAAACATCTTGGCCACATTCAGCCAAAGCTTTGTCGGTGATCGACCGAAGGGTTCCGAACTTTTCCGAGGGTAATGATGACCTCTTCACGCATCCTTTTTTTCAGTCGAGTTCCAGCCCCCAAGCACTGCGGAGGCGGCAAATAGCGGCGATCATCAGGGAGAAGGCGGGTTCGGCTTGTCATACACGACATTCCAAGCTCAGCACCAAGCGCCTCAATGCACTTCGAATTCTCTACGAAAGCTGACCGCAGGTTACAGTTTCCGACGACAAACACCGCTTTTCCGCCGGGGCGAAGGACTCGTCGTGTTTCTGAGAGAACCTGACGCATGTCATGGACATAGCGGCGAAGCATGCCGAGGTGTCGGGGCGAGACAGTGTCGATGTCGCACATTCTCTGGATGATTTGGTTCGTCTGGTCGTCGTTCTCAGTGGCTCTTGCGCCGACTTCCGTGCCGACGTTCGAGCTCCTGAGTGTGCGAAGATTGTCTAGGGTGTGGCCCATCCAAATCAGCGAGAACTTGTGCCCTCGGATGTAATCGATTGCGTTAAGATACGGCGGGGACGTGATGACCAAATCGACATTCTCATCAGGCAGGGGCAGGGAGCGCGCATCGGCTAGTTCAACGCGCGCGGGCGGGGTCTCATCGCCAGCCGCAAACGGACAGGCTTTCACAACCTGACGAACGGCGTCTTCAAAGCGTCGAAGGGCTATCCACGGGGCTTTGTCGTATGCTTTGTGCGGCCGACTATGCGAGACGTCCATCGCCAGGGACACACCTGACTGCTTCGTGATGATGAGGCGCGAGAATGCGCACCACAGAATGTCCCGAATCGCGGGCGAACGAACCCGCGCAATCGCGGTCGAGAGCGCAGCCAAGTGCTTTCGATTTGTTGCATCGAACCAGTAACGCACGAACTCTCGGGTCTCCTCATTCGCGGCACGCGGATACGCGTCGGCTGCGCGCATCCGACTTGCGAGGGTCCAAGCTGTGTTCATCACGTCGGCAGCTTTCCTCTCGATCTGCGCTGGCGTCATCTCTGCCACCCACGAACGGGCAATCAAAACTGCTAACGGATCACGGTCATATCCGATCGCCTCATGGCCGCGAAGCTTCGCCGCCATGACCGTAGTGCCGGAACCCGCCATAGGGTCGAGCACGCGGGATGGTCGCCGACCGGCCAGTTCATCCCAGACTATTTCCGACGCCATGCGAGCGGGGAACGGGTGGATCGGTCGGATGAGTTTCACCTGAAGCATTTACGCAGGCGGAAGTTCAGGAAGCAAGTGGAGGTCATGGGGGGCTTGGCGGTAAACCTCACGACGATGGCGGATTTCGCTGCACTCGCACAACTCGAAATACAACCGGGTTACGCTCGGGTCGCCGTCGCAGTCTCTTGGCCAGGATGCCCAAGCCGAATGCTAAGAGACGCCGAGGCCGCGTAACGCGCGTAAAGGCGTTGCCTCACGCGGTCGCGGCCGTCGTTGGAAACGGATTCTGATCCTGCTTGTGGCTTTGCTTCTAATCCCGGCGATGCAGGTGGCGGCGGTGCGATTGACTCTTTCGCTCCCGCTCACTCGGCCTCTCGGCTTGCCCATCTATGTCGCTCGATTCCCATCGGCTCCATTCATCAAACCTTCACTGAAGTTTCGGCGTGACGCGTTCGGCCTCGGCTTCATCGAGGGACTCGAGGAGGGCTTCTTCTTCCGAAACATTCAACTCAGCGGTCTTAACCTTTTGACGAAGCCGAATCAATTGACCGACCTTGCGGATTTTCTCCTCGAATGGTTGTCGGGCCAATTGGCGGCGCATATCGGTCTTCATGGCTTCGGAAGGCTTAAATTATAACGGGCAAGGATGTCATCCAAGCGGGTTCTGTCGATCTCTGCCTGTTCGAGCATTTGGTCGATTCGGGCGAGGTCTTTGTTTCGCCCAACGCTCGCCGCGATCGCGATGATGTGCTCGGGCCGAAAAACTTTTGCGGGGACCCCTTCGTATTCGATTCGCTTCGCGTCGCGCACCGCTTCTTCGGTCAATCCGGACGCGGCCAGAAACTGGACGGGGAAATCGTTGACCAATAGATGTTCGCGTTCCACACGCCAACCTTTCGATTGGAGATACGCATAGATCGCAGGAATTCCGGCGCTCAATGTCTTGTCCTTCGCGATGAAGATAATATCCGCATCGTAGGTCGTGAAGGGTTCGACGTAGTA
>DASQPH010000002.1:0-2522 GCA_035644055.1 Chthoniobacterales bacterium
TTCGCGAAGGGCTTCCACAATTTTGGATCCCTGCTCGGCAATTTTTTCATGGCCTTGCTTCCACGCCGCCGCGATTCGTTCCAATACCTTCGTAAAACCGGGCTGGCCGTATCGGTCTACCGGCGGAAAATATGTTCCCCCAACGAACGGTTTCAGATCGGGCGTGAGCCAGACACTCATCGGCCAACCGCCGCCCCCGGTTGTCGCTTGGACGAAGGTCATGTAAACGCGATCGACATCGGGCCGTTCTTCACGATCGACTTTGATGTTCACAAACTCGCGATTCATGATCGCGGCCGTCTCTTCGTTTTCGAATGACTCGTGCGCCATCACGTGGCACCAGTGACAGGTCGAATAACCGATCGAGAGAAAGATCGGTTTGTTCTCGCGACGGGCTTTGGCGAATGCTTCTTCGCCCCACGGATACCAATCGACCGGATTATGCGCGTGCTGAAGAAGATAAGGCGACTTCTCGCGCGCGAGTCGGTTCGTGTGCGCCGGGTTAGCCGGTTGAATTTCCGCGACCATGGGAGGTGGTGTCACTGATCAGCTTAACGTGAGAACGCAAAATCGGAAACAGTTGAAGCGGCGCTTGTATCAAGCGCCGAATCCAATAAAACAGGCGGTCGGCGCTGCGACCGCCTCTATATTCTCACAACAACAATGGATACCGCCCAGCTCGCTTTCCTTTGTCTCGCCATCGCCATGATCGCGTTCCTTTATTCATCCGTCGGGCACGCGGGCGCGTCGGGTTATATCGCGACCATGACTTTGTTGGGACTTGCCGCGACCGTCATTCGACCGACGGCGCTGGTCCTGAACATTCTCGTGGCAACGATCGGTTCGTTTCAATTTTGGCGGGCCGGTCATTTCTCTTGGAAATTATTTTGGCCATTCGCGCTGCTCTCGGTTCCGGCCGCATATCTCGGCGGTTATATCCAGCCCTCGGCTTCAATTCTAAGAATCTTGATCGGACTGGTGCTGCTTTTCTCAGCTGCGCGATTGATCTTTCGCCGTGGCGATCCCGCCGAAACGGTCGCTCCATCGAAACCAACAGCGGTCGGAGTTGGAGCAGGCTTGGGATTTCTGTCGGGCCTGACCGGGACCGGTGGCGGAATTTTTCTCACGCCGCTCCTTTTATTCTGCCGGTGGGCGCATATTCGTCAGGCGGCGGCGGTGTCGGCCGTGTTCATTTTGGTGAATTCAATCGGCGGACTGGTCGGATATTTCACGGCAGTTCGCTCCCTACCAGTGCTCGGACTTTATCTGGCCATCCCAGCCATCATTGGTGGTGCTATCGGGTCACATTTAGGCAGCCGACGTTTACCCGTCCGCGCGATTTCAATTCTCCTCGCGATCGTCCTCGCGATTGCTGGAACCAAACTAATTTTTACGAGGTGACAATTCTACCTTCGGCGCAGTCTTGGGCGACCACGGATTCACCTTCAAATCGGAGTCAGTGATTTTCTCTCGCGTGGCCCGTAAAACATCGACCAACGCCAAAACATCGAGCGCGTGATGCCGCGGACCGAATCTCGACAAGTTTTTTTCCGCCAATTCGAAGAGTTTAACGGCCGGGCGCAGACGCCGGCTGTGCTTAGCGTGTGTTGGGTGTTCGAAATTCTTTTGGAGATGGACGAAAGCGCCCGCCGCCTGAATCAGTCCTTTGAAGAAATTGTCGTCTTCGGTGTCGCTATTGAGCCAAAGCTGTTCCAGCACGTCGTGCGCTTCATAGTAACGTTGCTCGTTCCAGCAGCGAAAAAACGCGCGGTAAAATGGATGGGTCGCTACGTCGCCGGAAGGATTGACCTCGTCGCCCTCGAGCTCGCGGACAAACTGCGAAATCCTCTCGCCTTTGCTCATGGAGGGCTTAATTTCATCATGCCTCAGATGATGGGCAAACCGACTTTTCCGGAGGGTCACGAAAGCGTTCGGGACCGCGGCCAAGAATGACGCCGGTTGCGCTGGGAATCGTTCTCGTCGCCACCGCCGCGCTGATTTTTGTCTCGGCGCTTTTTTCCGGACTGGAAACGGCGCTTTTTTCGCTCCGGCCGCACCAATTACGGCGGTTGGAGCAAAATCACCCTGCGCTCGTCAATTTCGTCCAACTTTTTCGAGACGGGCCGCGTCGGGTTCTGAACGTGCTCCTGCTCGGCGATGGGCTGGTCAAAGTGCCGCTGGTCGTGCTTTGCCTTTTTTTACTTTGGCGCGGGCCGCTCGCCGGACATCTGCCGCAATGGGTCGCCGCGATTCTGATCTTCGCCATCGTCATCTTGCTCTGCGATCTGGTCCCAAAACTGATCGCGCTCGCAGCGCCCTACCGGCTTTCCACCGTCGGCGCTTTTGTGCTCCAGGCGTCCGTCGGCTTACTCGATCGCGTCGGGCGGATACTCGAGAGCGTTAGCACGGCGATCGTTGATCTACTCACACCGCAGCGTCTTCGCACGCGTGCGCGCTTGAGCGACGAAGAACTCGAGACGCTCGTCGAGATTGGAGAGGAAGAAGGGACGCTGCACCAAGCC
>DASQPH010000003.1:0-9449 GCA_035644055.1 Chthoniobacterales bacterium
TCGTCGACGACCTTCTTCACTTTCACTTTCTTTGAGACCTTGCGATCCAGCCAGTCGACGCCGGTGACGTTGGAGCAGTGATCCAGGTTCAGCGCCGGATCGTCGCGAAGAAATCTCGCGATCGCTAATCCATGTTCACGATCGAGCAACAATGACGATTGTGCCGGAACGGCCGCGTTCGGAACGATCTCGATCTTCGCTCCCGGCACCGCCGCTTCCACGCGCGCCTTGATCTCTTCGAGCGATTCCATCTCAAACGCGTTCGAGTTTCGGCGGATGAAAGACGTCCGGATTGCTCGGCGGCTCGAGATCGTGCGGGCCGAAAGTCGGAACCGGGAACTCGCTCGGCTCCGCGCGATCGAGATGGGGGGCTCTGTTGTTTCCGGTCAGCTCCTGCTCCTTAATCTTGCGCTGCAATTCCATGAAAGCATGGAGCAACGCTTCCGGTCGCGGCGGGCAACCGGGAATGTAAACGTCGACCGGGATGTAGCGGTCGATTCCCTTCAGAACGTTGTAACCCTGCTTGAACGGCCCGCCGGAAATCGCGCACGCCCCCATCGAGATGACGTACTTCGGGTCCGGCATCTGGTTGTAGAGCCGCACAATTTGCGGCGCCATTTTTTTAGTGACGGTGCCAGCGACGATCATCAAATCCGCCTGGCGCGGCGAGGGCCGAAACACTTCGCCGCCGAACCTCGCGAGATCGTAGCGCGACGCGGCGGTCGCGATCATTTCGATCGCGCAACAGGCGAGGCCGAACTGGAGCGGCCAGATCGAATTGCGCCGGCCCCAGTTGTAGAGCTCCTGCGTCGAAGTCACCCAGATGCCGCGTTTCTGCAGCTCGCTCCGAAGGCCTTCGTCGATCTGGTTGTCGCTCATGGCGCGGGTTTTCGTATCTGCGCCCAATCTAAACAACCTTTGCTCCAGGCCCAAACGAGGCCTTCGAGCAGGAGCAGGAGAAAAACGAGGATCGCAATGAACGCGCCGAAGGGCAGGCCAGTAAACGCGACCGCGAACGGCACCAGGAAAATCGCTTCCACGTCGAAGATCAGAAAAATGATGCAGTAGAGATAATACTGCGATTGGAATTGCACCTGGGCCGGCCCGAGCGATTCCACGCCGCATTCATACGTCGCGTTTTTCTGCGGCCCTGGCTTCGGCGGTTGCAAAAAACGGCGCCAGAGCCACGCCAGGGCCAGCGGCATCAACGGAAAGACGAGTGCCACGCCGGCGAAGATGACGAGAAAAAAATACGGATCGGGAGTCATGATCTGTCGCGACTAACTTTCCACCAACGGGTGTCCGCCATCGGACCAACTTGCCGCGCCCAGCGCATTCTGTCAGTCATTCTTTGTGGATCAAAGTGAAGGACGAGCCATTCGTCAATCGACTCCTCCCTTCGCCTTCTTTTTTCTCGTCCTGCCCTACGGCATCAGCAGCGGCTTCGTTTCCATCACGCTTCCGTTTTTTCTGACTAAAGCCGGATTCTCCGTCGCCGCCGCGGGCGCGATCGTCGCGGTCGGAGTCTCGGCAAACCTCTGGCTTTTTCTCTGGGGTCCGCTCGCCGATCTTACTCTCACGCCGAAACGCTGGTATCTGATTGGCCTAACGACCGGTGCCGGCGCGATCTTCGTTCTGAGCCTGCTTCCATTCCAGCAAAGCGCCGCTGCGATTTTGACGGTCATGGTTTTCCTGTCGCAAATCGCGACGACGCTCGTCGTCTTGCCGCTCGGCGGACTGATGGCGCACACCGTGGCCGACGAAAGGAAAGGCCGCGCCGCGGGCTGGTATCAGGCCGGCAACCTCGGCGGTAATGGCGTGGGCGGCGGCGCCGGCGTCTGGCTCGGCGCCCATATGTCGAAGGAGCTCGCCGGATCAGTTCTCGGACTCGCGATGCTGCTCTCGGCCCTCGCACTTTATTTCGCGTCCGATGTTCGGATCGTTTCGGCGGGCGAAAGTTCAGAGCCGGATGCGCCTGCTCGGTCGCGATCTTCTCGCCATGGTGAAAATGGCGATCCCGCTGTTGACGATCGTTCTCGTCGCTTCTCCGATCGGCGCCGGCGCGATGAACAATCTCTGGTCCGCCGTGGCCGATGATTGGCGGGCGAGCGCCGACGTCGTCGCGCTCGTCACCGGCGTGCTGAATGGAATCGTGGCCGCACTCGGTTGCGTCCTCGCCGGCTGGATCGTCGACCGCTTCGGCCGCTGGTGGGCCTACTTTGGTTTTGGCCTCGCCCTCGCGTTCGTCGCCATCGTCATGGCGGCCATAGCACGCACTCCGTTCATCTACGAAGTTGGCGTTCTCATTTACTCATTCTTCGTCGGCGCAGGTTACGCCGCCTTCTCCGCCATGGTCATGCACGCCATCGGCAAAGGCGTCGCCTCCACGAAATACGCGTTCTGCCAATCGCTCGGAAATTTGCCGGTCGTTTACATGACCGCGCTCAACGGCTACGTCCACGATCGCTTCGGCCCGAGCTGGATGCTGATGACCGAAGCGTTCGCCGCCATCGTTTGCGTTATAATCGGTCTCCTTGTCTTGCGCGCGATTCTGAATCGTTCCGTCGCGCAGGACGTTTCGTGATTTGTCTTCGGAAAACCGCCGCCTTCGCCTATACTTTCGTGGGTGGAAAAAAAGGCCAGGCGGTTTGCCAGCTTCGCCGAAGCAGAGAAGGCAGATCGCGATTTTTACAAAAAATTGAGCGGCAACGAGCGCCTGAAAATTTGCGTCCAGCTTTCGAGCCATGACCCTGAGCAGCGACTTGAGAGAGTTTCTCGAACTGTTAAACGCCCGAAGCGTTGATTATCTCATCGTCGGAGCGCATTGCCTCGCGTTCCACTGCCGCCCCCGTTACACCGGCGATTTGGACGTGCTGGTTCGTGGGTCGGAACGCAACGCCATGACGCTGGTCACGTTGTTGAGGGAATTCGGCTTCACGGGCTCGCAATTCACTCCGGTTGATTTCGCGGAGAGCGACGAAGTGATTCAACTGGGCCGCGCGCCGAATCACATCGACCTCTTGACTAGTCTCACCGGCGTTAGCACTGAGGACGCTTTCGCCGGTAAGATCGCGGCCGAGATTGACGGCATTCCTGTTTTCCTGCTGAGCAAGCAGCATCTCATCCAAAACAAGCGTGCCATCGGTCGTCCGCAGGATCTTGCCGACTTGGCTGAACTCGAGCGGTAGCGGGCAAGTTGGACCCAACGCATTCCGCCTTGCCTAAGCAATCTCCCATCGCTTTCCTTCCCTGCGAATGAGCGGCAATTCCGTCGATCAGGCATTTGTTTTGTTAAAGGGCTGGCTGCTCTCGTTCGTTTCCGCCGCGCCGGAGTGGGTGCAGGCGATTGTGTCCAGCCTGATCAGCATCGCAGCCGTGCTCGGCGTGTTCATGACGCTCTTCGCGCTGATCTCAGTGCTCGAAAGAAAAATTCTCGGGCGAATTCAGAACCGTTATGGACCGAACCGAGTTGGACCGTTCGGTCTTTTCCAACCGATCGCGGACGGCATCAAGCTTCTCATTAAGGAGGACATCGTGCCGACGCGGGCGGACAAGGTGGTCCATTTCCTCGCGCCCATCATGATGGCGGCGCCGGCAATTCTCGCGCTCGGCGTCATCCCCTACGGACGAAACATGACTGCGTTCACCATCGACGGCGGCATTCTGTTTTTCTTTGCGGTCGGTTCGGCAACGGAACTGGCGGTCTTCATGGCGGGCTGGGGCAGCAACAACAAGTTCTCGATGCTCGGCGCGATGCGCGCGATCGCTCAAATGGTCAGCTACGAACTCCCGCTGATCATCACCGTCCTTCCCGTCGTGATGATCGTCGGGTCGCTTTCCGCCGACGGCATCGTCGGCGCGCAGGCCGGATATTCGCACGGATTCATTCCGCGCTGGTTTGTCTTCACGCCGTGGGGCGCCGCCGCGTTTCTTTTATTTTTCGTCTCGGGCCTGGTCGAATCGAACCGGACGCCGTTCGACATGCCGGAGGGCGAGTCGGAAATCGTCGCGGGACACATGACGGAATATTCCGGGTTCAAATACGCCATCTTTTTTCTCGCGGAATATTTTGGGATGTTTGCGGTCAGCGGGTTGGCCGTGACGCTGTTCCTCGGCGGCTGGCATGCGCCGCTGCCCTTCCTGGAGATCATTCCCTCTTACGTCTGGTTCTTCGCCAAGCTTTCCGTCTTGCTTTTCACTTTCATCTGGCTCCGCGGCACGCTGCCGCGAATGCGGATCGATCACGTGATGAAATTCGCCTGGCAATTCATGATGCCGATGGCGTTCACCTGTCTCATCGCCGCGGCGGCGTGGCATTATCAATCCCACGGGCTCGCCGGCTGGCTCTGGTCGCTCGGAATTCTGGTCGTCGTTTATTTTGCCCTTTCGCGTTTTCTTGGGACAAACAAAAACCTGTCGGCGCGCACTTATCGATTCGCCGAATGAGCGCCCCGGCTTTCATCATCATCGCGATCTTCACGCTCAGCGGCGCGCTCGCGGCCGCTTGTCTGCGGAAACTGATTCACGCTGCGCTCTGTCTCGTGCTCGCGTTCATCGGTCTGGCGGCGTTTTACTTTTTGCTCGGCGCCGAATTCGTGGGGCTCGTCCAGGTGTTCGTTTATGTCGGCGCGGTGGCGGTCCTGATCGTTTTCACAATTCTGCTGACGCGCCGCGACGATGAAGAGACGCGCGGCTTCAATTGGGCCGGCGCGCTCGTGGCCCTGGCCGTCTTCGCCGGGTTGGTCTGGACAATTCTGAAAACGTCTTCGGTGCCCGTCGTTGCCCCGGCCATCGAAGCGCTCACCGTCAAACGCATCGGCGAAGTGCTGATGACGAATTACGTCTGGCCGTTGCAATGCGTCGGTCTGTTACTCACGGCCGCATTGATCGGCGCGCTCGTCCTGGTAATGGAGGAAAGGCGATGACGCCGACGCTCCAACTCTGCCTCATCGTTTCCGCCGCGCTCTTCTCGATCGGCCTGCTCGCCGCGCTCAGCCGCAAACACGCCATCTTCATCCTCATCGGGATCGAGCTCATGCTGGCCGCGGCGAATTTGAACTTCATCGCTTTCTGGCGGTTCGGATCGCCATCGCAAAATCCCACCGGCGTGATGGTCGCGATCTTCTCAATCGCGATTGCCGCGGCGGAAGCCGCTGTCGGTCTCGCCCTCGTCATCGCGGTTTATCGTCATTATCGGACGACGAACGTGCGCCGATTCAATCAGCTCAAAGGCTAATGGCAACGTCCTGGAGCGCTGCGTATTTCTGGCTGATTCCGCTGCTGCCGCTGGCGGCTTCGCTACTCATTCTCGTTCTTCGCCGAACGCGGTCGACCGCCGCATTCGCGCTCGCCGTTCTCGGCCAGATCGCCGCCCTGCTTCTCGCGATCGGCGCTTTCGTCTCGACGTTGGCAACGCCCGGCACGCGTGTCGTGCAAAACTTCACCTGGTTCACATTCGGCGATCAGACCCTGCGAATCGGCGTCGTTCTCGATCCGCTCGCGGCCGCCATGCTCGTCATGATCACGTTCGTCGGCCTTTGGATTTTCGTTTTCAGCAAAGGCTACATGGCGGGCGACAAGGATTTCACCCGCTTCTTCGCCTACCTCTCTTTTTTCTCCGCCGCGATGCTCGGCGTGGTCATTGCAAATAGTTTGCTGCTCCTATTTGTCTGCTGGGAACTGGTCGGGCTCGCGTCTTATCTGCTGATCGGTTTCTGGATTCATAAACCCAGCGCGGCCGCGGCGGCGAAGAAAGCGTTCATCACCACCCGAATCGGCGACCTCGGATTTTTTCTCGGGATGCTCTGGCTTTATCGCAACACGGGGACGCTCTTGTTTTACGATAACGGCAAAGGCTGTCTCGAAGCGGTAGGGCTTCTCGCCATTGGATCGAGCGCGACTTTCATCGCGCTCCTGATTTTCTCTGGCGCGGTCGGCAAGTCAGGCCAATTTCCGCTCCATGTCTGGCTGCCGGACGCAATGGAAGGTCCTACGCCGGTCAGCGCTTTGATCCACGCCGCAACCATGGTGGCCGCGGGCGTATTTCTCGTGGCGCGCGTCTACCCGATCTTCTCGTTAGGCGCAGTCGATGGAGTTACTCCCTCGCTCACCGTCGTCGTTTGGGTCGGCGTCATTACCGCCCTCATGGCGGCGCTGATCGCGATCGCGCAGGCCGACATCAAGCGCATCCTCGCCTACTCCACCGTCTCACAGCTCGGCCTGATGATGGTCTCGTTAGGCGTGGGCGGCGTGGCGGCCGGCATCATGCATTTGCTCGCCCACGGATTTTTCAAAGCGCTGCTGTTCCTCGGGTCCGGCTCGGTCATTCACGCGTCGCATCACGAACAGGACATTCGAAAGATGGGCGGCCTGCGGAAATTGATGCCGATCACCTTTATCACCTACGCCGTTGGCATGATGGCGTTGAGCGGCGTCCCGCTCTTCTTCTCCGGCGCGTGGACGAAAGAAGAAATTCTGCACGCGACCGCGCATTGGCCGAAATCGCCCGCGCCGTATTACCTCATGCTGGCCGGCGTTGTCCTGACCTCTCTCTATATGACGCGCCAAGTGATCTATGTTTTTTATGGCAACAAGCGGGGCACGGCCGCGGTGCATGAAAGTCCCGGAGTGATGACGCGACCGCTCATGGTCCTGGCATTGTGCACGATTGGCCTGAGCGCAGTGGTCACGCCGGCCTGGCCCTGGCTGCACAACTACTTGTTAGGCGAAACCGCCGCGCCCGATTTCGGTCTCCTTATCCAACCAATGCTCTTCATCTCGCTTGCGCTCGTCGCGGGTGGGATCGGTCTCGGAATTCTGATTTACCGCCGCGCCGGCCAAAACGATCCATTCCAGCAAGCGCAACCGGCCGTCTTCCGTTTTCTCGAAAACAAGATGTGGGTTGATGAACTTTACGCGCACACCGTCATCGCGCTCAGCAAGACCGCCGCGCTGATCGCGAGCTGGCTCGATCGTTTCTTTTGGGACGGGCTGGTGCGCGCAGTCGGCGGCATCGGGCGGCTTTTCGGCGGTTTTTCCTCCGGCTTCGACGAGCGCGGCATCAACGCGGGCATCGACGAAACTGTCATTGGCACACGCGGCCTCGGACGTTTGATGTCGCGATTTCATTCCGGGCAAGTCCAGGTCTATCTCGGCGCGGTCGCCGTCGCCGTCGTGGCGCTTCTTCTTTTCTACGCATGGCTGGCCTGATCACCGTTCTTATTTTGTTGCCGCTCGTCGGCGCGCTTTTCGTCAGCCTCGCGCGGCCGAATGCCGCCCGCGCCATCGCGCTCGGTTTCACCGCACTGAACGCGATCACGGCATTTTATCTCTGGCGCCATTTCGATGCGTCCACGGCCGGGATGCAATTGGCGGAACGTTATCCATGGATTCCGTCCATCGGCGCCGAATATTTCGTAGCGGTTGATGGATTGAGCCTGCTCCTCATCGCGCTGACCACGATCATTTTTCCGTTCGCATTTCTCGCGGGTGAAATGTCACGCGGCGCCCGTGCCCTGCTCCTCGTCATGCAGGCCGCGCTCTACGGCACTTTCACGGCCCAGAATTTCATCCTCTGGTTTTTATTTTACGAAATGAGTCTCGTCCCCGGATTTCTTCTCATCAAAATCTGGGGCGGCGAAAACCGCGATTGGGCGGCCACGAAATTTTTCCTCTACACGTTTCTCGGCAGCGTCGCGATGCTCCTGTCGTTCCTCGGGATCTATTTCGCGAAAGGCACGTTTGATTTCGCCACGCTCGCGGACGCTGCCAGAAGCGGTCCCCTGCTCAGCGGTAAACTCGGCTGGATCGCGTTCACAGGAATTTTCCTGGGGCTGGCTGTGAAGGTCCCGCTTTTCCCATTCCACACCTGGCTGCCCGACGCCTACGAAACGGCGCCGACCGGCGTCTCGATGGTGTTGACTGGTGTGCTCTCGAAGATGGGCGTTTACGGTTTCGTCCGGCTTCTCCTTCCGCTGTTCCCGCGCGAAATCCAGCAGGTCGGTCCGTGGCTTCTCGCGCTTGCCGTTTGCTCGATTGTCTTTTCGTCGCTGGCTGCCTGGGCCCAATCCGATCTGAAACGGATGGTGGCGTATCTCTCCATCAATCACCTCGGTTATTGCATGCTCGGATTGTTTGCGATCGCGACGACGACGGTGCGGCCAGCGGTTGAAATCCAGGCGGCTTTGAGCGGCGTCTTCATGCAAATCTTCAACCACGGCGTCACCGCCGCCGCGCTTTTTTATTTCGTCGGGTTGCTCGAGGAACGGCGCGGCGCGCGCGGCATCCACGACTTCGGCGGCTTGATGCAGCGAACGCCGTTGCTCTGTGGCTGGATGAGCGTTGCCATGTTTTCTTCGCTCGGCCTCCCTGGCCTGAACGGTTTCATCGGCGAGTTCTTGATTTTCAAAGGCGCTTTCAGCCTCGCGATGATTCCGACGGCGATTGCTGTCCTGGGCTTGCTCTTCACTGCCATCACTTTTTTGCGCGCCATGCAACTGCTCTTCAGCGGTCCGCTCTCAGAAAACTGTCGCGCGTTTCCCGATCTCCTCGGCCGCGAGAAATTCGTCGTCGTTCCCGTGACGTTGCTGATGTTCGCCATCGGCGTCGCGCCGCAGTTCCTCTTCAACATTTTCAACGGCGCCGTCGTCCAGATGACGCGCCTGTTTGCCTGACATGGCCGCGAAACGCGAACTCATTCCCATTGGGCGGATCGCGCAGCGCATTCTCTTTCTGCGCGGGCAAAAAGTCATTCTCGATTCGGACCTCGCTGCGCTCTACGACATCGAAACCCGTGCGCTAAAACAGGCAGTTCGCCGTAATCGAAACCGTTTTCCAGACGATTTTCTATTCGAGCTTTCGCCAACGGAAATTGCACACGTCGTATCACAATTTGTGATACCAAACCGCCGCAAGTTTGGTGGAGCCGTCCCGATGGCATTTACTGAACAAGGCGTGGCGATGCTTTCGAGCGTGTTGAACATGGATTCCGGGGAGCGCACGCGCCTCGCGTGCTGGCGATGGCGCCCTCGCCATCGCGAACTTTTTTCTTGGATCGAAACGGCGAAAGAGCGGTCTCTTTTTCCGGGGTGGTTTTCGGCGAGGCGCCGAAAACAACACGCGAGGCGCGTGTGCTCCCCAATCCGAAATCGCCGATGATCGCCTGGACCATCTACGTCACCTTTGGCGGCTCGCTCTTGTTGCTCTTCCTCCCGCACGTTCTCGCACGCTGGATGGCGCTGCTGACGACGCTCGCCGGTTTCGCTATCAGTCTTCAGGCGTTTTTCGAAAGCAGTACCCACGGAACTTTCAAAACAATCGTCCGGCTCCCCTGGATTCAGGGTCTCGGTTTCGAATATCATCTCGCCGTCGACGGCATTAGCCTGACGATGTGCCTGGTCACGGGTCTGACCGCGGTCAGTGCCGTTCTCTTTTCGTGGGACGTCGAGGAA
>DASQPH010000004.1:0-12144 GCA_035644055.1 Chthoniobacterales bacterium
AGCAACGGAACCGAGACGGCGACTTGTCCGATGATCAACAATCCGCGGAGCCGGCCGCTCTGCGCGCCGGCACCGCGAGCGCCATCTTTGAGTGCGCCGAACAGCGCGCCGATCCCCGGCAGACGCGGCCATGATTCGAAGAGGAGACCAGTGAGAAGCGAGATCGCGGCGGTGAAAATGAGAACCGGCGCGCTGATCCGGATTTCATCGGCCCGGGGGAGGAACGCGGCAGCGTAAGATTTTAGCGCGTCGAGTCCCCAGGCGGCGAGGGCCAACCCGGCGATGCCGCCCAACGTGGCCAGCAGCAAATTTTCAGTAATCAGTTGCTGAAGAATTCGGCCGCGACCGGCGCCGAGAGCGACACGCATGGCCAGCTCGTGATCGCGCAAGACCAGACGAGAAAGCGAAAGATTGGCGACGTTCGCGCATGCGATCAGCAGGACGAACGCCGAGGTAGCGAGCAGGACATAGAGTGGGGTGCGCGATCTGCCGGTGAACTCGTGGGTTACGCCTTGCATCCGGACAACGTAACCGTCGTTGACCGGATAATTTTGCGGGTAGGCATTCGCCAGCTCGGCACCGACGCGTTGAGCGTCTTCGGCCGCCTGCTTCGGGGTCACGCCGTCCTTCAATCGCGCGAAGACATGGCTGATGATGCGGCCGTTGCGATTCGTCAGGACGCGATCGGCTCCGCGAAACGGACAAGCCGCCGCCGGCATGAAGACCTGATCGAGATTTGGAAAAGCAGGCAACGGCGGGAGCACGCCCACAACGGTGTGCGGCTTGTCGTTCATCTGGAAGACCTGGCCGACGACGTTCGGATCGCCCGCGAAACTTTTCTGCCAGAAGTTGTAGCTGAGCAGGAGCACCGGCGCCGCTCCCTGCTTGTCTTCTCCGGGCAGGAAGGCGCGGCCGAGGAGCGGTTTCACTCCGAGAGTATCAAAAAAATTGTCCGATACGACTCCGGTCTGGACACGCTCTGGTTCGGGGCGGCCGAGGAGGATGAACCACATCGAGTGATATTCCGAGAGGGCCGAGAAGGCGCGGGTCTTTTCCCTGAAGTCGGTGAAATCCGGAACCGAAAATCCAAAGGAGTCGTCGCCGATTTTGGGCGCAGCCTGATGGAGAATGACGAGGCGTTCCGGCGTTTTGTACGGCAGTGGCCGCATCAGCACGCCATGGACAACGGAAAAGATGGCCGTGTTCGCGCCGATGCCGAGACCGAGCGTCAGGACGACGATCGCGGCGAAGCCTGGATTGCGCGCAATTCCCCGCAGGCCGTAGATGCAATCCTGGCGGAGATGGTCGAAGAAGCGCAGAATGGGTTTGTTCATTTTCGATTGTTTTTCTTTTTCGCGGGATGCGCTCGAGGGAGCGCGAAGTTTCGTCGGAACTTGCTGGGCGTAACTCGAAATCGCCGGGTAAAGGCGCGCCGAAACGAATCCCTTCCTTGAAACCCGACCGATTCCGCGACGTTATCAATCGACGGTTCGCCGGCGGTAAGTCGGCGCCGCGCTTCGTTCAGCCGAAGGGTCTCGACAAACATCGCCGGTGACGTGCCGAATTGTTCCTTGAAGCGACGGAAGAATTGTCTGGGCGAGAGCGACGCGCGCCGCGCCAGAATTTCCACCGACATTGCAGACGTGGGATTGTTCGTCATCCAGGTCACGAGGTCCGCGAAGCGATCGCCGGAGTTGGTCTGGAATTGCAGCGGCTCGGAATACTGTTCCTGACCGCCGGATCGTTTGAGGTAGACCACCATCTCGCGCGCGGCAGCCAGCGCGACCTTCCATCCGAAATCTTCCTCGATGAGCGCGAGCGCGAGATCGATGCCGGCCGTGACGCCTGCCGAGGTGTAGAACCTTCCGGTCTTCACAAACAACGCGTTCGGTTTCATTTTCAGCGCCGGAAATCGCCGGGCGACATCGCTGACGAAGCGCCAATGCGTGGTCACCTCGCGTCCGTCGAGCAAACCAGCCGCGGCGAATCCGTAGATGCCGGTGCAAACAGAGGCGACCCGTCTGGTGGTCTTCGCTCTCTGTGCGATCCAGGCGGCGACTCTGCGATTCGTCTCGGGCACGCGCAGGCCGGCGCCGCCGGGCACGATCAAGGTATCGAGCTTCGGCGCCGCCGCGATCGCTGTGCCCGGCTGAAAAACCAAACCCGACTCGGCCGTGAACGGACGTCTCGTTAGGCCGATGAGGACAACTTCATAACAACGCTCGAATTTCCCCTTGCCATTGTCGCGCACCGCGGAAGCGAAGGCCTCGGCAGGTCCGGCAAGATCGAGTCCATTGACCCGTTCGAACCCGATCAACCCGATGCGGAGCGGTGTCATTCCAGGAGGATAGATGAAATTCCGGGATGACGGAATGACGAAGATGCGACAAATCGCGCCATCGCGAAAACGCGTCGCTCCCCGCTGATTCTGACTTGCTCGTCACATGTTCGCATTAGACGAACCTGCCGCGGTGGGTCACATGTCATTCTCTGCGACATGAAGTTTCTTCTCACAAACGATGATGGGATCGAGGCGGCCGGACTCGACGCGTTGTTAAATGCAACGCGAAAGTTGGGCGATCCGGTTATCGTGGCGCCGGCGGCGCCGCAATCCGGGGTGAGCCATCGCGTGACCTGGCAGGAAGGCGTGCGGATCGAGCCGCGGGACGAAAAACGGTACGCGATCCACGGGACGCCGGCTGATTGTGTCCGGCTCGGATTGTTGAAAGTGGTGCCGGATGCGAAATGGATTTTGAGCGGGATCAATCACGGCGCGAATCTTGGAGCGGACGTCCATTATTCCGGAACGGTCGCGGCCGTGCGCGAGGCGGTGCTGCACGGCTGGCCGGGAATCGCGGTTTCGCATTACCGGAAATCGGGAGTTGCGTTCGATTGGGACCGCGCAGCGAAATGGGTGACACCAATCCTTACAGATCTACTGGCGCGGCCAATCGAGCCGGGACTTTTTTACAACATCAATCTCCCGAACCTGCCACCGGATGCTGAAAAACCGGAAGTCGTCTGGTGCGCGCTCGATCCTAATCCGCTGCCCCTCAATTACCGGCACGAAGAAGAGAGCGATCTTTATTTCGCGGGCGATTACCAACTGCGGCATCGAACGCCGGGCGCTGATGTGGATGTTTGCTTCGGCGGACGAATCGCCATCACGGCGGTGCGCTTACTGTAGAAAAGTCAGCGCGCTTGCGCGATTTGAGTCGGCCCCTTGCCGGCGAAAAGCTGATCGAGATCGTTCAGAACGGCTTCGGGGCCGCGGTAATTCTTTCCGGCATACGTGTCGAAAACCACTTTGCCGTTTTCATCGACGACGACGAGACACGGAATTGATTCGCCGAAGTATTTCATCAGGGCGGCGTTGCCCGGCACTTTGTCGAAACTCACGGCGGGCCACGGCATTTGGTCGTCGCGCATGTAGCCTTCCATCGCGCTGGCCGATTTGTCGTTGCTGACAAATACGATTTCGAACTCGGGATGCGCAGCCGCGACCTTGTTATAAAAGGCCACGAGCTGCGGCGTGAATTTCCGGCAGGGCGCGCACCAGTGGGCGGAATGATACAGCGCGATCAATTTTTTCTTTTCAAACTCACCATCGAGATAAGGGCGGAGCAGGCCGTTACGAGAAGTAACCAGCCCGCCTTTCACTAACGACGCGATGTTGCTCGCGGGAGTAGCGCCGTTTGGGGGCGTTGCGTTTTTTGTTTGCGCGAGCCGCGCCTGATACAGGGTGTTGAGCTTGCGCGATTCCTCCAACTCTGCCGCGCGTCGCTGCGTTTTGGCGGCGAGTTCGGCCTGCACCGCCGCCACTTCCGAGGCGGGAACCGCGAACGTCCCCGATTTCAATCCGCTGATCAGGGCCGGCGACGCGCCGGCCTGCGCCAGGTTCTTCTCGCCGGCCGCATCAAGGGTTCCGATGAAATGCCGCGCCGCTAGTTCGCGCGCCACAGCATCGCTCGAGTAACCACTGCGCAACATCAGGCTGATGTCCTTGAACGACATCGGCGCCAGGTTGCCGGCCACAGCGAAAGAAACCAGCGCGAGCAGGATCAGGAGCGAAAAGCGCATCGCATTTGGTGAGCAGAAGATGCGCCACCAGCGGCCCTACCTCCCGGTTCAAAAAAGCGCGATGTTATGTTAGGCAAACGCCGCCACCTATTGCAGAATTCCCGGCAGCTCCATGCACATCACCGATATCATCCGCGGCGGTTCGCCGACGTTTTCCTTCGAGTTCTTCCCGCCGAAGACACCGGAAGCAGCGGAGAGCCTTTACCAAACCATCCGCGAGCTGGAAGAATACATGCCGCATTTTGTCAGCGTTACCTACGGCGCCGGCGGTTCGACGCGCGACCTGACGCATGACCTGGTCGAGCGCATCCAAAACACGACGAAGCTCGATCCGATCCCGCATCTCACCTGCGTTTGCCACACCGAAGCGGAGATCAACGCGATTATTAGGCGGTACGCCAAGGCCTGCATCAGCAACATTCTCGCGCTCGGCGGTGACCCGCCGCGCGGCTGTGCCTACGACAAATCAAAGGACGCGTTTCAAAACGCGGCGGACCTCGTGCGATTTATTCGGCGCTTTAACGAAAGCGGCGTCCATCCGGATCCGCGCGGGTTCGGCATCGGCGTCGCCGGTTTTCCAGAGGGACATCCAGGGACTCCGAATCGGCTCGTCGAAATGGATCATCTCAGGGCGAAGGTCGATGCCGGGGCGGATTACATTGTCACGCAACTCTTCTTCGATAACCGCGACTTCTACGATTTCCGCGAACGCTGCGAGCTGGCCGGCATCCGGATTCCGATCATCGCGGGCATCATGCCGATCACTTCCATGAGCGGTTGCAAGCGCATCGCGGAGCTGGCCGGCGGCGCGCGGTTTCCAGCGAAGCTGCTCCGCGCCCTTCAGCGTTGCGAAGACGATCCGAAAATGGTCACGCGCGTCGGCGTCCATTTCGCGCTCGAGCAATGCCACGACCTCCTCGACAACCACGTGGACGGAATCCATTTCTACACGCTCAACAAATCCGACGCGACCCGGACGATCTTTGACAGCCTCGGCATCCCGCGCCGGCAATCCGTTGAAGCTCGACCTCTGACCTCCGACCTCTGACTTCCGACCTCCAAACTCGCTGCGTCATCGTCGGCGGCGGACCGGCCGGAATGATGACTGGTTACTTGCTGGCGCGCGCCGGCGTCGAAGTCGTGGTTCTCGAGAAGCACGCGGATTTCAATCGCGATTTCCGCGGCGACACGATCCACCCTTCCACGCTTGAACTGATGCACGAGTTGGGATTGCTCGATGAATTTCTCCGGCTCCCGCATCAGGAATTGCGCGAGCTCCGCGCGGTCATGAACGGCCACGTGGTTCCGATGGCGGATTTTTCGCACCTGCCGACGCGCTGCAAATTTATCGCCTTCATGCCGCAATGGGATTTCCTGAACTTCCTCGGCAGCCACGCAAAACAATTCCCGACGTTTACGCTCCGCATGCAGCATGAGGTGACCGACCTTGTCTTCGCGTCCGGCCGTGACCTTGACGGCTTAAAGCCGTCAAGGTCTAACAACGCGCGGGTGCTTGGAGTGCGCGCAAAGACTCCTGACGGCGAACGTGATTTTCTCTGCGAGCTCGTTATCGGCGCGGATGGTCGTCATTCCATCGTGCATCAGCGCGCCGGACTGGCGGTTCAGGAATTCGGCGTGCCGATCGATGTTCTTTGGACGAGAATGTCGAAACGCGAAAGCGATCCAAAACAATCGCTTGGATTTTTTCGGCAACGCCGGCTGCTCGTTCTCCTTGATCGCGGCGATTATTTCCAGGTCGGGTTCGTCATTCCGAAAGGCACGTTCGACGAAATCAAACAGCGCGGCTTCGCCAAATTTCACGCGGAAATCGCCGCGATGGCGCCGTTTCTTCACGATCGGGTGGCAGAATTGGACGACTGGTCAAAGATCAAACTGCTCACCGTGCAGATCAATCGGCTCCGGCGCTGGGCGCGGGAAGGTTTGCTTTGCATCGGGGATAGCGCCCACGCCATGTCGCCGGCGGGCGGCGTCGGGATCAACCTCGCGCTCCAGGATGCGGTCGCGACCGCGAATTTGCTGGCGGCAAAATTACGGATGGGAGCGGTTTCGTTAGCGGACCTCGAGCAAGTGCAGAAGCGCAGGGAAATGCCGGTGCGATTAATTCAGACGATGCAAGTCTTCGTTCATCGCCGGATCAACGGCCGATCATCCGGTCGCGGCGACAAACTCCCATTCATCGGCCGCCTCTTCCGGTGGTTCCCGATCCTGCGCCGCGTCCCCGCCCGCTTCATTGGCTTGGGACCTCGCCCCGAGCACATCCGTTCGCCGGCAGAGAACTCCGACGGTCGGCTTCCACTTTAATTCTCACGCCCGACGCTGCGAATAACAAAGCTTTGCTAGTGCTCGCCTAGCGCAACCGAATCGTCACGAACCTGCCAAGATCGTTAATCCGTGAGCACGCCGGATTCGTGGTGTAGTTGTCTAGCTGATTTTCTGGGCACCCAGGGCACAAATCGGTCACCGTCTTGGTTTTTCCCGGACCTCCGCCAAGCCCCACGATCAAAATTTGGTCTCCGCAGCCCAAATACGGATGACCAGGCATACGCGCGACTGTGGTGTCATCGAGGGCGCTGCCCTCGCAGGATGGAACAATATGGTGCCGACGAAAAGTGTGGTTCATCGAACCGGGTGGCGGTTTGTTTTGCTTATTCTTTTGCCCCGTGCAGAAAACCTCGCGAACGACATCTCCAAACGCGGTGGAGCGACCACTGCCATTGAGGTTGACCTGATTAACAAACCCACTCAGCAAAGTGGTCTCGCTAAAATTACAATTATTGTCGGTAATAAACGCCCGCACGGGGGCGCCGCCACAAGTCGATTCTAAAGGCGTGTTGTACTGCGAATGCCGATATTTGCCGAGGACAAGAAAAGCCACATTCCTTGACGCTTTGCTTGCGACACCGTTAACGGTCCACGTAGCTCGAACCTGTTCGTAATGGCCTATAGGAAGATTCTCGGCATTGAACGAAAACGTGTAGGTGCCGCCAGTCTTAGCTCCGTTGAAGAGCGTTATCTCACCGCTAGCCCCGCCAAAGACGCCGAATATCGTAACCACTAGATTACCCATGCCGCTAGTGGGAGTCAGGACGACTTCAATCGCGTCAGAGGTTATGTCGGCCTTTGTTATCGTGATTGGTCCGGTATCAAAAATGAAGTCGTCCCAGCCAATTCCGTCTCGATCGGTGATCGAGCGGATTACTATCTTCGTGACGTTGGTGAACTGGCGCAAATCAACCAGCTCCGGGTTGAGAACTGATGCATGGCCGATGACGTCGACGGTAGCTGTGGAACCTCCCGCTTGAAAAACGTCCACTTGAGCAACCAAACCCGAGTCGTTGATGCCATCTCCAACGAAGGTGAGATTGTTTACCGGCCCGGCGAAGTCCAGGATTGTGGCATGCACACAGTCGATCGCCCCCCCGATCGGGCCAGTGCAGATGAAATTGGGCTTCGACGAGTTGTAGAATGATTGTGTTGTCACGTAATTGGCAAAGCCAGGACTCGAGGAAAAGTTCACCTGAGGATATTGGTTTGATACGACCACTCCAGTCGTGCCACCCTGTGGGAGATCGTCAAAATTGATCACGACATGCTCCGCCCAACCTCTCGCGCTGTTCAGAAAGAACAATAATGTCGCGATTAGGGCGAGATTTGGTTTGACCAGATGCTTGTAGTTGCCGCCTCTGGTTTTAAGATTTGCAGTAAATTTTGAGTGATCGCTAGTAACGAGCGCGAGGGTGCGGTTGCTCAGGGAGAGGATTGTTGGTTTCATAGGACTGGGGTGGCAAGTGAACTCTGGATGTCGTCAGTGACGTCCGCGTCGTTGTTCCCATCAGTCTGAAGATTTTGGACTCAGTCTGTCAACCCTAGATTTTCAATGCTGCGTGGTCGGGCGTTTTTCGGTTCTCCTTTTCTACTTCCTACTTTCTCCTTTCTACTTTCTACTTTCCTTGTGAAACGAATCCTCCTCTCCGTTGTCCTCCTGTTTTCGATCGCGAATTTCCTTCCAGCGCAAACGGCGCCGGATGCAGCCGAGCTCACAAAATTGCTCCAGGATTTTCTCGCCGGCGCGAGCAAGAACGACATCGCGATGCACGATCGTTTCTGGGCGGACGAACTGGTTTACACTTCCGCTCTCGGCCGCCGGAAAAGCAAGCCCGACATCATGCGCGAGCTTCGCGAAGAAACGAAAGCCACGCCCAAGCCCGACGAAGGCACCGCGGTTTACACCGCCGAAGACATTCGCATCCAGCAATACGGCGACACAGCCATCGTCGCATTCCGTCTTGTAGCGACAAGCGACAAAGCCGGCACGAAAACGGTGGCGAATTATTTCAACACCGGAACGTTCCTGAAACGAAACGGCAAATGGCAGGTGATCGCGTGGCAGGCGACCGCGTTGCCGAAGGCGAACGAACCGACGAAGTAGCGGCTAACGACGAAAGCGCCCGCCGCTGAAGTTCGTTTCCTGGCGGTAATAACCCGCCGTGATGGAGAACTTGTCGTTGCCCACCGTGCCGATGATGTAGCCGGCGAAATCCTCGCGGCCAAATCCGTGGCTGCCGCTCGATGTGCCGTAGAGGAAACCAATCTCGCCGCCGAACCGAACCTGGTCCGGCGCATGCAAATCGACGACTCTGTCGATCGATGACTTGTTGTCCGGCGCCAGGTAACCGTAGCTCAATGGCTCGGATGGATTGAAGGCGGGGAGATATTCCGGCGTCGCGCGCATGGAGCCGAACGCGGTCGAGAACATGAATCGATCCTGGCTTTCGAGCGAGACCCAGGGCGAATTGATCGTGGGCTGATCGAAAAGGCCGCCGGCAAAGAACGGCTGCGCCGGCAAGGACGTCCCAAGGCAAAGCAAACCCGCCAGAGCAAGAAGAGCGCGCTTCATCATGCCGGAATTCAACCCCATGTTCGCGTGGTTGGCACCTAAAATTTTTCTGACGAAAAAAAATTCTGGAGCTCAGCGTGCGGTGCGGCGCCGGCAAAGCCATCGAATGTTCCGTTTTCGGCGAGCTCTTTTGCGGCGCGAATGAATCCGCCCCAGGCGGCGCGGGACAGCGCGCCGCCCACGCTCACGCGACGAACGCCAAGTTCTTCGGCGCCCCGTAACGTCAACCCGCCGGGTGCGCTGATGAGCAGATTCACCGGTTTCGGCGCTACTGCTCCGACGACCGCGGCAATGTGATCGCGTTCGCGAATGCCGGGCGCATACAGACAATCCGCGCCCGCGTCCGCATAGGCGGTCAGGCGCCGAATCACTTCATCGATATCGTCGCGTCCAACGAGAAAACATTCTGCGCGGCCGGTCAGGACTACGCCGCTTTCGGCGATTGCCGCCTTCGCCGCCCGAATCCGATTGACCGCCAGCTCGAATTCGTAGAGCGGTTCCTCCCCTCGCCCGCTGTTGTCTTCGACCGACAATCCCGCGACCCCGGTTTCGACGCAGAGCCGGACATTCTTCGCGAGTTCTTCGGGATCGTGGGCATACCCGTTCTCGAAATCCGCGTTCACCGGCAGGTCCGTCGCTTCCACTATTTCACGAACGTGCGCCAGCATCAGATCGCGCCCGACCGCGCCGTCCGCGAGCCCGCGCGAAAACGCGAACCCCGCTGAAGTCGTCGCGATCGCCTTGAACCCGAGATGCACCAGATATTTCGCGCTGCCGATATCCCACGGGTTCGGCAACACGAAACAGCCGTGCTCGTGAAGCTGTCGAAAACGGTGACGGCGTTCGGCGATGGACCTCATCGGATCAGGTTAACCGCTTCGCCAGAATTTTCCTATCTAAGCTCAAGTCGGTTAGATAAAAGCAGCGTGCCCAAGGGTTTTATTGGATGAATCCAGACAATTTCTTCGCCGAATTGAAACGGCGCAACGTCTACAAAGTCGCGGTCGCTTATGCGATCGTCGGCTGGCTCGTCGTTCAGATCGCCACCCAGGTTTTTCCTTTTCTCGAAATTCCAATCTGGGTTGTGCGCTTGGTTATTGCGCTCGTTGCAATCGGATTCCCCGTCGCGCTCATCATCGCCTGGGCCTTCGAGCTAACACCGCAAGGAATCAAGCGAACGGAAGATGCCGATCGCGATGGCGAACGACCTTCGAGGAGTCGTGCCTGGATCTACGTCGCGGTCATTGGCGGTGCGGTTTCGGTAGGATTGTTCTTCATTGGGCGCTACACCGCAGAGAAGAGCAGCGCTGCGGCTTCGACCGAATTGTCCGCGAAATCCATCGCGGTCCTGCCGTTTGATAATCTCAGCCGCGATCCCGACAACGCGTTCTTCACCGAAGGCGTGCAGGATGAGATCCTCACGCGGCTCGCGAAGGTCGCCGACCTCAAAGTTATTTCGAGAACCTCGACCCAGCGCTTCAAGAGCGCGCCCGACAATTTGCCGCAGATCGCGAAACAGCTCGGCGTGATGCACATCCTGGAAGGCAGCGTTCAAAAGTCCAACGACCAGGTGCGCGTCAACGTCCAGCTCATCAACGCGATGACTGACGCGCATCTTTGGGCGGAAATTTACGATCGTAAACTTACCGATATTTTTGCGGTCGAGAGCGACATCGCGAAAACAATTGCGGATACGCTGCAGGCGAAGCTCACCGGCTCAGAGAAGCAGATGATGGCGGCGCAACCGACGTCGGACACAACTGCCTACGAGCTCTACCACAAAGGCAGATCGCTTTGGGAGAAGCGTTCCGGCGACAACATTCCGAAAGCGATCGCCTTCTACGAACAGGCGATCGCACGCGATCCCAATTACGCCCTGGCCTACGCGGGCCTGGCCAATGCCTATGTCCTGCTGCCTTACTATACCGGCGCTCCGCGCAACGACTCCCAGGGAAGAGCCCGAGAAGCCGCGAGTAAAGCCCTTAGCCTCGATTCCAAGCTTGCGGAAGCGCACGCCGCGCTCGGCAAGATTGATTTTTTTCAACTGGATCTTGCCGGGTCGATTCGTGAATACCAGCGCGCGATTGAGCTAAAGCCGAATTACGCCACGGCCCATCAATGGTACGGCAACGATGCGCTCGCTAGTTATGGCCGATTTGAGGAGGCTATCGTCGAAGGTAAACGCGCGGTTGAGCTCGATCCGCTTTCGCCGGTTATTAACGCGGACCTCGGTGTCACTCTTTACCTGGCTCGCCGCTATGATGACGCCATCGCACAATTCAAAAAGACACTCGCAATCGATCCGACGTTCTTCTACGCCCACTACAATCTCGGCATCGTCCTCCAGTTGAAGGGCGATCTAGCGGGAGCGATCGCCGAGTTCGAGAAGGCGAAACAGTTGAGCAATGATTCGTTCACGATCGCACTGCTGGGAGCGGCCAAAGGTCTCGCAGGTGACAGGCACGCGGCTGAGAAAACGTTAAAGGAACTCGATCAGATCGCGCAAAGCCAGGAGGTGGACGAATATTCGCGCGCTCTTGTCTATCTGGGCCTCAACAATAAGGAAGACGCTCTTCACGCCATCACCCGCGCTCTCGACGGCCGGGATGGTTCCAGTCTCACTTGGATCAAAGTAGATCCGCTCCTCGATCCGTTGCACGGTGATCCGCGTTTCGAAGCACTGGTCCAGAGAGTCGTCGGCCAGAAAAAATGAAGCTAGGAAATTTTCTCGCGGAACTGAAGCGGCGCAATGTTTACAAGGTCGTTGTCGCGTACGCCGTTGTCGCATGGCTCGTCATCCAGGCGGCGTCGATTCTCCTGCCGACGTTCGAAGCGCCGGCCTGGGTGATGAAAGTCATCGTTCTGCTGCTCGTGCTTGGTTTTCCGGCAGCGCTGATTTTCTCGTGGGCTTTTGAGATCACGCCGGAAGGAATCGTTCGGGAAACCGAAGTAGAGGCCAGCAGATCGATCGCGCATCACACTGGTCGCAAAATTGTGGCGCTGACAATCGTCGTTGCCCTGATCGCCACTGGTCTATTCGTCTTTCAAATGATTCGGGCAAGACCGACATCCTCAGTTGCCCCGAGTGCAGTGCCTGACAAGTCGATCGCAGTTCTCCCGTTCGATAATCTCAGTCGCGATCCGGA
>DASQPH010000005.1:0-3359 GCA_035644055.1 Chthoniobacterales bacterium
ATCCCGTGCTTCGCCGATTTCCCCTTGGATCGTTCGGCGAAACCAGCTTTGAGTAAGCGGTCGGTAATTTGTTGCGGAGATTCTTTTTGCTCCCGCTTTTCGTGATAGTCCAAGACGTCGCGGAGCAATTGCGAATTAGAAACGTCCCGGATCGTGTCATGGAAGCGGGCGAGTTGTGTTGCAGTCGTCTTACCGACATCAGGAATCGCCAGCGCAAAAAGCCAGCGCGACAGCGGCAATGTTCTCGCTCGCTCGATCGTGTTAATTGCTTTCGTGGCGTTCTTTTCTCCGAAGACACGCGGCGCCTCTTCGGTGCCGAGATTCAGTTTGGCGAGTTGCTCGACGTTTAGCTCGAACAGATCGAGCGGCTCCCGCACGAGTCCGCGCTCAACCAGTTTGTCGGCCACGATTCCGCCAATGCTTTCGATATCCAGCGCGCCGCGCGCGGCGAAAAATTCCACGCGCCGCGTCGTTTGCGCCGGGCAATGCAGATTCTCACAGCGCCACGCGACGAATTCCGGGTCGCGCCGAATCGGACCGCCGCATACGGGACATTTCCCGTGAATGTGTCTGGCGAAATCGAACGGTTTCGCGTCTCGTGGCCGCTTCAATTTCACAACTTCAACGACGGCGGGAATCACTTCGCCCGCTTTTTCGATCACCACGGTGTCGCCAATCCGGATGTCTTTGCGTTTGATTTCGTCCTCGTTGTGCAAGGTGGCGCGGGCGACGGTGCTTCCGCTCACCAAGACAGGCTCCAGCGCCGCCACAGGCGTGAGGATTCCGGTGCGTCCTACCTGAATCTTGATGTCGTTCAAACGCGTTTCGACGCGTTCCGCTGCGTATTTGTAAGCGATTGCCCAGCGCGGCGACTTGGCCGTGAACCCCAGTCGCTCACGCTGCGCGAGCGCGTCCACTTTGATTACTGCGCCGTCGGTTTGGTACGGAAAATCATGCCGGATTTGGTCGAGGTCCCGGATTGCTTTTAGAATTTCGTCAATCGAATCGGCCACCCACCAATCTTCGTGCGTCGGTAGACCGAGTTTTTTGAAAAGCTTGAAAATTTTTGAGTGAAGAGTGACATCCACGCCTTCGACAGCACCGGTGCCGTAGAAAACGATTCCGAGTGGGCGTTGCGCGACCGCTTTTGGATCAAGATGCTTTAGCGAACCGGCCGCAGCATTGCGGGGATTCGCGAAGAGAGGAAGACCCGCGGCGTTGCGTTCCCGGTTCAATTTCTCGAAGCCGGCCTTGTCGAGATAGGCTTCACCGCGGACTTCGAAAACATCTGGCGCGTCGCCGCGCAACTGGTGCAGCACCGAACGGATTGTTTTGATATTTTGAGTAATGTCGTCACCGACAAAACCGTCGCCGCGGGTCGCTGCATATTTCAGACGCCCCTTCTCATACATCACCGACACTGCAACGCCATCCACTTTGGGCTCGATGACGACTGGGATTTTTTCGTCCGGCAACAGGCGAGTGATTCGCTTGTAAAAATTCACCACCTCTTCCTCGGAATAGGTGTTGTCGAGGCTAAGCATCGGCGCGACGTGCTGGATTTGCGCAAACGCTTCCAGCGGTTTTCCGCCGACGTGCTGAGTTGGCGAATCGGGCGTGCGGAGATCAGGAAATTGCGTTTCGAGATCAACAAGCTCCTTGTAGAGCCGGTCGTACTCGCGGTCGCTGATGATGGGCGCGGCGTCCTGGTAATATAGCCGGTCGTGTTTCCTGATTTCCTCTCGCAATTGCGCGATGTTTTTCTCGGCTTTGGTTCGGTCCATCGATGTTGAGCACGATACGACCGTGCGAAAGCTCGGCAATCGCGCCGCCGGAATCCAAATGGTAGGGCGGGCAATCCTCTGGACGCCGTTTGTTCGCAATCACGGCGGGGTGGAACGGTAGGGCGTGCGCTCCCGCGCCGACCTGGGGGGCCAGGACCGGCGGGCAAGAGACTGCCCGCCCTACCGTGCAACTGCGCTTTCAAAATCGCGGAAGAACAGTTATGCATAACCAATCGTGAAACCCGGTGAGCGCATCCTCGGGGTGGAAGGCGGCGGCACGAAAACCGCCTGGGTACTGGTAGAAACGGTAGCCGATACACCCGGCTCGGAATTTCGCATTCTGCAGCAAGGAAAACTGCAGGCCTCGAATTTTCGCCTGACCGCGCCCGAGCGTTTGCGCGCGATCCTTGCCGAACTGCCGACGCAAATCGATTGCGCTGGAGTTTTCCTTGCCGGTTGCGCAACAGCCGAAGACCGTGGCGCGCTCAGGCAAATCTGCCTCGAGATCTGGCCGAAAGCGAAAATCGTGACGGGCAGCGACCGTGATTCTGGCCTCGCGGCGGCGCTCGATTGTGGCGATGGCATCGTCGTCAATGCCGGAAGTGGATCATCGGTAACCGGCCGCCGTGGCGACAAGATCGAGCGAGCCGGCGGATGGGGTCACATTTTGGGCGACGCCGGCGGCGGTTATTCTCTTTCGATGCAGGCGCTCCGCCTGATTTTGCGCGAACACGATTTGCATCGCGCCGAAATGGATTTCACCGCGAAGATCCTGCATGCGCTTTCGTTGAACAACTTTGATGAACTTGTTCGCTGGGTCCAAACGGCGGACAAAATGGAGATCGCCATGCTCGCTCCGGTCGTGTTTGAGGCGGGCGCAGCCGGCGATGCGCGGATGATGGAGATCATAGAAGAAGGCGCGCGTGTCCTTTGCGAATACACCGAGGCGGTCGCGGCCCGGCTTCATCTTCTCGCGCCAAGGGTCGTTCTCATGGGTGGCCTTTTTTACCGCGACTCGATCTACACGCACGCGTTTCGCCGGCGGCTGAAGAAGAATCTTCCCGATGCTCGCGTCGCGACTGCCGAACGCGCGCCTGAACTGGGCGCTACATTGCTCGCAGCAGAAGCGCGCGATCACGCGACGTTTCACCCGCAGCCATCGCAACGCGAGATCGATGGTTTGGCTGCCGCATTAACGGAGCAGCGCAATCCACGGTCGCAAAATCTGGAAAAAATGACCGCTCGCGAGCTGGTTCAATTGTTTGTTGAGGAGGAGAAGTTTGTCCAAGATGCATTGCGGACCGCCACCGCGGATCTTGCTCGCGCAATTGAAACTGTGACGGAATCACTGCGAAACGGTGGCCGCTTATTTTACGTCGGCGCGGGGAGCAGCGGACGCATCGGCGTTCTGGACGCGAGCGAAATTCCCCCCACCTTTGGCGCGCCGACGCACCTTGTGCAGGGAGTGATCGCCGGCGGGGCTACGGCGTTGCATCGGAGTGTGGAAGGCGCGGAAGATGAAGAGAGCGCCGGCGCATTCGCTTTGGATGAGCGGGGTGTGAAGCCCGCTGATGT
>DASQPH010000006.1:0-4321 GCA_035644055.1 Chthoniobacterales bacterium
TCCGAACTGGAACCGGTGGAGCAACGAATGACGGTCGGAAATCTTTTGGGCACGGAGAATCGCCCAGCTTGCTGACGATGCTCGACCTCGATGCTATCCGCCGTGCGCACGATCGGATTCGTCCGTACATCCATCGCACTCCCGTTCTGACCAGCGACCGGCTCGATACGGCCAGCGGCGCGTCGTTGTTCTTCAAATGTGAAAATTTTCAGAAGGTGGGTGCATTCAAGGCGCGCGGCGCGACGAACGCGGTTTTTTCACTGGATGACGAAACAGCGCAGCGCGGTGTGGCAACGCATTCGTCGGGGAACCATGCGGCGGCTCTTTCGCGCGCGGCGAAGCTGCGCGGCATTGCGGCCCACATCGTGATGCCGTCAAATTCCTCCAAGGTGAAAGTGCGGGCGGTCGAGGGTTATGGCGGCCGGATTGTTTTTTGCGAACCAAATCAACGAGCGCGCGAGGAGACGTGCGCGCGCGTGATCGCGGAGACAGGCGCGACGATGATTCATCCGTTCGAAAACGAAAACGTCATGGCCGGGCAGGGAACTCTCGCGATCGAATTGCTGGAGGACGTGCCGGATCTCGATCTGATTCTTTGTCCGGTGGGCGGAGGCGGCGTGCTTTCCGGGACCGCCGTCGCGGCAAAAAGTTTGCGGCCCGGCATCAAGGTTATCGCGACGGAACCGGCGGGCGCGGACGATGCCGCGCAATCATTCCACGAGCATCGGCTCGTTAATCAGGAACAGAAAAATACGATTGCCGATGGACTGCGGACTGATCTCGGCGCGCCGAATTTTGCCCTGATCCAACGCTACGTCGACGATGTCGTGACGGTCAGTGATGAGAGCATTATCGCGGCGATGCGCGCAATCTGGGAGACGATGAAGATTGTCGTGGAACCATCGGGCGCGGTTCCGTACGGCGCGGTGACCGAGGGCAAAGTCGATTGCCGATCGAAGCGCGTCGGAATTATCCTCACCGGCGGCAACGTCGATCTCGATTCGCTTCCCTGGATGAAATTTTGAGTCGCTTCTGCGGCGGGCGCGTCGCTATTCTCGCGCGACTGTTAACTACCAACTCCAATGCTTAAATCCATTCTCGCGATCATCGTCAGTTACATCGCCATGTTCGCCATCTTCATGGCGATTTTTACCTGTCTCTACTTCCTGCTGGGGATTGAGCGCGTTTTCCGGGCAGACAGTTATGAGGTCTCGATGCTCTGGATCGCGCTCACGCTCGTGATCGGCTTCGTCGTCTCGATGTTCTCTGGTTACCTGTGCGCGGCGATCAGCAAAAGCTGGCGCACCTGTCAGGTTTTCGCGCTCATCGTTTTTATTCTCGCGCTGATTCACTGCTTCTCGGCGCTCCGCCGGAATAACCCCGATGCTCCGAATACGCGAGCGGGCGAAGTCACGATGTTTGAGGCGATGAGTCTCGCGGTTATGCCGCTCTGGCTGCATTTTGTCAATCCGATCCTGAGTGGAGCGGCCGTGCTGGTCGGCGCGCGAATGAAACGGCGCGACTCTGCGTGACAAAATTCGGGCACGTCGACGAATATCTGGCGATCGGGCAGGAGGCCGGCGCTTCCGACATTCATCTTGGCGTCAACGCGCCGCCGATCTGGCGGCTCCATGGAATTCTCCAGCCGATCTGGCCGGACGCGGCGAAGCTGAACAGCGACGAAACCGCGGCGCTTGCCGAAAAATTTCTGACCGATGCGCAGAAGATCCGGCTCAACGAACGCGGCGACGCGGATTTCGCCTACGCGAACTCGTCCGGACGCTTTCGCACCAGTGTCGTCCGGCAACGGCTCGGGATCGACCTCGTGTTTCGAATCATCAACACGCGGGTCCGGACAATGGATGAGCTCGGGTTGCCGGAAAGTTTGAAGCTGCTAACGCGTTACCAGAACGGTCTCATCCTCGTGACTGGCTCTGTCGGCAGCGGCAAATCGACGACGCTGGCGGCGCTCGTCGAGCAAGTGAACATCGAGCGACGCGAGCACATCATCACGCTCGAAGACCCGATCGAATACATTTTCGAATCGAAAGGCTGCCACATCACCCAGCGCGAAGTGCACACCCATACGCGCTCGTTCAGTGCGGCGTTGCGCGGTGCGCTCCGGGAGGATCCCGACGTCATCATGGTCGGCGAGATGCGCGACCTGGAAACGATCTCGCTCGCGATCACCGCGGCCGAGACTGGCCATTTGGTTTTGGGAACGCTGCATACCGGAAATGCTTCGCGGACCCTCGACCGGCTTCTCGATGTTTTTCCGGTCGATCAACAGGAACAAATCCGAATCATGGTGAGCGAATCGCTCCGCGGAATTATTAGTCAGCAGCTTGTCCCGCGCGCCGATGGCAAAGGTCGGGTGCTGGCGCTTGAAACCCTTACGAACACGCCCGCTGTCGCCAACGTCATTCGCGAATCGAAAACCTACATGCTGCCCGGCATCATCCAGACCGGCAAGAAGCAGGGAATGCAGTTAATGGGGGATGCGTTGACTGCGCTTCGTGATCGCGGAGCGATCTCCGCCGAAGAGGCCGAAGCGCGGCTGAAAGGCTAAGAGGATGGCGTACATCGACCAATTCCTTTCTGTCATCGTCGATCAGGGCGGTTCCGACCTGCACATCGGCGAAGGGCAACCGCCGAAGATGCGCCGTCACGGCGATGTCATGCCGATTCGCGACGAACCGGTGACCCGGGACGAGGCCGCTGGAATGTTGAGTGAAATTTGCGGCGGGCAAAGCTGGGAGCTCTTCGAAGAACGCGGCGACCTCGATTTCGCCTACGAGATGGATGAACGGTCGCGATTCCGCTGCAATTTTCTCAAGCAAACGAACGGCTACGGCGCGGTTTTTCGTTTGATCCCGACGAAGATTGCGACGCTGGACCAGCTCGGCATTCCTCCGGTGGTAAAACAATTCGGGCATTTGCGCGGTGGGCTGGTTCTTGTCACAGGGCCGACGGGTTCGGGAAAATCGACGACGCTGGCGGCGTTGATCGATTACATTAACGAGAACTTTTCCCGGCATATCGTGACGGTCGAGGAACCGATCGAATTCGTGCATGGCAACAAGCGCAGCATCATCACTCAGCGCGAAGTGCCAGTGGATTGCATTTCGTTCCCCGATGGATTGAAAGCGGCGCTCCGTGAAGACGCGGACATTGTGCTCGTTGGTGAAATGCGCGATTTGGAAACGATCGCGCTGGCCCTCACGGCAGCGGAAACGGGGCTGCTCGTGTTCGGAACGCTCCATACGAACAACGCCCGGAAAACGATCGATCGCATGGTGGATGTCTTTCCCGCGAACAAACAGGCGCAAGCTCGGACCATGCTGGCGAATTCGCTCCGCGGCGTGCTCGCGCAGTTACTCTTGAAGAAAGCCGACGGGTCGGGACGCCTGGCCGTGAACGAAATCCTGATCGCGAGTCCGGCCGTGTCCGCGATTATTCGCGAGGGTGCGACTCAAAAATTGCAGGACGTAATCGTCGCCGGGAAAGGGCAGGGGATGCAGTTCATGGACGACGCGATCTACGCGCTGCTGGAGAAAAGTGCGGTCTCGCCGCACGAAGCGTTCATGAAGGCGATCGACAAGAACCGGTTCAAACCGTTTCTGGCGGCTGACGAAGAAGGGCTCGGCAATTCCGCCGGCGCGGCGCCGGAAGACGTGAAACGGGCACCAGGGGATTTTGTGAAAGGACGGGAACGTCAGCATCGACCATAAAGCTAGCTGCAGAAACAGCCTCTCACTCTGTCAGATTCTCGGTCGCTCGAGCTTGTTAGTGTCTTTCGCGATCGTGGCTTGACGCGCTTCCTCGCATTTGCCACACTCCGCCCAGCCCCAACTCCATGCTCCCCACAAAGCAACTCTCCCTACATACTCTGCTCGGCTTACGTAGTGGACATGATCCCAAGAGTCATGCATGCGATACCATTGCTCGTTCGCCTTATTGGGAAAGCGGAGAGGCATGCCAATCAGCAATGTAGGAATTATGACTAATTCTGGCGACGAAGCGCCCTCTCCGTCAACTGAAACCGATAATTCTCGGGAATCGGATGGGCCACAGCCAGGCTTCAATGCCGAGAAACACGCGCAATCAGCCGAAGATCAGACTGAAGGCCGCGATAGTCCAACTGATGATACTCAGGCACCGCACGATGATCCGATCGCGCCACTTGAAGAGCCCTCACTAAGGTATTGGCAAAGTCTAACCGAGGATGAACTCGTGCATTCCTACAACGGTATTAGCCTTTATTATCAAAGCTTGCTTGAGGAGTTTCGCACTAATGCCAATGAAGCAGTCGACAGTTATG
>DASQPH010000007.1:0-39504 GCA_035644055.1 Chthoniobacterales bacterium
TTTCTCCCTGTACCCAAACCGCGCCGAACCGCGTCTCGAGCGCCCCGCGAATCTGCCGAGTCAGTTCTGCGACTGTAAAAACTTTCGAGGTCTGTTGGAAGAAATCGGCCGTTGATTCCATTGGCATCTAGGGATGAAAGCGCAACCCACGCGAAAGCATGGCGACACCTTGTTCGGTAAACGGGTAGAGAAGGTATTTGATGTTTTGCCCTCGCTTCAAGGTAACAGGGTGTGACCTTGAAGAAGCAGCGCCAATGATCACAATAGCTCCGGCTGCGTTCCCACAGGTACCTTCAATCCCAGCTTCCGATACGCATTCGGCATCGCGACGCGACCTTGGGGCGTGCGCTTGATGTAACCTTCCATGATCAAATATGGCTCGTTCACTTCCTCGAGTGTGCCGGCTTCTTCCCCGACCGCGACCGCCAGCGAATTCAATCCAACCGGCCCGCCATTAAATTTGTGAATCAACGTTTCGATAATCCGCTTGTCCCATTGATCGAATCCGTCCCGATCGATCTCGAGCATCGTTAACGCGCGATCGGCCAGTTCCGCCGTGATCTTGCCGTCGGCCTTCACTTGAACGTAATCGCGCACCCAGCGGAGAAGATTGTTCGCGGTTCGCGGCGTCCCGCGAGTGCGCGCCGCGATTTCTCCCGCTCCTGCGGGATCGATCTCGACATTCAGCAGCCCGGCGCTGCGCAGGATGATCTTCCGCATTTCCTCCGCGTGGTAGTAATCGAGCCGCGCCGTCATCCCGAATCGCGAACGCAACGGCGCGCTCACCATTCCCGCTCGCGTCGTCGCGCCAATGAGTGTGAACTTCGGCAACTGGAGCCGCAGACTGCGCGCCTGCGGTCCCTGGTCGATGATGATATCGAGCCGATAATCTTCCATCGCCGGATAAAGATATTCTTCGATCGTCGGCTGGAGCCGATGGATCTCGTCGATGAAAAGGACGTCGCCCTTCTCCAGGCTCGTCAGCAAACCGGCCAGCTCGCCGGCCTTTTCGATCACCGGCCCGCTCGTATTCTTGATGTTGGTGCCCATCGCGTTCGCGATGATGTTCGCGAGCGTCGTCTTGCCGAGGCCCGGCGGGCCGCTCAACAGAATGTGCTCGAGGACGTCACCGCGTTTTTTCGCGGCTTCCACAAGCAGCTCCAGTCGTTCGCAAACTTTCACCTGTCCGGTGAATTCGCTGAACATCGGCGGCCGCAGCGAAACTTCGAAAACGGGATCGGGCTCGGGTGGTTTCATTTCTTCGTTTCTTCTGTAGCCGTCGCCCTGCGGGCGACGCAAGCTGCGGCTGCATCCGGTCTCACGCTTCGCTTAGCGAAGCGGCTACAGAAAACGGCGTCCCCGACGATCACGCGGTCTTCTCCAGATTCTTCGTCATCACCAGTTCGGTTCCGCGCGCTTTCAAAATGTAATCGACTTTGTCGAACGCCATCCGGATCAAATGCAATCCCAAACCGCCGGGACGAATCAAATCGTGCGAGCGGCCCTTCATCGTGTGCGCTTCGGTTTGCTTCCCGTAATCGCGCAATCGCAGCCGGATGCACCGCTGGGTTCCTTCCAGCGAGAGGCAGATGAGTTGATCGTCCCGGAGATGATAGGCGTGCCGAATAACATTCGTGCACGCTTCGTCTACTCCCAGCACCATGAGCATCCGTTCCCGTTCGGAAAACGGATACGGGTCCAGGAATTTTCGGACCAGCTTCCGCATCGGCGCCAGGTTGCCGGTGTGGCTGGAAAATTCGACCTTCTCTTTTTTCATCAAACCCGCTGCACGCTGAACGCATGATGCCGCCCATTCAAGTGCGCAACCGAAAACGCGGTGGACAGCTCGCGGAACCATAGCTCTGTTTCGTCATGTGGAAATCCGTCCTCGCCTCGTTACTCCTCGCTTCGCCCGTTCTTGCGCGGGAAAACGCGAGCGCGTACGAAGCGCTCCGCGTTATCGGGACGCAGTTGAACCGGCAGCTCGTTGATCGCGTCGTCTCGGTGAACGGCGTCGACGGCGATCCACAGCCGCGGACGTGGAAGATTTTGGTCGAAGACAAAAACGCGGCGAACGGCGTGCGCGAGATCGTGGTGGAAGATAATCGCGTCGTCTCCCAGCGCGCGCCGAACAAATCCGTCGTCGGATCCACGCAGGGCGCGACGATTAACACTTCGAAGCTGAATCTGGATTCCACCGGCGCATACACGGTCGCGGCGCATACAGCTGAGACATCGCACGTCACCTTCTCGCTCACGAGTTACACGCTCCGGACCGACGATCGCGGCAATCCCGTCTGGATCGTAACGCTCGGCGACCGGAGCAACCGGCCTGTCGGCACGATTCACATTCGCGCCAGCGACGGCCGGATAACTCGCGTCGAAGGAATGTATCAGGGCCGAAACATGGAGCAGGTGGAAGTGAATCCCGAAGCCGACAATCCGCCGTCGGCCGAAAACAACGATCAAGCCCAGAACGATGACGAGAATTCCGACGAGAATCTGGTTTTCAAAGACGTGAAACGAATGTTCCGCCGGACGACGCGCGACGCGACCCGGATGTTCCATAAAGTCCAGCGTTCGTTCGTCGATTTCTTCAACCGGTAAACTGTCGTGGCTGCATCAGAAGAAATCTGGCCTGCGCTTCCCTACGCGGAATGGAAAGCCACCGCGAAAACGCTCCACATGTGGACCCAGATCGTCGGCAAGATTCGGCTCGCCCTGACGCCTTGGATCAATCATTCGTGGCACGTCACGCTTTATGTCACCGCCCGCGGCCTAACGACTTCGCCGATGTTTGTCGGTCCGCGCGTCCTGCAAATCGATTTCGATTTCATCGATCATGTCGTGCGTTTTCAAACGGGTGAGGGTCTCGAGAAAACAATCCAGCTCGTGCCGAAGTCCGTCGCCGCGTTCTATCGCGAAGTAATGTCAACGCTGGGCGGTTTGAAAGTGCCGATCGAAATCAACACGACACCGAACGAAGTCGATCCCGCGATCCCGTTTGAGAAAAACGAAACCGACGCGGCCTACGATCCGGAATACGCGAATCGGTTCTGGCGCGTGCTTCTCCAAAGCGATCGCGTCTTCAAGGAATTTCGCTCCGACTTCTGCGGCAAATGCAGCCCTGTCCATTTTTTCTGGGGCAGCTTCGATCTCGCCGTGACGCGCTTCTCGGGCCGGCGGGCGCCGCAACATCCCGGCGGCGTTCCGCATTTGCCCGACGCCGTCACCCGCGAGGCCTATTCGCACGAAGTCAGCAGTCTCGGTTTCTGGCCGGGGAACGAGATGATGCCGGATCCGATTTTTTATTCCTATGCCTATCCGGCGCCCGATGGATTTCCGGAAGCGAAAGTGCGGCCGGCCTTCGCCAGCTACAACGCGCAGCTGAAGGAATTCGTTCTGCCGTACGAACAAATGCGCCGGAGCGAATCGCCGGATGCCGCTCTGCTCGATTTCGCGCGGAGCACTTACGACGCAGCCAGCACGCTCGGCGATTGGGACCGCGCGGCGCTCACGGAGGTGAAACCTCACTTGCATTCGCGTCCGCACCGCTCGTAAACTTCGCGCGATGATTTGCAACGATGAAGCGATCGCGTGGAGCGCAGTTGCGCAAGGCTGGCGCCAGCTCTGGGGCGATTTCGATCGGCTCGGCGTGGCTCTGCAATGGCACGATTTTCGGACGGAACGCGCGCTCGATTGGGGACGCAGTTTTCGTCCGCGCAGCCTGGAGTTTTGTTTGAACGTCGGCGGCCGCGGCGCGGTCGGCGATCGCGCCGATTACATTCCAGGCAGCGCTGGCTATTACGCCGTTGCGGACGAACCGGTCCGGGCCTCGCGTCAGGCGCGCGATCATCACCAGTTTGTGACCGTCGAATTTTCGAATCGCCATTTGCAGAAACAGCTCGCTGATTGCGAAGCCGATCTCGATCCGCAACTGCGCGCCGCCATTTTTCCCGCGAAGGAAAACGCAATTATTTCTTCGGCGCGACCGATGACGACGGAGCAGCACCAGGTGGTGGCGAGTCTGCTCAAGCCGCCGGTCTCGAAGCCGGCCCAAAGCTTCTGGTACCAGAGCAAGGCTCTTGAGTTGATGTCGCACTTCCTTTTCGCGCCGAAAGATCCGGAATTTTTTTGCATGCGGCAAAAACGCGTGGCGCGCGATCGAGTGGAACGGACGAAGGAACTGCTCGGGCGCGATCTCGCCAATCCGCCGACTCTGGAAACGCTCGGCCGCGAAGTTGGTTGCAGCCCGTTTTATTTGAGCCGCAGTTTTTCCCGCGAGGTCGGCCTGACGATTCCGCAATATTTGCGGAAGCTGCGAATGGAACGCGCCGCCGCACTGTTGCGGAGCGGCCGTTACAACGTGACCGAAGCCGCGACCGAAGTCGGCTACGCGAGCCTGAGCCATTTCAGCAAAGCCTTTTGCGAAACCATCGGCTGCTGCCCGGTGCTCTATCCGATGGCGAAAAACGTCATCGTTGACTAACAGGTTAACCGCGGATCACGCGGATAATCGCGGATGAAGAAGTCAATCAATCCGTGTTATCCGAGTAATCCGCGGTTAGAATTTTTCCACCGATGAAGATCACGCGCGCTCTCATCTCAGTATCGAACAAAAAAGGCGTCGCTGCTTTCGCGCGCGCGCTGGAGAAACAGGGCGTGGATATTATTTCCACCGGTGGCACGGCCGATCTTTTACGCAAGGAAGGCGTGCCGGTCCGCGACATATCGAGCTTCACCGATTTTCCCGAAGTTCTGGAAGGCCGGGTGAAGACGCTGCATCCGCGCGTCCACGGCGGATTGCTTTACAAGCGCGGGAACGAGCTCCACGAAAAACAGGCGAAGGAGCAGGGTTTCCAACCGATCGATCTCGTCGTCGTAAATTTGTATCCGTTCGAAGCGACGATCCAAAAACCGGACGTCACGCTCGCGGAAGCGATCGACCAAATCGACATCGGCGGACCGTCAATGATCCGTAGCGCGGCGAAGAACTACGAGTCCGTCACGGTCGTCGTCGATCCGGCCGATTACGATTCGATCCTTGAAGACATCCGCGATCATGAAGGCGGGACGTCGTTGAAACTTCGCGAACGGCTGGCCATCAAGGCGTTCATCCTGACCTCCGATTACGACCGCGTGATCAGCAATTTCCTGAATCGTGAACAGGCGACCGACGCGTCCTTCTCGTTATCTCTCCCGCTGGTGACGCGACTGCGCTACGGCGAAAACCCCCACCAGACCGCCGCGCTCTACGGCGATTTCGACCAACACTTCAAGCAGCTCCACGGCAAAGAGCTTTCGTTTAACAACATTCTCGACATCAGCGCGGCCGCGAATCTGATCGCGGAGTTTACCGACCCGACGGTCGCGATTCTCAAACACACCAATCCGTGTGGCATCGGCAGCGACCCGGATTTGCGAGCGGCGTGGGAGAAAGCGTTCGCGACCGACAAACAGGCGCCCTTCGGCGGCGTGATCGTTTGTAATCGCGCCGTGAACGAAGCGCTCGCCAAGGCAATCGGCGAAATTTTCAGCGAGGTCATCATCGCGCCGAGTTTCGAGACCGAAGCGCGCGGGCTGCTTCAGAAGAAAAAGAATCTCCGCCTGATCCGGATGTTGAAGGCGCCCAAGTCCGACAAACTGCCGCAGGATATTCGCTCTGTGACAAGCGGCTTGCTCGTCCAGGACAAGGACACCGGCCAGCTCGTCGATCTCGCGACGAAAGTCGTGACAACGCGGAAACCGACCGACGCGGAAATGGACGCGATGATTTTCGGGTGGCGGGTCGTGAAGCACGTGAAGTCGAATGCGATCGTTTATGCTGCCGCCGATAGGACTCTCGGCATCGGTGCCGGGCAAATGTCGCGCGTCGATGCCTCGCGAATCGCGGTCTGGAAAGCGAACGAAGCCGGTCTGTCGCTCCAAGGCAGTGCCGTGGCGAGCGACGCATTTTTCCCATTCGCAGACGGATTGCTCGCCGCGGCCGATGCCGGCGCCACGTGCGCGATTCAACCAGGTGGTTCAGTCCGCGACCAGGAAGTCATCGCCGCCGCCAACGAGCGTGACATGGCGATGATCTTCACCGGCGTGCGCCATTTCCGGCATTAGTTCTGCAACAGCTACATGCCGATGCCGAGGACAACGCTTTTCTTCAGGCTGTGCGCCTAGTCGCATACAGGCCATTGCGATGGAGCTGCCGAGAACGATTAAGTATGGACCCCAGAACAAAACTCTCCTGAGCCCGAGCTGATTCCAGTAGCCGCGCCACGTAGGCGTCTTCACCAATGTGGAGATTCCGCGCTTCGGCAAGTAGGGTTCCTCCTCATTGACTAACAGATCGTTAAGTGTTCTCTCGATTTGAATCGATTTCTGAATGTACTGGTCCTGGATTTGTTTGTAGCCTCCCTCCAGAAAATAGAAAACAACCGACAAGGCCGCGGCCACCCAATACAAAGCTGGTATGGAATGAACAAACCCGTAGCCGATCAGGCCAGAGGCGGCGGTGTAATAAATTGAGCGAATCTTCCAGCACGTCTCACCGAGGCCTTGAACTAACCCTTGGTAGACCTCCCACGTTTTCAGCGCCAGTTCAGAGGTCATTTTGTGGGATATTTTCGAGTTCGATCAACAAAGGCTTGAGTCCGTCTCTGACAAAGTTTCGCATTTGCACGACATCCTCCTCTTCGTCATCGATATAGGCTTTACTGCTGTATAATGGCTCAGCGGCCTTTAGCGCTTTCTTCAACGCAGCTATTAATTGCCGGTACTGCTGCGGAATTTTATCGGCAGTCAGGCTATTTAACTTTGCTCGCAGCATCATTCGGTTTCGGGATTGGAACCCAAGCGTTCGATTGGTAATCTGAGAACAGGCCAAATCAAAAGCGGCTCGTAACTTTGACCGTTCGCTGCCCGAAACGTAATCTTCGGGGGCCGCGGCAGCCTCGGCTAACGTTTTTAAGGTGCCTTGATTAACGAGCGACATTGGCTCCAGGGAGATTTGCTGCCAAAGCGATTTCTTTGTTCAACCGCTTCATACTTGTTGGATCGATTATCGGATAGGACCGGGCCAGAGAAGGGTTCCGTTCAAAACTATTATTTGCATTCACGAGCAGACTAATGCTTTCGTCGGACAACGCAGGGAAAGCGCTTCGTAGCGCTTTCCGCTTATCGAAAACATAATTACGTTTTTCAGCGAGGGAGAAAATCGCCAAGTTCTTTAGGGCCCGGCACAGATGGGCCAAGTAGGGCATAATGGCTCCCTCATACTTCGACCCCCGTTGCAGCCATTGTAAGAACTTTCGATTTCTAGAGATTTCCTCTCCAAAATCTGTTCCGACCCGAAAGTTTCTTTTGAGTAACGCCCATCCACTCTGGTCGCCTTGAAGTAAACGACCTTCCTTGAAAATATGATAGAGGAATAGGTCTCCGCGCTCATATAAAAGCGAAAACGTGGCCATATCGTAATCGATGTAACTCGGCTGTACGCCGCGCTTGCCGATCTTCGCGATCGGATTGGTGTGCCCAATACGAACTATATCGACGTCGCTGAATCGGTCTTGAGTGCAACGCGCCTGCGATCCGATGAGGATCGTAAAATTGAATTGTGGTGCTCTATCTGAGTCAGGAATGAGCGATGACAATCTACCGTCGTTCTTCCAGCGTTTGCTTCTGGCTTTTTGTGCGATCACTGCAGAGCTCTCCGCTTCTCAATCATTGACCAATCGGGGCTAGGTTTCAATCGGTAACAAATATATCTCGCATCGGAGCGTCGCGTTGCCTTCGCCTATGATGGTGGTCGGAGTCAGTCAACTCCTTTTCGCGACCGGCGCAGCATCGAGCCTTGAACGATCACGCCGATCACAGCGAGCGCGATGAGTAAGATTAGCGCGCCTTTCTCCGGCATCGTCATGGCACCGCTGATCAGATGCGCGCCTTCGATTGATGAAAGAAGGATCAGGACCCAATCGAATAGTGCGAGCAACAGCAACGCGCCGACAATTCCGCCGATGACGAAGGTGATTCCGCGGTAATGCGCGTGATCGACAAAGAACGCAGCGGCCAGCGCCCAGGCGATGCGGCCGCCAGCGATAAACCCGGCAATCGCGATCGCAATTTTTTGAAGGAGAATCGCGAGGAGTGCGCCGATGACTCCACAGCCGAGCGCGACGAGCAGCGTCATCCATTGCGGCGGCTCCTTCATGAAATAAGCGGCGATCTCAAGGCCGACCGCGAAGCCGAGCGCCGCGACGAAGAGCCAGAAAAGTTTTCGTCCAAACAACAGGATCGCCACGCCGACGATGACGCTGATGATGGGGAGGGAAAGGTTCATTCCGTAGGCAAATCCCAAATCCCAAGCTCCAAATCCCAGGCAAAATCCGAACAATCAAAAACGGGGAAAAAGAAAAACGCGCGTCGCATCGTTGTTTGGAATTTCACGATTTGGGATTTGTTTGGGGTTTGGGATTTGGAGCTTGGGATTTACTTCTTCAGCATCGCATCGCGCTTCGCCTTGAATTCAGTGCCCGGTTTCCACTCCGGAAACTTGTCGCCGTTCGCGACCCGATAACCGACGTCGAGGAGCACCCGCAAATCCTCCGCCGCGCCGGACAAGTCCCACTCCGGATTCACCTCGTCGGATGGCTGGTGATAATGCTTCGCCACGTATTCATCCTTCTTCTGTTGTCCAAATCCCGGCGGCTTGCCGATGACGTCGCGGCCTGCGCCAGTGTAGAGCGATGGAAGACCTACCTTCGAAAATTCGAAATTATCGGCGCGATAAAAAGTGCCTTTCTCCGGTTGGCTGTTCGGGTTCATGACGCGGCCCTGCTTTGTAGTCGCAGCCGCGAGCATGTCGTCGAGATCGGAATTGCCGAAGCTGATGTCCTCGATATCGCGCGTTTTCCCCCAGAGACTCAGTCCATCCATGTTGATGTCGGCCAGAGTTTTCTCGAGCGGATACATCGGATGCTCCGCATAAAACTTCGCGCCGAGCAGGCCGGCTTCTTCTGCCGTTGTCGCCATGAACAGCACGGAACGTTTCGACGCCGGTTTCATTTTCGTGAACGCCGTCGCGAGCTCGAGCAATCCACCGACGCCCGACGCATTGTCCGCCGCGCCGTTGAAAATCTTGTCGCCCGGCAGGTCGTCGTGCTTCCCGAGATGGTCCCAGTGCGCGCTGTAGACGACCCATTCGTCTTTCAACTTCGCATCGCTGCCTTCGACTTTCGCGACGACGTTGCGCGACTTGAACGGCCGCACTGTCTGTTTCAGGTCGAAGTTGGCTTTCGCATTCAACGCGACTGGCCGGAACTCCTTCGTGATCGCCGCTTTCTTTAGCGCGTCAAAATCCTGCCCGCAATCGGCCAGCAATTTTTTCGCGACATCGAGCGTGATCCACGATCGGATCTGGACCGCGCCCGCGTTTTTATCCGCCGCATCGATCTCGAAGTTTTCCTTCGCCCAGCTCGAGATGATGACGGAATAGGGATACGCAGCCGGCACTGTTTCGTGAATGATCACCGCGGCCGCCGCACCTTTTTGCGCCGCGATTTCGTATTTGTAAGTCCAGCGGCCGTAGTAAGTCATCGCGCTGCCTTTGAACATTTTCGGATCGAGCTTTGACGGATCGGCCGGATCGGGAATCGCCGGATCGTTGATCAGCATCAGGATCGTTTTCCCCCGGACGTCGACGTCCTTGTAATCGTCCCAACCAAATTCCGGCGCGACCACGCCATAGCCGACAAAGACGACGTCCGTGTTCTCGATCTTGATCACGTTTTCCAGCCTGGCGGACGATGCCACGTACTCGTCCGGAAACTTCAGCTCCATTTTTTTATCGCCCACGGCGAACGACGCGGTCGGCTTGGTGGTGATTCCCGCGAGCGGAACTTCCTGCGTGTAGGCGCCGTTTGGATTGCCCGGCTTCAGGCCGAGCGCCTTGAATTGGTCGGAGATGTATTTCACCGAGAGCTCCTCGCCCTTCGAACCCGGCCCGCGCCCCTCGAATTCATCCGACGCGAGAATCTTGATGTGATTAAGAAGATCGGCTGCGGTGATTGAGTCCGCGGCGGCTTTTGGAACGGTGGGAGATTCTGCGGCGAAAACAAACGCAGCGGCGGCAAGGAGAAGAATGAGAGTTAGTGGTTTCATATCTTAGAAGATTGTCATCCTGAGCGACGCGCAGCGGAGCTCAGAATGACAGCATTAAAGGAATCGTCGCAAGCCATGCTTTCACGCTTGGCGGAATGCAGCACGCCGTGATGAGATCACAGTCGGCATGCAGCTTTATCTGGAAAAATTTCTGCTCGCGTTCATCCCGCTCTTCGTTGCGATCGATCCGATTGGTTTGGCTGCCATTTATCTCGGGCTCGGTGGACACGTGGATGAAAAGCGCCGGCGCCACGAGGGAACACTCGGATTGATCACCAGCCTCGCGGTCTCCATCGGGTTCATCTTTCTCGGCAAAATTATTTTCCGCGCGCTGGGCATCACGGTTTCCGATTTCCAAATCGCAGGCGGCCTGATTCTGCTCGGGATAGCCGTGCGCGAGCTCCTCGATCTGGGCGAGCGCGGCAAATACGCGGGCGAAGCGTTCGGCGTGGTGCCGCTCGGGATGCCGCTGATCGCGGGACCGGCGTTGCTCACGGCGCTGCTCCTTCTCGTCGATACGGTCGGAATTTTGTTCACGATTCTGGCGCTGCTCGTCAATCTGCTTCTGGTGGGATTCGGTTTCCGCCACGCGCACCATTTCACCCGCTGGATGGGCAAGCAGGGGATGAAAGGAATTTCGAAACTGATTTCGCTCCTTCTGGCCGCGATCGCCGTCAGTCTCATTCGCCGCGGATGGCAGACGACGTAATCCAACGAACGATTCGATTTCTCGGCAGCCGCGCCGTCATCGTTGGCGTGTTTGCGATTCTCGCGCTTTACGGATTCGAAGCGTACGCGCGCAATCGCGAGCGCTCCACGCCGGCCCTACTCGGCGATCAAAGCGCTTATCTTGGTTACGCGCGGCACCTTTACGAAAGCAATTACACCGTCACCGAGGACCGGAACCGGATGCCGGTTTATCCATTTTTGCTCTCGCTGATTTACCGGCCGGGCATGAGCGAAGACGAATTTCTCGTTCGGGCGCAAACCTTCACCGTCAGTCTTTCGATTTTGCTCCTGGCGCTTTTGTTCCTGATCTTTCGCAAATTCTTGCCGCCGCTTCCTGCGCTGGGTTTGTTGGCAGCGACGGCTTTCGGCGTCTTTATTTATCGCGCCGGAAAAGCGCAGGTGGAATTGCTCTTCTACTTCGTCAGCTTCTGCGCGTTCGTCCTCTTGTTGCAACTGTTCGTTAGGCCCCGTTGGTGGCTGGCCTTGCTGGCGGGGGCGATGACGGGGCTGGCCCATCTCACCAAAGCTTCGGTGCTGCCGGGGCTGGCGATTTGGGCCGTGGTGTTTGCCCCTGGAATAATCTGGAGCACCGGGCGCTGGCGGCGGCTCGGGATGTTGCTCCTCGTCCTCGGGTCGTTCCTCGCGGTTGTTTTTCCTTACATCCAAACCAGCAAACGGATTTACGACTCTTATTTCTACAACGTGAATTCGACCTTCGCGATGTGGTGCGATTCGTCGACGGAAGCTTTCGAATTTTTGAACGCGCACGGGGACAAGGACAAATGGCGCGAAGTGCCGCCGGAGGAACGGCCGTCGTTTCACAAATACTGGCGTGAGCATTCCGGAGCGCAGATGGTCGAGCGGATCTGGAAAGGGTCGCTTGACCTGGCAACGCAAAACGCGCGCGCGATCGGCTACTACAAATTTGTCATCACGCTGCTAATCGCTGGAATCGTTCTCGGCCTCCGGCGACAGCGTCTCGCGCGGGAACTTCTCGTCGGCCATCGATTCGCCGCGGTTTTCTGCCTGCTCTTCTTCGCCGCGTATTTCGTGCTTTTCGCGTGGTACGACAAGATCATCAACGACACCCGCTTCATTCTTTCCATCTTTCTGCCGTTCGTGTTTGCCGGCGCGCTCTTTGTTCTGCGCCTCGGCCGCGACCGCATGGTAGCAATCGCGGGGCGCGGGTTTCGTTTCGACGAGTTCATCGGCGCGCTCTTGCTCGGCCTGTCGATGATCGACGCTCTCTACAACGTGCCCAGTTTATTTCGCTGACCGTTTCAGAACTGCCCGGTCTGCAACATCACCAGCGTGCAGCCTTCCACGACCTCGATGCCGGCCTCTTCCGCTTTCTCCGCCAGCGAGGGATTCTCCGCGCCCGGATTCATGATGATCCGCCGCGGCTTTGCCTGAATGATTTCGTCGATCAGCGGATTCGAGCGCGGCTCGCCGAGATACAACGTGACGGTATCGATCGGCTTCGGCGCGTCAGCGATTGTCGGATAACATTTCTCGTTAAGGATTTCATCGAACGCCGGGTTGATCGGGATCGGCCGATGACCGTAATCGCGCAGCATCCGAAACGCTTTGTAAGCGTAGCGGTCCGGCTTCGGCGAGGCACCGAGAATGGCAACGGTTTCAGGCTGCTTCATATCAGCAAGTGAAGTTTAGACGGAGCAATGAATCCTGTCACATTCATGCTCTTGTTCATGATCCTGATCATAATCCTCCTCTGAGCGTGCCAAAAGATCAGGAGCACGATCATGATCAGGAGCAGGAATCTGCCGGCCTCGTTATATTGACAGTCCGGCCCCCCTTGGTACTATCCTCGCTCTTATGCGATTCCCGCTGGCGCTTACCTCCAAGATCGCCGCCTATATCATCACTAACAAGCTGCGCCGGACTCCGAAGTTCGCGACCGTGCTCCAACTTGAGCCGTTGCATACGTGCAACTTAACCTGCACCGGCTGCGGACGAATCCGGGAGTATTCCACCTCACTTAAGGACATCCTACCGCTCGAGGATTGCCTCAGCGCCGCGAAGGAATGTAACGCGCCCATGGTCTCGATCTGCGGCGGCGAACCGCTAATTTATCCGCAAATTGAAGCGCTCGTGAACGGGCTCCTCGGCCAGAAACGGATCGTCTACGTCTGCACCAACGCGATGTTCATGCGCAAAAAGATGCGTGAATGGATGGCGGCGGAATTACGGAAACCGGACACTGGAAAGCAAGAACTGGAAGCGAAATTGAATCGGTTGGTCAAAGCCGGACTGGTTTCCGAGAAAGATGCAGAAGTCGTCAGGCAAGGGCCGAAGGATCCGGCGAAATCGACGATCGCGCCGAGCCGTTGGATGTATTGGAACGTGCACCTCGACGGACTCGAGCGGACGCACGACCTGATCGTGGAACGGGAAGGCGTTTTCAAGGAATGCATTCTCGCGATCAAGATGGCCAAGATCCTTGGTTACCAGGTCGCGACGAACACGACCGTCTACAAGGAAACCGCCATGGAAGAGCTCGAGCAGCTTTTCGATTTTCTTTCCGATCTCGGCGTGGACGGCCACACGATCACGCCTGGCTACGAATACGACGCCGCGAAGCGGGACATGATCGAACGGCTAAATTTGCAGCCGGAGAATTTTTTCCTCACCCGCAGCGCGACCGTGAAGAAGTTCGCGAAGATGGAGGAATGGATGAACCGCTACACGTTTTTCGGGACGCCGGTTTACTTCGAGTTCCTCGCGGGCAAGCGCGACCTGACGTGTTCCGCCTGGGCGATCCCGACCCGCAATATCAGCGGCTGGAAAGCGCCCTGTTATTTCATGACCGATGCGGCCGGGACGAACGGCACCGGCCATTACAAGACCTACGCCGAGCTGCTCGCGAACGTTGACTGGAACAAGTACGGCGTCGTGAATGGCGTCGCGAGAGATCCGCGCTGCGAAAACTGTATGACGCATTGCGGGTACGAGCCGACTGCGAGTCTTGGTCTGAACGCGAAGCGCGGCGACACGTGGAAAACGGTGAAGTTCAATTTCGGCGCACGGCCGAAAGCGACCGGACGCGGAAATGAAATCGCAGTCTATAACGGCGTGACTTCGGGCAACGGGCATTTGACTGGAAAGCGCGCGGAAGTCGCGGCCAAAGCTTCTTAGTCCGATGGCGCCGTCGGTTGCCAATCTCATCCCGTTGCCGAGCGTTGCCCCGAACGCGAACGACGCTTATCGGCACGACGATCCTGAGATCGCGAGTGCGATCGCGCGCGGGCAGGAAAATCTTTTGCGGCAGCAGCACCGGGACGGTCACTGGTGCGGTGAGCTGATCGTCGATAGCACGCTCTGCTCCGATTACGTGCTCTTCATGCATTGGATCGGCGAAGTGGACGATGCGATGCAGCATCGCTGCGTGCGCCACATCTTGAAACGCCAGCTCCCCGACGGCGGCTGGAACATTTACTACGGCGGGCCCAGCGAAGTGAACGCTTCGGTGAAAGCGTACTTTGCGCTCAAGCTCGCCGGACATTCCGCCGATTTGCCGTTCATGCAGGAAGCGCGCGCGAACATTCTTCGACTCGGCGGCATTCCGAAGATGAACACCTTCAGCAAGCTCTACCTTGCGCTGCTGGGCCAATTCCCGTGGCAATATCTGCCGTCGATCCCGGTGGAAATGATCCTGTTCCCGAACTGGGCGTTCTTCCACATCCACAAAATGTCGTCGTGGAGCCGGGCCATGCTGATCCCCCTCGCGATCATCAATCACTTCAAGCCGACGCGCGAGCTGCCCGGCATGAAGCAGCTTCATGAGCTCTATCCGCTCGGCACCGAGCACAAGGATTTCACGTTGCCGCGCGACCCGCGGTTTTTCGCGTGGCGGAATTTTTTCCTGCGCGCCGATCACGCGCTGAAAATTATTTCGAAACTCGGCTGGCGCCCGATGCGAAAACGCGCGCTCGAAGAAGCGGAGCGCTGGATGCTGGAACGAATCGGCGAGGGGAGCGACGGGCTCGCCGCGGTTTTCCCGGCAATGCTCAATGGGCTGATTGCATTGCGCACGCTCGGGTATTCCAAGGATCATCCGGCCTACGGGAAAGCCGCGAAGGATTTCGCCCGTCTGTTCGTTGACGATCCCGAAGATTTTCGAATTCAGCCCTGCCTTTCGCCCGTATGGGACACGGCGATCAATGTCATCGCGCTCGCCGAATCCGGTTTGCCCGCCGAACATCCCGCGCTGAAAAACGCCGCCGATTGGCTCGTTGAAAAGGAAGTTCGGATGCGCGGCGACTGGACGGTGAACAATCCGCATCCGGAAGCGAGCGGATGGGCTTTCGAATACAACAACGTCTATTATCCGGACACGGACGATACCGCGATGGTGTTGATGGCGCTGCGACTTGCAAAGCCTGACGACCAGTCGGCACTCGATGCGTTGTTCAAGCGCGCGATCGGTTGGCAGCTGAGCTTTCAATGCGACGATGGCGGCTGGGCCGCGTTCGACAAGGACGTCACAACCCACTGGCTCGAAGACATGCCGTTCGCCGATCACAACGCGATCCTGGACCCGACCTGCAGCGATCTCACCGCGCGCACTCTCGAGCTTTTCGGCTACATCGATTTCAATACAAAAACGCGCTCGGTGCGTGACGCGATTCGCTACCTTATCGATACGCAGGATGACGATGGTTCGTGGTACGGTCGCTGGGGCGTGAATTATATTTACGGAACCTGGCAGGTGCTCCGCGGACTGCGCGCGATCGGCGAGAACATGACCCAGGATTGGATTTTGCGCGGGCGCGATTGGCTCGAGAGCTGCCAGAATTCCGACGGCGGCTGGGGCGAGACCTGCGCGTCCTACGACGATCCGACGACGAAAGGTTGCGGTCCGAGCACGGCTTCGCAAACGGCGTGGGCGGTCATGGGCATCTGTGCCTGCGGCGATCTTGATCGGCCGAGCGTGCAACGCGGTCTGCGTTACCTGCTTTCGACGCAGCGATCCGACGGGGCTTGGGACGAACCGCAGATTACCGGCACTGGTTTCCCGGGCGTCTTCTATTTGAAGTACGACATGTACCGGCAAAACTTCCCGCTCCTCGCGCTCGCGACCTACGTTAATTACCGCAGCGGCCGCGGCCATTATCCGAGTTTCTATCGCTGCCGCGAATGAGCGATACTGCCGCGAACAAAAAAGTTGTTGCGACAATTAATGGAGTTCTCAGCGGGATCCAGCCGGTTGATGCTCTCGAGGACGTTATCGCGGGCAACTTCAAAGATCACGCCGCCTTCCCTGGACAGCGGCCGGGACGCGATGGGTTTAAGGACGCGGCCGAAAAGTTAAGGGCGGCCTTCGATCAGACCGTGCGCAGTTTGCACACCGTCGCGGAGGACGATCTCGTCATCGATCACTGGTTGTCCGAAGGCACGCATCGCGGCGCGTTTTTTGGGATCGAGCCGACGGGCAAAAACGTGCGAATCGAAGGTTTCAGCGTTTGGCGCATCAAGGATGGTCGAGCGGTTGAAGCATGGGGCCTGGTCGACATCGCTGGACTGATGCGGCAGTTGAAGACGTGAAGAGGGCGAAACGCTCGGCGCCTTTGTGGCGTTGTCCCCGTTGCCGCCGCCGCTTCGCCAATCGCAATCAATCGCATGCCTGCGGTCGGTATACGCTCGGATCGCATTTTGCCGGCAAACCGAAAGCGATGCGCGCGATGTTCGACACATTGCTGTTGATCGCGAAACGGAGCGGCCCGGTCGCGGTTCTACCTGAGAAGACGCGGATCGCGTTTCAGGTCCGGATGAGTTTTGCGGCGTTCGTGATTCGACAGAACTGGGTGGACGGTCACGTTATCTTGGCGCGGCGCCTGGAGAATCCACGCTTCCGCCGGATCGAAACTTTTTCGCCGCGGAATCATCTTCATGCCTTTCGCTTCACGGACGCCGACGAGATCGATGACGAAGTCGCCGGATGGTTTGCGGAAGCGTATCGCGTCGGCGAGCAGCGCCATCTCAATTGACGCGTCGAATCAACGCAGGCCCGCCAGATTACGACTCGCTTGCCACTTTCCACCCCGCCGGCAGGAACGGACCCTGACGGCTTTAAGCCGTCAGGATCCGAACGGTGCCGAGGCCTGAACGCCGGGCGATCCGTCGTGACGCCGTTGCTTAAAAGAACGGCCTGCTCGCGGTGGTGGACCCGAACTCGTACAAGGCAATCTCCTTCTGTTCTTCGACCGTTCGTTGATGAGGTTTGGTCGCGCTCTCAATGTAATTACGTTTTCGATCGCGATCGCCGGCTGATTTACACCCGGAGTTACTTAATGATCTTGACGGCTTAAAGCCGTCAAGATCCTGGAGTGATTGGCGGCGGTACTCCGCCAGTTGGTAAACAAATCGTCGCTTGGAACGCAGTCGAGGAAGTTCGTGGCGCGTCGGGGCGACGGGGGTTTGTCGACTTTGCTTCGCTCCGTTGGGATGACGATTCATTGCGCTCATTGACGCGCCGTCTCAGGCAGAGACAGTCGTTATTATGGCTTACGAATTACCTAAACTGCCCTACGCCTATGACGCACTCGAGCCGCATATCGACGCGCGCACGATGGAAATTCATCATACGAAGCATCATCAGGCCTACATCACGAACGTGAACAATGCGCTCAAGGACAAACCCGAGCTGGCGAACAAATCCGTTGAAGACCTCATCAAAGACCTGAACGCCGTTCCCGAAGATATTCGCGGCGCTGTTCGCAATAACGGCGGCGGCCACGCCAACCATTCCTTCTTTTGGAAAATCATGGGACCGAACGCGGGCGGCGCGCCATCCGGCAAACTAGGCGACGACATCACGTCCGTCTTCGGCAGCTTCGATGCGTTCAAGGAAAAATTCGCCGACGCCGGAGTGAAACGTTTCGGAAGCGGCTGGGCGTGGTTGATCAAGAACAAGAGCGGCAAACTCGAAGTAACTTCGACGCCGAATCAGGACAGCCCGTTGATGGAAGGCAACACGCCGCTGCTCGGCCTCGACGTTTGGGAGCACGCTTACTATCTCAACTATCAGAACCGCCGGCCGGATTACATCAAGGCGTGGTGGAACGTTGTGAATTGGGACGCGGTCGCGAAGAATTACTAGTTGGCGTACCTAAACGACCACTATCTCAAGCTTCAGGCCGGCTATCTTTTCCCCGAGATCGCGCGGCGGGTTCGTGAATTTTGCCACGCGAATCCGGAAGCAGCGAAGCGCCTGATCCGCTGCGGGATCGGCGACGTTACCGAGCCGTTGCCGCCCGCCGTGATCGCGGCGATGCATCACGCCGTCGATGAGCTGAGCGTCCGCGAAACCTTTCGCGGCTACGGTCACGAGCAGGGTCTCGAATCGCTCCGCGAACAAATCACGGAGCACGATTATCGCGCCCGCGGGATCGAAATCGCGCCCGACGAAATTTTTATTTCCGAGGGCTCGAAATCCGACTGCGGTTATATCCTGGATATTCTCGGCGATCGGAACCGAATCGCGATCACCGATCCGGTTTATCCGGTTTACGTCGATACCAACGTGATGGTCGGTCACACCGGCCGCGCCGGAGAAGCGGGCCGTTACGAAGGCATCACTTATTTGCCGTGCCGCGCGGCAAACGATTTCGTACCAGAGCTGCCTTCGGAGCAGGTCGATATCATTTATCTTTGCTTTCCAAACAACCCGACCGGCGCCGTCGCGTCGCGCGAGCAACTTTCTCGTTGGGTCGAGTACGCGCGCGAACATGAATCGATCATTTTGTTCGACGCCGCGTATGAGGCCTACATCAGCGATCCCGCGATACCGCATTCGATCTACGAAATTCCCGGGGCGTTGGAATGCGCCGTCGAGTTTCGCAGTTTCTCGAAGAACGGCGGATTCACCGGAGTGCGTTGTGGTTTTACGGTGATGCCAAAGACTCTCATGGCCCGGGCGAGCGACGGTCGGAAGCTGCCGTTGCATTCGTTGTGGCATCGGCGCTGGAGCACGAAAGCGAATAGCGTCAGCTATCCGGTGCAACGCGGCGCGGAAGCGATCTACACGGACGCAGGCCAGCAACAGGTCCGGCAACTGATCGATCACTACATGGGAAATGCGCGGATCTTGCGCGAAGCCGTCGAAGGGGCGGGTCTCAAAGTCTACGGCGGCGTGAACGCGCCCTATATTTGGGTGGAGACGCCGAGCGGCCTGACGAGTTGGCAGATGTTTGACCGGATGCTGAACGAACTGAATGTCGTGATCACGCCCGGCAGCGGTTTCGGCGCGTGCGGCGAAGGATTCTTTCGCATCTCCGCTTTCAACAGTCGCGAAAACGCCGAGGAAGTTGGGCGGCGGCTGGCCAAACTGTAGCCGCTTCGCTGTGCGAAGACGTAACCAGAGATCTCGCGTCGCCCATAGGGCGACGGCTACAGTTGCTTGTCCCGATGCCATGCCCCGCGTAAATTTTGCGCTTCGGAAAGACGAACAATGGCCGTCACCACAAAGATTCTTCCACAGCTTTACCGCTTTTGTTTCCTGATGACGGGAGACGCCGCCAAAGCGCAGACCGCGTTTCAGGACACAGTCCGCGATGCTTCCCTGCGGACCGATGCGGACGAACCACCGCCCGATCGACTCTGGTTTTTCCGCGAGGCGCGCGCGCGTTGCATCTCGGTAACGGAGGAGGGGATTCAGGCCGAGCCGGGGATGCTGGAAGAGGTCGATCCTTCGCCGGACGCGCCCGCGCAAATCGCGACGCTCACCCCTGAGCAACTGGCCGTTTGGATTTCCGCCGCACCCGAGCCGCAACGCAGCGCGCTCGCGTTTTTTTATCTCGATGAATTCACGTTGCCCGAATTGCTTTCGCTTCTGGACATGAAGGCCGGCGAATTGTCCGATTTGATTTGCAGCGGCCGGCGCCAGTTTCAATCGTGGCTCGATTCGACGACGGGCTATTACGGAGGGGAGGCGCACCATGCCGGATAAATCCGAGCTGCTCCTCGGTTGCGCGCCGATCACGGAAAAGCCGGGAATGGATCGCGCGATGCGGGTCGCGATCAATCGCATCCGTCATAGCAAGAAGGCGGCGACGTTCGGCCAGCAACAGGCGTTCGATAAGGCCCTGGCGAAACTGGTTCGCAACATTCCTGTCGATGAGCAGCTGGCCGAGTGGTTCGTAAAAGAGAATCTCGTTCCGGTCGTTAGGCGGGGCTGGAAAAAAATCATTCGAAATCCGGTCGTGATCGCGATCGGCATCGCTGCGCTCGTTATCGGTGGTGTGGCGGCGTATCGGGTTTACGAAAAGCTTCACGATTTTCCCGGAGCGGACAAAGCGCGACGGCTCTTGAGCGTGGCCGCCTCGAACCGTTCGGTTTTGCTCGATCCACTCCAGACCGACGCCGGCGCGTTAAGCGACCTCTTTTTCATGAAGCACCAGCTGGAGCATTACGATGTGCCCGCCGAGTTCGCGCAGTTCAAGACACTTGGTTCACGCGTTTTCGACGACGACGAAGTCCGCCGCGTTGCCCAGATCTGGGTGAAGGAAAAACGGATGCAGTTTTTCCTGTTTCCCGCAGAGCCCGACAAGGAAGGGAAGATCAACGATTTTTCCGACTGGCGTTTCGTGGAATTGGAAGGCTGGACCGGCGTGGTGACGCAGCGCAACGGCGTCTGTTTCATGGCTGTGATCCGTGGCGGCGAGAAAGATCTCCGGACCTACCTCGAAAACAAAAAGGCGTAAGCGGCGAGGGGGAGTGCCAGGGGGAGAATCGAACTCCCGACCAACCCCGAAAGCTTTCGGGGCTGCTCTATTGCTGTAGAAGATAAATCGCGACGCGGGGATTCTTTTTTCTTTTCAGCATTCGTTCCATTTTTCGCGCCTCGCCGATTGTGGCGACTTGTTTTTTTGCGACCACTTTCAAACTTTCGCCAAGCCGCTTCGTAGTGGCGGTGTGCCCGCGCAGCTGCTGCGCAAAGCGCGCGTCAAAATCGATAGTCGAACCGATGTAATGCCGGCCACTCGAACCACGCAGGATGTAAACCCAAGGCATAGAGAAAGTGCCAGGGGGGAGAATCGAACTCCCGACCAAGGGCTTATGAGTCCCCTGCTCTACCGCTGAGCTACCCTGGCGTCGGCGGGGCAAAATCAATACCGCCAGCCCAGCGCATGTCAACGGTAGCAAGTTTGTGGTGTCATTCTGAGCGAAGCAAAGCGGAGTCGAAGAATCTCATTATTTTTCCGAGTGGACAACGCGCAGAAATAGTCAGAGATGCTTCGACTTCGCTCAGCATGACAAATAGAGGAGGGCGATGAACGAACTTTATCTCGAGGATCTGAAGGTGGGCGATCGCTTTGGCTCGGACACGATCGAGGTCACGGAACAAAGTATCTTCGATTTCGCACGGCAATTCGATCCGCAGCCGTTTCATCTCGATGCTGACGCTGCCAGACAAAGCATTTTCAAGGAACTCACCGCGAGCGGCTGGCACACGGCCGCGATGAGCATGCGTCTATTCGTGACTGGAGAATTCAAACCAGTCGGCGGCTCGATCGGTTTGGCCGTGGACGAACTGCGCTGGCCGCAACCGGTCCGCCCCGGCGATATCCTGAAACTCGAAACTGAAATTCTCGATGTGCGCAAGTCGCGCTCGAAACCGGATCGCGGGGTTATCCGCATCCGGAACGTGACGACGAATCAGCGCGGCGAAATCGTCCAGACGTTCATGGCTTTTGTCATGGTTCGCAGGCGGCCGCAGTTGTAACGACGGCGCTTTGAAAGCCCGGCCTCGCCCTTTTCGGGCTGCGTTACGGCTCGCCGTAATGACGCATCAACGAAGGACGGCGCTTGTTACGCCGACCCGTAACGCAGCCCGAAAAGGGCGAGGCCGGGCTTTCAAAGCGGCGTCGCTACAATTCGCTCTGATTACGCGAGGGCTTCTTCGGCGAGCTTCTTGCACCCGACCAAATCGAGTTTGCCCGAAGCGAGAACCGGAACCGCGTCGATTCGCTGGATCATTCTCGGGATCCAGAGATTGGGAACGCCCGCACCGGAAAGGGCGGAGCGCAACGTGGGTTGATCGATATCGATCGTGCTCAACAGTACCAACGCTTCGCCCTTCGTCGCATCGGGCACACCCATGACCGTGATGATGCGCTCGCCCTGCTCCTCGATGTTGAGCGCGCGCAGGATTTTTTGTTCGATCGTTTCGTGCGGCACCATCTCGCCGCCGATCTTCGAAAAGCGAGAGAGCCGTCCTTCGATGTAAAGGAAACCGTCTTCATCGAAGCGGCCGATGTCGCCGGTTTTGAACCAGCCGTTTCTGAGCACGTCAGCGTTTTGTTCCGGCGCGTTGAGGTACCCTTCGAAAATATTTGGGCCGCGCAGCCAAAGCATTCCTTGCTCGTTAAGGGAAAGTTTCGCGTCCGTTTCCGGCTCGCGAATTTCCGCCGCAATTCCGGTGAGCATTTTGCCGGTCGAGCCCGGTTTATTCGACGGCTGCGTTTGTCCCGGCGCTTCCGGGAGATTCACGCTCACGACCGGCGAAGTTTCCGTGAGGCCATAGCCTTCGTAAACGTGTTTGCCAAATCGCGCCTCGACTGCTCTTCCCAAATCCTGTGGTAATTTCTCCGCGCCGGCGACGAGTAAACGCAAGCTGCTCAGCTGTTGCGGCTCGGCTTTGCGCAAATAGGCGCGGAGAAATGTCGGCGTCGCCAGCATCACGGTTACGCGGTGGCGCTCGATCAGCTCAGCGATCTTTTTGGCTTCGAGTGGATTCGGATAGGTGAGGGCGCGGACGCTTTCGAAGAGCGGATAGAACAGCGTAACGGTGCATCCGAAGCTGTGGAAAAATGGAAGCGACGCGAGGAGGAGATCGTCCTTCGTCGCATCGAGGGCGGCGGCGAACTGCGCAACGTTGCTCAAGATGTTGCGATGAGTGAGGACGACACCCTTCGGTTTTCCCGAGCTGCCGCTGGTGAAAAGCAGGATCGCTTCTTCGTGATCGCCCTCGCTCGGCAATTTCAATATTCCTGCCAGCAAACCTCTCGGGACGACAAGCGCCGCGATCCACCAGAGGAGAATTTTCTTTTTCATCGGCGGCAACGCTTCGTCGAGATGGATCACGTTCGCTGTCCATGGAAAACCCTCGAGCCGTTGTGCCATCGCATGCGCGGTGATGGTCGTGCGCAAGCCGGCTTGCTCGGTCGCAGAGTCGATTGCCTCGCGCAAACTGGTGAAGTTGAGATTCACCGGAATTTTCCCGGCCAGGATCACGGCGAGATTCGCGACGAGACCACCTTTGCCGGGCGGCAGCACCACCCCGATCCGTTTCTCTTCCGGATACGTTTTTTGCAAATGGCGCGCCAGCGTCATCGCCACGCCGAGCACTTTGCCGCGCACCAATTTGCTTCCGTCCATTCCGTCGACAAGCCCGGTCCGAAAGCGATGACGTTTCAGTCCACGCAAGGCAGCGCGTCCGATGTGCCCGCGGAAGGCAGGCCGTTGGCTGTAACAAAACTCGCCGAGCTTGAGGAGTTGTTCGCGCAGCGTGGGGATGTCCGCGTCATCCGCCGGCAAGGGTTTACCAAACGCGACCGTGACCCGGTACGGAACGGCCTTCGGAAATTTCGTAAAGAAGCGTCCGCCCTTGAACGAAAAGATCGAGCCCCAGAGTTGATCGAGCCAGACCGGGACAACCGGCGCGTCGGCCTCCCGCGCGATGATTTCGTAACCGCGCCGCAATCGAAGCAGCGTGCCCGTGCGCGTCAGTTCGCCTTCCGGAAATAGGCAGACGATTTCCCCGGCGCGAATTCGGGCGATAGCCTCACGCATTCCATCCTTCGCCTTGCGTCCGGTGATCGGGATGCAACTGACGGCGCGCAGGAGTGGATTCAGGATCGGGTTTCGGTAAACGCCTGCGTCGATGATGAAACGAATGGGACGCGGGCAGGCCAGGGAAAGAACGATTGAGTCGATCCACGTGATGTGATTTGGCAAGAGAAGGAATCCGCCTTCCGGCAGCGCGTCTCGGCCGGTGGCCGTGACCCGATAAAGGAGTCGCGCGAAAGGCAGGCCGAAGAATCGAAGCAGACGTTCAGAGCCGGAGAGGTTCGCCACGTTTATGGTTTACAAGGACGCGGCAGTTCCGTGCAATTGTTAATCCGATGACGACGAACGATTCCCCCGCGAAATCCGGCGCGCGGTTCGCCCTCGGACTGCTCCTCGCGATCAATCTTTTTAACTACATCGACCGGTTCGTTCTGGCCGCGGTTGAACCGAATATTCGCGCGACGTTTTTCGCTCCGAACGATCCCAATGCGATGCTGCGCACCGGCACGCTGGCTCCGGCATTTCTCTTCACCTACATGATCGCGGCGCCGATCCTCGGCTTTCTCGCCGATCGATTCTCGCGCTGGCTCATCGTGGGCGTGTGCGTGATTCTCTGGAGTTTCGCAACTGCCACTTCGGGTTTCGCCGCAACGTTTGCCGCGTTGTTCATCACCCGAATTTTCGTCGGCATCGGCGAGGGCGGCTACGGGCCCGCCGCGCCCACAATTTTGTCGGATTATTTTCCGCTCCAGATGCGCGGTCGAATCATGGCGATTTTTTGCGGCGCGATCCCTGTCGGCAGCGCGCTCGGATACGTTCTCGGCGGAATCATCAATCATCAGCTCGGGTGGCGCTGGGCGTTTTATCTGGTCGCCATTCCCGGAATCATTCTTGGGCTCGCCTGTTTCTGGCAAAGGGATCCGCGACCGCGAACTGTACCCGGCTTGCCGAAAAGACAGCGCGGCGCCGCGAAACGAGATTACTTCGCACTGCTCCGGAATCGTTCTTTCGTGATCAATTGTCTCGCGCAAACGGCAATGACTTTTGCGCTCGGCGGATTGGCTTTCTGGATGTCAGCCTATCTGATTTTTCGAAAACAACCGCCCGAGCTTGCGACGCCGATCTTTGGCGGGATCACCGTCGTGGCGGGATTGCTCTCGACTCTGCTCGGCGGCTTCCTCGCCGATCGACTGCAAAAACGCTTCAGCGGTTCCTACTTTATGGTTTCCGGTTTGGGCATGCTGCTCGCGTTTCCGTTTTGCATCGCCATGCTCTATGTGCCATTCCCGCTCGCCTGGGTGTTTCTCTTTGGCTCTGTTTTTTTTGTCTTCCTGAACACCGGACCGTCGAACGCCGCGTTGGCTAATGTCGTGGCGCCAAGAATCCGCGCGACCGCGTTCGCTTTGAATATCCTGATCATCCACTTGTTAGGCGACGCGCTCTCGCCGCCGTTGCTCGGCGCCGTCGCCGGCCATTACGACATGACGATGGCGTTTCTCGTCGTCTCCGCCGCGATGCTGATCTCGGGAATAATCTGGCTGCTGGGAATGAAGTATCTCGCTGCCGATACCGCGGCCGTAGAACTCAACGCGGAAGGATCGCCGCAGGCATAGTTGCGGATTGGTTCTCACTCCGGGGAGCGCACGCGCCCTCGCGTGCCGGTTTTCGCGCCTCGCGAAAACGCTTCCGGAAAGTTCGCGATCGCGAGGGCGCGCTCCCCAGCACGCGAGGGCGCGTGCGCTCCCCGGAAAACAAAACAGCAGGAGCGCTGGCGCACTCCTGCTGTTCGCAAATAGGGACTGTTGTTGTTTTTTAACCTTCCGGCGTCGGCGCAGTCTCAGGCTTCTCCGGTTTTTCAGGCGCAGTTGTCTTCTTGCTCGACTTCTTGGTCTTCGCGCTCGGAGATTCGCTCGTGCTTTCGGTAGCGGATTCGCTCGTCGGAGATTTTTCAGTCGTTGCCTCGGGTTTTTGAGACTTCTTTGTGCTGCTCTTTTTCTCGCTCGAGCTGGTGGTCTTCGGGCTCGTCGCGCTTTCCGCGGCGGGACTCTTCGACGTGGCCGGGCTCTTGGTTGACGCCGGTGACTTCGCAGTGGCCGCCGTAGCTGAAGGCATGGGCTTGGTGCTCGCACTAGCCGATGGCGTCATGGTGGCGGCAACGGAGGCGGTCGCGGCCGGTGTCATGGTTGCGCCGGCACTGGCGGCCGGAGTGGCACTCGCGTTGGTGGATGCAGAGCTGTTGGTGGTGGTGGTCGCACCGGTAGTCGTTGTTCCGGTCGTGCCGGTTGATGTTACGCCGACGCTGAAGCTCGGAGTCACACCGTAATAACCGTAGACCTGATTGATATATTCGGGCCGGCTGTATTCTTCGATCCGGGTCGATTCCCACACTGGCGCGCTATAAATTTTCTCGCGCTCGACCCGCGTCATATAAACGCGAGGCTCGGAGCTGGCGGAAAAAACAGTCCACGGTGCCGCGACGGTTTTGGTCGTGGTGGTGGTGGTGCCGCCGCCGTGAGTGGACAGAACGACATACGCGAGGCAGCCGCTGCTGCGATCGAGGACGACGTCTTTGATTTCGCCAACGTCCTGGCCGCGCGAGTCTTTAATCTTCGAACCAATGATGCTGCTACTTTGAACGTAGCTCGTGCTGGTGGTGGTTGTGCTGGTTTGAGCAAACAAAGGAGCCGCGGCGAAAACCATCAACGCCAGGGTTGCTCCTAACAGAGTATTCTTTTTCATAAGTTGTGAGTTAAGAGTGACGGATTGCGCGCCTGCATTATTCAGTTCGCGCCGTAAATGCTTCGCTAGTCCCCGCGGGTTTGGATGGGACAATTCGCTGCGATGGAGAAAATTTGGCCTAACGAACGAACGCATTGCGCTGCGATGTCGCCAGGAGCTGACCGTCGCTACGTTGACACAATGATTGCACGCTCCTAGTCTCCCGTTCGCCAAAATGGCGGGGTAGCCAAGTGGTAAGGTCGGGGTCTGCAAAACCTCTATTCGCGGGTTCGATTCCCGCCCCCGCCTTGGCTCCCGCTTTCTCGCATGGCTTCGCATTCGTCTGAACTATTCGCGCGCGCGCTCGAGCGCATCCCGGGCGGCGTCAATTCCCCCGTCCGCGCTTTCCGCGGGCTCGGCCGCGAGCCGTTCTTCGTCGAGCGCGCGGCCGGCTCAAAAATCTGGGACGTCGACGGCAACCAATACATCGATTTCGTCGGCACCTGGGGCCCGGCCATTCTCGGCCACGCGCCTGCCGTCGTTATCGATGCCGTCCGTTCCGCCGCGGAGCGCGGCGTGAGCTTTGGCATTCCGAGTCCAAATGAAGTGGAAATGGCGGAGCTAATTTGCCGCTGGGTTCCCTCGATCGAGAAAGTTCGCATGGTGAATAGCGGGACCGAAGCGACGATGTCGTGCATTCGTCTCGCGCGCGGATTCACCGGACGCGACAAGATCATCAAGTTCGAAGGCTGTTACCACGGGCACGTCGACGCGTTGCTGGTCAACGCGGGAAGCGGCGCGCTCACTCATGGCCGCCCCGACAGCGCCGGTGTTCCCGCCGAGTTCGCCGCGCTGACCATTTCAGTTCCGTTTAACGACATCGCGGCAGTGCGCGCCGTCTTTCAAGAAAATTCGAAAGCGATCGCCGCCATCATCCTCGAACCAATCCCCGCCAACGCCGGTTTGTATTTTCCGAGCGAGAATTTCCTCCAGCAACTGCGTGACGAATGTACTCGTCACGGCGCGCTCCTTATTTTCGACGAGGTCATGACGGGATTCCGCGTCGCGCGCGGTGGAGCCCAGGAGATTTACGGCATTCGTCCGGATCTGACGGCGCTTGGAAAAGTGATCGGTGGCGGATTACCGGTCGGTGCGTTCGGTGGCCGCGCGGAAATCATGGATCAGCTCTCGCCGCTCGGACCGGTTTATCAGGCTGGCACGCTCTCGGGAAATCCTCTCGCGATGGCGGCGGGTCTCGCGCAATTACGCGAGCTGGAGCGGATTGATGGCTGGGCTCTGCTGGAAAAAAATGGCGCGCGGTTCGAAGAATTGACGCGGGAGACGCTTCGCGAACTAAAGCTCTCGTGGGTTTTTCACCGCATTGGTTCCATGTTCTGTCTCTTTTTCACCACGGAACCAGTGACCGATTTGGCCAGCGCGAAGCGAAGCGACCCGGAAAAATTCGCGCGGTTCTTCAAGGCCTGTCTCGATCGCCACGTTTACTTTGCTCCGTCGCAATTCGAAACCGGATTCCTTTCCACGGCGCATTCTGCCGACGACATCGAACGTACCGCAACGATCGTCCGCGAAAGTCTCACTTGGTAGGGACGCCGCGCTGCGGCGTCCGTCTGGCTAGACGTTCGGCGGACGCCGCAGCGCAGCGTCCCTACCAAGAAGGCTTTGCCATCCTCGGTTCATTGGTCTATCGAAGCTCCGCTGTGACTTCGACGTTCTCGGGTCCAATTCGCGCCGCCGCGAAATTCTTCCTCGAAGGCGACCGGAAGTTTTTCGTCAAGGGCGTGACCTACGGTCCGTTCGCGCCCGACCAGGCCGGCCATTATCTAGGCCCGCCCGAACAGGCCGCGCGCGATCTCGCCCAAATGCGCGAGATTGGCTTGAACGTCGTCCGGATCTATCACGCGCCGCCGCGATGGTTTCTCGACGCGTGCGCCGCCGCCGGCATCCGCGTCCTCATCACCTTGCCGTGGGAAAAGCACATCGAATTTCTGGCGCGCAAGATGTCGCGCGATCAGATCGCCGGGATTGTTCGCAGATCCGTGGCGGTGAATCGAGGGCATCCCGCCGTCTTCGGTTACCTCGTCGGCAACGAAATCTCGAGCACGATGATTCGCTGGCTCGGCGTTCGGCGCGTGACCGAATTCGTCGAGCACCTCATCCGGATCGGGCGCGAAACCGATCCGAATGTTCTCTATTCCTACGCCAGTTATCCGCCGACTGAGTTTCTCCTCCCGCAGAACAGCGACTTCTCCTGCTTCAACGTTTACCTGCACAACCAGGACGCATTCGAGCGTTACCTTCTCCGCCTGCAAAATCTCTCCGAGGATCGTCCGCTCATCCTCGGCGAATTCGGGATGGACACGATTCGCCACACCCAGGACGAGCAGGCCGAAATGCTCGGCTGGCATATCGACAGCGTGGTGAAATGCGGTTTGGCCGGCACCATTTTCTTTACCTGGACTGACGAATGGTTCACCGGCGGGCAGGAGATCACCGACTGGGCGTTCGGGCTGGTCACGCGCGCGCGCGAACCAAAGAAGTCCTTCTTTCTCCTTCGGGACAAACTCGGCCAGGACAACGCCGCCCTGCCGCACCGACCGCTACCGAGTTATCCGTCCGTTTCGATCATCGTCTGTTCCTACAACGGTGCGAAAACGCTCGCCGCCTGTCTCGAGTCGTTAGGCCGGATCGATTATCCAAACTACGAAGTCATCCTTGTCGACGACGGTTCGACCGACGACACGCGCGAAATCGCCGCGCGGTTCCCCGACGTTCGCTACGTTTACCAGACCAATCACGGCCTCAGCCACGCTCGCAATCACGGCGCCGCCATCGCGAAAGGCGAAATTTTTGCCTACACCGATTCCGACTGCATGGCCGATCCGGACTGGCTCTATTATTTGTTGAGCACGCTCTCGGGCGGCAAATACGCCGGGGTAGGCGGCCCGAACGTTTCGCCGCCGGCGCAACATTGGGTCCAGGCTTGCGTTGCCGCCGCGCCCGGGGGGCCGAGCCACGTTCTGCTCACGGACACGATCGCGGAACATATTCCCGGTTGTAACATGGCGTGGTATCGCTGGGCGTTCGAAAGCGTCGGCGGTTTCGATCCCGAGTATCACAAGGCTGGCGACGACGTCGATTTTTGCTGGCGCGTTCAACAAGCGGGACACGCCATCGCCTTCAGTCCCACCGCGATTGTCTGGCATCATCGGCGGTTTACCCTGCGCGCTTTTCGCAAACAACAGGAAGGTTATGGCGAAGCCGAATCGCTTTTACGTTTCAAGCACCTGATTTTCTTCGGCCCCACCGGGACCGCGAAATGGCGCGGGCAGATCTACGGCACGCCGCGTTTCAGTTGGTTTATCAATCGGCCGATCATTTACCACGGGATTTTTGGCGAAGGCTTTTTCCAGTCGATCTATCCCACGCCGCAATCGGAAGTCGCCGCTTACCTCAGCAGCATCGAATGGTTCGCGCTTACCGTCTTCCTCTTCGGACTCGGAATTTTTCTGCCGGCGCTGCGGATCGTGCCCTACCTGATGTTTGGCGGAACGCTTTGCGTGGCGCTCTCCTACATGCTGCGAGCGCGGATCGAGCCGAAGTTCGACACCGTTGCCGCGCGTTTGCTCGTGATGTTCCTCGCCATCGCCCAACCACTCGTCCGCGGCTGGTCGCGTTACTTCACCTGGCTCCATTTCAAGCGCACGCCGCGCGGCGTTATCAGCACGCACGAAGCTTTGCCGGCCGGCATCGAGTTTGCCGGGGCCCTGCGCAACCGCAGTTACTGGAGCGAAGACGGCAAGGACCGCCATCACCTTCTCGGTGCGATGTTCAACCTGCTTAACGAAGAAGGCTGGCGTTATTCCACCGATACCGGGTGGAACGAGTGGGACATTCAGATCTACGGCAACTTCTGGTGGAGCGTGACGCTCCAAACCGTCACCGAATATCACGGCGGTGCGAAATGCCTTACCCGCGCCGGGCTGCGTTATCGTTTTGTCCCAACCACGATCCTGATCAACACCGTTTATGTTTCTCTCATCGCGTATCACGCGCTCCAAACCGGCCATCTTCATTATTGGCTGCTTGGGCTCTACGCCATCTTCGTCCTCTTTCTCTGCATCCGCGCCTACCGTTTGAAATCGCGCGTGGCCGAGATGGTCGATCTCGCCGCCCACCGCGCCGGCCTTCAGCGCATTCGCCGCGAAAAAGCGTCAACGAAAGTTACTTCGGCGAAGGTCGAGGCGACGGCGGACGTCGGCTAAAGATTATTTCGGGACCGCTTCCTCGATTTTCCTGCTGCGCATTCGCTCTTCGTACACGGCGCGTTCTTCTCGAACGATGAATAGTCTAGCCGAGCGATGGAGCGGCCGGTGTCGCGAGACGGCAAAGGATGAAGTAAGAATTAGGAATTGTGAATGGAGCGAATGGGGGACGAGCAAAATGGCAGGCACAGCGCCGAGCGAGGTGTGAGCGCGCGGCAATTTCAGTCATTTTGTTTACGCTGGTTTTCCTTGCCGGCTGTGCGTCTGACCGCAGGTCGAAAGTACCCGCGCGTGAGCCGGGGTTTTTCGAAAATCCGGATGTTGATAGCCTTCATTGACGCTCTTGTTCTGTTAGATGACTGAGCGTCATCACAACTCTAATCCATGTCGCAGAATCTGATTTGGACGCTACGAGACGAGCAGGCGCTGCACCGAGAGTTCGAGCTAATGTTCGCGAGGTCGCCCGATCCGCTTGGCACCGCAGAGCGCCTTTGCCGTCGTTTTCGCGAGCATGTTCAGCTATATCCACTCGAGTGGCCCAGCTCATCGCAGCCGCCGTCCGAAGACACGTGGACATTCGGTCGTGTTTCCGTTCGTTATCGACGCATCCCGGACGCTCAGAGTGTCGAGGTGCTGCGAGTCAGCGGACCGTCTGGCGAAGGACGAACTAAGAATTAAGAATTAGGAATGGCTTCGAGATCCTGGGGAACCGGGGCGGTAAAGTTCATTGTCTTTCCAGTTCGCGGATGGCGGAAGGAGAGCTTCCAGGCGTGAAGCATTTGGCGGGGAAAATTTCCGGCCCGTTTTCCGCCGTAGAGTTTGTCGCCAAGGACAGGATGGCCAAGGTGATGCAGGTGGACGCGAATCTGGTGGGTACGACCACTGTGGATCGTGCATTCCACCAGGCTCGCGTCACCACTCGAACGCACGACGCGATATTCGGTCCTGGCCGAGCGGCCCGCGCGTTGCGCGACGCTCATCTTTTTGCGATGAACGGGATGGCGCGCGATCGGCGCCTCGATTGTGCCGAATGATTTGCGCGGAGCGCCGGCGACGAGCGCGAGATAAATTTTCCCGATCGTCCGGTCCGCGAACTGTTTTGCAAGATCGCGGTGAGTCGCATCATTTTTTGCGATGACGAGCGCGCCGCTGGTTTCTTTGTCGAGGCGGTGCACGATTCCCGGGCGTTCTTTTCCACCGATGCCGGAAAGGTTTTTGCAGTGCGCGAGGAGCGCGTTCACGAGGGTGTGCTGTTGATGACCGGCGCCGGGATGAACGACGAGGCCCGCGGGCTTGTTGATGACAAGGAGATCGTCGTCCTCGAAAAGAATGTCGAGATCCATCGGTTCCGGTTCCGCGTCGATCTTCGTAATTTCTGGCTCGCGCCACTCGATGGAATCGCCACGGCGGACGACATCGCGCGGCCGCGCCGGCTTGCCGTTCACCTTCACGAACCCATCGCGAATGAGCGCCTGCAGTCGCGAACGTGAAAAAGCCGTGAGCGACTCAGCGAGAAAGCGATCGAGGCGCTGGCCGGCGTGCGACGAGTCGACGATGAGCTTGTTCATGGATGAAATTGCGAGCGGGTGTTACAATCCGCGGTCATGCCGGCTCTATCGCCCGATGCTTCGAGCCAGAGTTGTCCCGGATGCGGGCTGCTCATCGATGTTTCGCAGGAAGAGCCGCTGGCGAAGGTCGCCTGCCCCGAGTGCGGTGAGAAATTTCGCGTCGAACGTGCGTTCGATAATTTCGCGCTGCTGGAAACACTGGGTGTGGGCGGCATGGGTTCAGTTTACAAGGCGCGCGATACTCGACTGAATCGATTCGTCGCGCTCAAGCTGCTCCGACCGGAATTGAGCGCCGATCCGGGCGAAATCCAGCGGCTCGAGCAGGAAGCCCGCGCCACGGCGGCGGTGAACGATCCTCATGTCATCCAGGTTTTTTCGTCGGGCACCGACCACGGCCAATTCTATCTCGTGATGGAGCTGGTGGATCAAGGAAGTCTCGACGACCGGATGGCGGAGCAGGGGCGCGTGAATGAAGGGCAGGTTCTGGATACCGGGATTCAGGTCGCACGGGGTTTGCGGGCCGCGCATGAGCAGGGGCTTATTCATCGCGACGTTAAACCGGGTAACATTCTGTTTGCCGACGAAGCGACGGCGAAGATCGGCGATTTTGGTCTGGCGGTCGCAGCCGGGCAAAATGCGGAAGCGCAAAATGAGATTTGGGGGACGCCGTATTACGTTGCGCCGGAGCGATTGGACAACGAGCCGGAAGATTTTCGCAGCGATCTCTACAGTCTTGGCGCGACTCTGTATCACGCGATCTCGGGCCGGCCGCCATTCGAAGGTGAAACCAATTCCGCGACGGCGCTGCGCGATTTGAAAAACAATCCGGTCAGTCTCGGCGTGGCCGCGCCCGGTGTCCGGCGCGAGACCGTGAAAGTGATCGATCGCATGATCGCGCCGGACCGCGAACAACGTTTCGATTCCTACGACGAATTGATCGGCGCGCTGGAAGACGCTCGCGACGCTCTGAATCCTTCGGGAAAAAAAGCGCGCCGGCGGCGGCTGACGATCGCCGCTCTGCTTCTCGTGGTGGTGCTGGGCGCGGGCGGTTTTTATTGGTACAAAATTCAATCCGAACGGTTGGCGAAGGCGAGAGCGACGGCGCAATCCGGCGAGGAGACATTGCGCCATATCTATGATGAAGCGCGGCGCGAACTGATCGCCGGCAAATACGATTCGGCCCGGACGACGTTCGCGCGCCTGGCCGGCGAAGCGAAGGATAAGCAACCACTTTTGAATTGGATCCGGCTCCATCGCGGCCTGGCAAATCTATTGCGCGGTTATACGACGCAGGCGCGGCAGGCGTTCGAGGAACTCGAGAAGGCCGGCCTGTTTTCGACCAAACCGGAAGAGAAAGCGCTGGCGGATTTTTTCCCTCAAACCGCCCACATCATGAATACGCCGGAAGCAGTCCCTGCCAGTGCGGCAACGCGGCTCAGCTCACCGCAGGCGCCGGATCGTTTCGCGCTCTTCCTCTTCGCCGCGAAAGACTGGCAGCAGGGCGATTTCACAAATGCCGCGGCCCTCTTTGAACAATTCGGCCGGACGCAATCAGCCGGCGCTTACGCCTGGGTCAACGACTACAAGCCGTTAGGGGAAAAATTCCTCGCCGATTACCGCGTGTATGCAGACTGGAAAAAACAGGCGCAATCATTCACCGGCCGCGAGCAAATTACCGCCGCGCTGACGGCATTGCGCACCGCGCAGGGGAAATTGCAACTGCGCGGAAAACTTCTCGACGCCTTTAAGGACGAGGAAGCCAAGATCGAGAACCAAAAATAGTCGTCACGGCGCGGCCCACAGGGCCGCGGCTCCAGCGAAGGTCCCAAGACCGCTTAATGCCGGCCGCTGATTTGGATCCCGGGATACCGGCTCAACTGATGCGCCAGATCGTCGTTCCCGTTTCGCTGCATCTCTCGCTGGTCGATCGTCAAAACGTTCCCCGTCCGCGTATCGGTGATGATGTTCCGCTTCCGCATTTTCTGTTTCAAATGCGATCCGGTCACTGTCACGTACTCGTAATCCGCGTTATCGGCTTGCGTCTTTTGTTCGACAACTGGCCGATCGGCCCAGGCCGAGCCGAGAGTCAGCGCCCCGATCGTTGCGCTCACTATTAATCTTTTCATGCCGAAACGTACGACCCCCTTCCGGCATAATCAAACGGCCAAAGGTAACGACGCCGTTACCTCGAGCTTTTCGTAATCGTGCTCGTGCTCGTGCTCGCGCTCGATTCGGCGGGTTTTCGATTACAGGCACGAGCAAGAGGGGGCGCGGAACGCCCGGGCATGTTTACACCCTTATCCTCGATGCTAAGTTACCGGCTCGATGACGCAGAACCCGCCATTTCCATCGCCTGAGGAGCTCAAGGCGAAGCTCTCCGAATTCATGAAAACGAACTTCGGCGATAAGGTCGCGTTCACGACTTACACCGAGCCGGACGCGGCTCCTGCTCCTGCGGAGGAGAAACCGCCGCGTCCCGTGAGCGACGAGGCGTTCGTTTTCGATTTCCTCCCCCGCGATATCAAGGCGCACCTCGACCGGTTCGTCATCAAGCAGGATGAAGCGAAGAAGGTCCTGTCGATCGCGGTGTGCGATCACTACAACCACGTCAATTATCTGCGGCAGCTCGAGAAAGAAGATCCGGCCCGGGTCGAGGAAACCGAGTACGCGAAACAAAACGTCATCCTCGTGGGACCGACCGGTGTCGGGAAAACCTATCTCATCAAACACATCGCTGACCTGATCAAGGTCCCGTTCGTGAAAGCGGACGCGACGAAATTCAGCGAGACGGGTTACGTGGGCGGCGACGTCGAGGACCTCGTCCGCGAATTGGTGGACAAGGCCGACGGCGACGTGCAGCTGGCGCAGTTCGGGATCATTTACATCGACGAGATCGATAAACTCGCCGCGGCCGGAAACATGGTCGGGCGCGATGTGAGCGGGCGTGGTGTCCAGACCACGCTGCTAAAGTTAATGGAGGAAACCGACGTCCCGTTGCGGAGCGCGAACGACATCCAGGCGCAGCTCCAGGCCGCCTTCGAATTTCAGCGGCGCGGCGGCAAAGCGAAACGCGAGACGATCAGCACTCGCCACATTTTGTTTGTGGTGAGCGGCGCGTTTGAGCGCTTGAAGCAACAGGTCTCGCGCCGGCTCACCCAGGGGCAGATCGGGTTCAACGCCGAGCCGCGCCATTTAATGGACAACGAGCTCTTCGAATTCGTGAACACGCAGGACTTCATCGAGTACGGGTTCGAGCCGGAATTCATCGGCCGCCTTCCGGTGCGGGTGGTCTGCGAAGAGCTGGCCGCGGAAGATCTTTACCAGATCATGAAGTATTCCGAGGGCAGCATCCTCCGGCAATACGAGCGCGCATTCCGCGCTTACGGCATCGAGATCAGTTTCGAAGACGAGGCGCTGCATCTCATGGCGGAAGCGGCGGCGAAAGAAAAAACCGGCGCACGCGGGCTGCTCACCGTCTGGGAAAAACTGTTCCGCGATTACAAATATTACCTGGCCGGTTCAGGTTTGAGCCAGCTGCGCGTCACCGCCGAACTGGTTCGCGAACCGAAGAAGGTGCTCGATCGACTCATGGTCGAAGGACACAAACAGGAAGAAGCCGCGCTCCAACAAAGTGCCCGGGCCTTCGCCGAGGAATTCCAAAAAACGCATGGGCTCGAGATTATTTTCGAGCCGGACGCCATCGCGCGCCTGGTTGAGCGCGCCCACGCGGAACGGATGACGATGCCCGATCTTTGCGCGCATTTGTTCAAGGACTACCAATTCGGTCTCAGCCTCGTGCAGAAAAATACCAGCCAACGCAGTTTCGTCCTGGGACGCGAGGCAATCGACGCGCCCGATAAATTCTTGAGTGATCTCGTAGTTCAATCACACTATCCGGCGAAATGAAGCGGCATATCGTTGCAGCGCTCGTCATTGGGTTGATCGTCGCCGGCCTTATCATCGGGCTGGAGATCGCGGGCTTGCTCGCGCGGCCGGATGAGGCCTTGTCGCACTTGTTTCCTCAAGCGGCCAGGCGCCTGATGCCGGCGGTCGGGTACGGACTCGTCGTCATCGTTGCGATGGGCGTGGCGTTCCTGACGCTGTCGATTTCGCGCCGCAACAAGATGCTGTTGATCGTTGGAATCCTGGTGGTGGAATTGCTCGGCGTCGCGTGGGTTTGCTCGCTTTATAAATTGGAATTTCAACCGCTGCCGGCGATCGCGGCGGCGCTCCTCGGTTTTCTCGGAGCAATCGCGTTCGTCTGGTTCGCCGCGTATCTCGAAGAACGCCGGTCGCGTCCGCCGAAGATTTCGGCCGGTCCCACGCCACGGGAGGCGCCGATTTCGGTCGTGCCTGACGGTCCCACGCCGGTGCCGGTCGCCGCGCCCCAAACCGTCGCGCCGCCGCCGGTCGTTGAGAAACCGCGGGCCCGCGCGAGGCGCAGCGATTCGTTCAGCGATTCCGGCGCGCGTGTCTGCGAAGTCACCGCGGTAGTGTGCGATCTCGCGAACAAGCACGATTTCGCCGAGGAATGCGAACCGGCGGTGTTCGCCGAAATCACCGAGCGCTTCATTGCGCATGCGATTCAGTCGTTGCGCGCGGAGGGCGCGTACATCGAATCGGCGGGCGGCGAGGGCGTGGTCGCGATTTTTGGTTATCCGGAGAACGACAAGCAGCACGCGGAAAAAGCCGTGCGCAAGGCGATGGCGCTCACCCAATCGTTTGCCGAGGCGAACAAGGGCAGCAAGTCCGACGCGTTGCGCAACGCCGGTGTCCACGCTGGCGTCAGTTCCGGCACGATGATCATGGCGCCGATGAAGAATAACGGACAGCGCAACATGCTGGCTGCGGGCGAGCCGGTGGAATTGGCGCGCCGTTTCTGCATCGCGAATCGATTCTATGGGTCGCGGGTTTTGCTCGGTCCGCGCACATTCGAGTTGGCGAGCAAAATTCTCGTGGCGCGCCCGATCGATTTCCTGAGCGGCGTTGATGTTCGCGAGCGGCACGAGATTTACGAACCAGTTGCGCTGGCGCTGAATGCTTCGCGCGAAATCATCACTCGCCGGGACGCCTTCTGGAACGGCGTCGTGTTGTATCGCGAGAAACGCTGGGCCGAGGCTTACTCGCAATTTCAAAACGCGCGTGGGCCCGAGGGAGAAGAGGACCGGCCCCTGCAATTGTATTTGCGGCGCCTGGAGCCGCTCGCTCTGCAATTGACCAACACGCCTCTGGACCAGTGAGCCGCTGCCGGTTTTGAGGAAGACAGAATATCCCTCGGCGATCCGGGAATTGATCGCGCAGCTTCGCCAAATGCCGGGGATCGGTCCGCGCTCGGCGGAACGAATCGCGCTTTGGATTGTGCGGGCGCGCGGCGATCAGCCGGAGACGATCGCGCGCGCGATCGCGACTACACGCGAGACGGTGCGGCCCTGTCCGCGCTGCGGTTTTTTCACGACAGAATCGCTCTGCGATATTTGCTCCGACACTTCGCGCGCAAGCGATTTGCTGTGTGTGGTCGAACAATCGACCGATATTCTGCCATTGGAAAAAACAAGCGCATTCCGTGGCCGTTACCATTCGTTAGGCGGCCGGATCTCACCGCTCGATCACATCGGTCCCGATGATTTGCGGATCAAAGAATTGTTGGAGCGAGTGGAAACGGAAAAGTTCTCGGAAATCATCCTGGCGCTTGCCGCCGACGTCGAAGGCGAAGCCACCACGAATTATCTGGTCGAACTGCTGAAGCCTTTTCCCGTGATGCTGACGCGGATTGCTCACGGCCTTCCAGCGGGCGGCGGACTGGAATCGGCGGACGAACTAACGCTTTATCAGGCGCTCTCGGGCAGGACGAAGCTTTGAACGAAAGTTTTAAGTGTTAAGTTTTAAGTGTTACGTAAGAGAAACTGGCAGCGAACTTAAAACTTAAGACGTAACCCTTAAAACTTTAGCGATGTCCTGTATAAAGATCGATCCAGCGTTACATCAGGCGCAAAAGCCGCCGTGGATCAAAGTGCGGCTGCCATCGAATCCGGTTTTCTTTTCCACGAAAGCGCTGATCTCCGATTTGCGGCTGCACACCGTTTGCGAAAGCGCGCAGTGCCCGAACCGCTGGGAATGCTGGAGCCAGGGAACCGCGACGATGATGATCGCGGGGGAACGCTGCACGCGCGCCTGCGGTTTCTGCGCGGTCACGACGGCAAAACCGTTTGCGCTCGAGGAAGACGAGCCGCAACGCGTCGCCGAAGCGGTCCGCCGAATGGGATTGAAGCACGTCGTTGTCACCGCCGTCGCGCGGGACGATCTCAAGGATGGGGGCGCGAATCATTTCGCGCGGACGATCGAAGCGATCCGGGATATGGATCCGTCAGTGATCATCGAAGTGCTCGTGCCGGACTTCCACGCCCAGACCTGGTGCATTAGGATCGTGCTTGATGCCGCGCCCGACATTTTCAATCACAACCTGGAAACGGTGGAGCGCCTGACACCGCTGGTTCGTTCGCGCGCGAAGTATCGGACCTCGCTCGATGTCTTGCGCCAGGCGAAGGAGCTCGCGCCCAAAATTGTCACGAAAAGCGGCGTCATGCTCGGGCTGGGAGAAAGGGAGCCGGAACTTTTCCAGACCATGGACGATCTGCGCGAGATCGGATGTCAGGTGTTGACGATGGGCCAGTACCTGCGGCCGACCGCGAATCATTTGCCGGTGGTCGAATTCATTTCGCCCGAGCGTTTCGACGCTTACGGCGAGATCGCCCGCGCGAAGGGCTTCGAACACGTCGCCTCGGGTCCGCTCGTCCGCAGTTCGTATCACGCGGCCGATTTCCACCCGGTCGTCCGCTAGAAATGGCGGCGCCTAACGACTCGGGCGCGATCGATCGTGTGACTGTCGCCGCCGTCATTCCCGCGTACCTCGAAGAAAAGCACATTGCCGACGTCGTCCGGCGAACCTTGAAGCGGCTCGCGAATGTCGTGGTCGTCGATGATGGCTCGAACGATGGGACCGCTGACGAAGCGAAAAAGGCCGGGGCGGACGTAATTGTCCACGAGCGGAACCGCGGCAAAGGCGAATCGATTAAGAGCGGTTTTCGTTACTGGCTCGACCATGGCTCGACCTACGTCGTGATTCTCGACGGCGACGGCCAGCATTTGCCGGAAGAGATCGATCTTTTTCTGGCCACCGCGTCCACTTCGGGCGCGAAAGTTTTGGTCGGCACGCGGATGAACGACGTGCGCGACATGCCGTTCGT
>DASQPH010000008.1:0-5352 GCA_035644055.1 Chthoniobacterales bacterium
CTTCGGCCCCAACGCGGAAATGCGCAGCGGATGACTGCCGTCGAACTGCGAGAGCCCCCGTGCCGCTGCGCCGAATTCCGCCACCGGAAGAATAAACGCGCCGAGCATCGAGACGTCCGGCGTCCGAATGTAATCCGCGTAGGTCCGCAACGCGGGTTCGAGCGCCAGGCTGGCCGGCGGGAAAAGTCCGGCATAATCGATGGCGTGCGCCAGCAGCGCGCGCAAGGAATCCGTCATCACATCTTTCGCTTGCCCTCGATCCACGCGATGATCTCGGCACTCGGCTCGCCCTCATAGCCGGTGAATTCGCGAATCACTTTCCCGGCGGGATCGAGCAGCACGATGGTTGGGAAACCTTTTTCATCGATGCCATACTGTTTGCTCAGCTTTTCATTCTGCTTCTTCAATTCGGCCGATTGCTTTTTCCTCTGCGGAAAATCGATTTCCACCAAAACCAGATTTTTCGCGGCGTAGGCGGCAAATTCCTTGCTGGAAAGCACCTGCTTGCGAAGACTGATGCACGGTCCGCACCAATCCGAGCCGGTAAAATCCAGAAACACGTGCTTGTTCTCCGCCCTGGCCTTTGCCAAAGCCTTGGTATAATCGGTTTCCCAGTCGCTGGCGGCAAACGCACCAGTCGTTAGGCCAATGAAGAGGAAAGCCAGGCAAAATTTGCGATTTAACATGGCGCGAAGTTAAGCACGCGCTTCGGGCAGAACAAGTAAGCCTTCATCCCGTTACACCGGGATCGGCGGCGGCACTCCGCGCAGCACCGGCTTCGACCCAAATTTCTCCGCCCAATTCACGCGGGCAGTCGCACCCATCAATAACGCCAGCGTTACGATCGCACCAATTGTGATCGTCAGACCGGTGAGCCCTTCGAAAAAGAAGCTGTAGCTGAACAGGATCATGTAGCCGAACTGCGCAATCGCACCGAGCTGGGCGAAGCGGCGCCCGGTTACCGCCCGCAGGTAACCACAAACTAGCGCCAGCGACACCGCCGCCGAAATTACAAAAGCCAGGGCCAGCGGAATCATGTCGACGAGATAAGCGAAGAGCAACTGGAAGGCGAAGCAGCCGGCCGCGAGGAAGAAGTAATTCATCGGGTGCAGACTGATGCGCCAGACCATGCCCATCAGGACAAGCACCGAGAAAAAGAAGAGGAGCGACACGGGCGCGAAAAATGACATTCGCGATGCGACGGGCCCGGGGTTCGCCACCGATGGCATTCCCATCGCGATGCCTTGCGCGTTGATGACGTCGGGATACGACCAGACAAAATGCCAGCCGTTTGACGTCCGCGTCCGCTCTGTGGGCGAGCCGGTGCCCGCGGGAAAATCGAACTCGGAAAAGTCCGTCGTCATTGCGAGCCGGAAATTCTGGATCCGCGACGTATTCCCAAAGGTGTATCCCCAGCGCTCCGTGCCGCGCGATTTGTAGGCGACGACAATCTTCGCGATCGCGCCCGGCGCCAGCGTGACCGCGTCGGTGATTCCTTCGGCTGTTTTATGATTTCCGGTCTCGTGTTTGCCGTCGATCGCGAACGAAAAGTCACTGTAACTCGCGTCCGCCGCCGGGAATTCGAAACGCACGTAAATCGTCTGCGTGATCTGGGTCGGATTCTGGACGCTATATTCGCCACGGAAATCGACGACGTAAGTACGATACCAGAGCAATCCTTTCTTCTTCGGCTCATAACGCAGATCGACGGTGACATCACTCTGCGACGGCTGAATCAAATGCCGTCCGTCCGCGTTTCCAGGTGAATTGTAATACGTAACCGGGTGCGCCTGGAGCATGACCGGCCCCCAGCCACCTGTGACAGCGGGGCCACCGTTGTTGAGCGAAACGCCGGAACGCACGAGCACGCTCGAGCCGAGAATAAACCAGCCGACGGCTGTGCAGACGATGATTAAGCCGATGGCGAGAAGTCGTTGGAATGTCATGAACGGTTAGCCTTTCTTTTGCGGAGTTTGATTTTTCGAACGGAAGAGCGCCCCTGGCCGCCGAAGCCTTGCGCGAAGGCGGCGGCGCTTCGAACGCGTTGTCATCAGGCGTTCGAGCCGTTTTTCGATATGGGTCAGTCTCATTAGGATCATTTGTTAGGTTGCGGTTTCTGGTAGAAGAACTCGGCGCGGGGCCGCTCGTTTTTGCACAACTCCTTGTGGAGCGGGATGGCGCGCGAGGTGGCATCGGTCTTCGCGCAAGGCGCCGACTCGACGTTGCCCTCGAACGCCGCGATCTCGTAGGCGACCGGGATTCGCAGCTCCCAGTCGAGCCAGTACACGAGGAGCTCGGTTTGCGGGAGCTCAACGGCGATTTGTCCCGAGACCGACTTGAAGGCCGGCTTTTTGGCGGTGTAGGAGATCGAGACCGAGTTCAGATCCTTTCCGCTCGGCAGCGCGAATTCCAGGATCCGTTCGCCGCGATCGATTGGGGTCACGGGCTGCCCATCAATTTTCGCCGCGAGCAGTTCACTGCCTTCGGGAAGATCAAGCCTCCAAGGCAGGGCCCGTTCGTGCCGAATGCTGTAATCAATCTCAGTCAGCAGCGCGCCATCGGAAACAATCCGTGTCCTCGCAGTTGCGGTTTCCACCACAGCCTGCGCGGTTTCAACGCGGGGCAGATTTGGGGTCGGCAGCACCGCTACTTGTTCGGGGACGATTTCGAATTCGATCCGTTCCGCCGCCGGCAAACGGAAGTTGATCCGATCTTTGTCAGCCGAAAGTTGGGTCGCATCGAGGACCCGCAAGGTCTGTTTATCCGGAACACCCGCGACGGAAAGCGTGTTGATGGCGGCGGGTGATGCGACCAGCGCGAAGTGCGATCTGTCGGTGCCGGCGATCAACTTCACCGCGAACTTCAAGCGCAACTTTTGTTTGCCGGGACGGTTCGTGACCACGGCGTAGCGACCTTCGCGGATAATCAACTGCGCGCCGGCTGGCTCGATTTCGTCCACCGGCGTCTGCACCCCGAGCAGCGGAATTGTGGTCCACTCATCCGTGAAATTCTCGACCTCGTAGTCCACCACGCCCGCCGCGATATCGCCTTTGAGGCTAAGTTGATAACGAGCCGAAAGAAGCGCGGCTTCCACCGGCGGCTTCCGTTTTGCCGAGGCCTCTCGATTAGCTGCTTGCCAAAGAGCTTTTAATTCCGAATACGGCAGCGTGACCTGCGTCGCGTTAAGATCGGGTGGCCGAATTGGCTCGGCCGCGAGCAACGAAGTCGCGAGTGCCATCCCGGCGAGCCCCGCAAGAATCCTTGTAAACATGCCCTAGATTCGAACGGAACTGTGAAGGCATGATGAAGCTCCCGTGAAACTTCGATGAAGTTTCGATTCGTTAGGCCGCGGGCAACGTCACGACGAAGATGCTGCCGCGACCCAACTCGCTTTCCACGGAAATCGTGCCGCCACTCGCGGTCGCAATTGATTTCGCGATCGCCAATCCGAGACCGGTGCCGCGATTTCCCGTGCGCGGATTCGCCGTCGTGAAGAAGCGATCGAAAATTTTCGGCAGCAATTCCGGTTCAATCCCGGCGCCTTCGTCGCGGATTTCGAATTCCACGACGTTTTCTTTGCGCCGGGTCGTGAACCGGATGGCGCATCCGGCTGCGGTGAACTGCATCGAGTTATCGAGCAGGTTCGTGAGCAGTTGCTTCAACTGCATCTCCGCGATCCGGATGGGCAGCGCGCTCTCCGCAAGTTCGGCGTGAAACTGGAGACCCAGGTCTCCAGCGCGGCGCTGATACATTTCGGCAATCTCTTTCGCGGCCGGTCCCGCGTCGATTGGCGGGATCTCCGTGCCGGGCGGTTGCGCTTCAATCCGCGACAGTTTCAGTAACTCGCTGACGATCCGGTCGAGGCGCGCGACTTCACTCTGAATATTCGCGAGAAATTTTGCCCGCGCCGCGGCATCGTTGCTGGCCGGACCTTCGAGTAATTCCGCGGAGCCGCGGATCGCCGCCAAGGGCGTTTTCAATTCGTGGGACAGATTCGTCGCCATTTGTTCGACGTAGGCTTTGCCCTCGAGTTTCTCGCGCATCCGCTCGACCGCGCGCGCGAGCGTCCCAAGTTCGCTCCGCGTCCACGTTTCCAGGCGCACGTTGCTTTCACCGGCTGCCACCCGTTCCGCTCGCGACGCCAGGTCCCAAATGATGCGCGTGATGTAAGCTGAAAGCACGTAGGCCATCGCCGTCGCCAGGATAAGCGCGATCAAACCCGGCAGCACAAAACCCTCGAGCGCGCGCGAAATAAAATTCCGGATCCGATTCGTCGATTTCGAGACGCTCACAGCGCCAACGGTCTTGCCGTCCACGAACACCGGGAGGGTGCTGTAAATGTTTACGCGCTGATGCGGTTTATCGAGTTCCCAGCGCGAGCCGTAGCGGCCGTTTAACGCCTGGCGAACGTCTTCCAATTTCGAGAGATCCTGGTTCGTCGCGATTCCTTGCGTGTCGAAGATCACGCGGCCGGTTGGATCGTAAACGAGCAGCCGCGTATCCACCTCCGCTCGGGTGAAACCGAACAGACGCGCCTTGATTTCGTAGGTCTCGTTCAGGTTCGAATAAACGCGCGACAGCTCCGCCGCGACTTTCTCCGAATCGGCCCCGAACTGTCCGTAAAGCCTCGCATACAATTCGCTCACGACCGCCGCCGTATCGATCATCCCTTCCTCGGTTGAATGGAGATAACTCGTCTCGATGCTGGTTCGGACCTTGTACGAAATGTAAGCCAGCGGGAGAATGAGCACCGCGAGGTGAAACACAAACACCTTCCAATGGATGCTGTGCAGACCCGGCAGCCGCATTTACAACTCCCGGGCCCGATACCCGATCCCGCGGACCGTTTCGATGAAATCGAGTTTCCCGAATTTCTTTCGCAGACTTTTCACATGGACGTCGATCGTGCGGTCGGTCACCAGGCCGCCGTCGCCCCAGGCGCGGTTCAACACCTGGGCGCGGGTGAAGACGCGGCCCGGGTGCCTAACGAGTAGTTCGAGGAGCTTGAACTCCTGCGCCGTCAGAATGATCTCGCGGTTGCCGGAGCGCACCCGGAACTTTTCCGAGTCGATCGTGATCGGCCCATAGCGCAACTCGGTGTCGGCTGGAGTTTCAGCCGGCGCAGCCGCAGCTCGATCGTGCCGGCGGCGGATCGCTTTGATTCGGGCCAGCAGTTCGCGCGGGCTGAACGGCTTTACCACATAATCGTCGCCGCCAATCTCGAGGCCGACCACGCGATCGATTTCATCGCTGCGCGACGTCAGAAAAATCACGGGCACATCCGAAAACTTCCGGACGCTGCGGCAAACCTCGAACCCATCAATATCCGGCAGGCCGACGTCGAGAACGATA
>DASQPH010000009.1:0-29840 GCA_035644055.1 Chthoniobacterales bacterium
ATTACATTGAAACCTTCTCTAACCGCACCAGACTCCACTCCAGTCTTGCTTATCAAAGTCCGATCGCTTTTGAATCCCAACTAAACCAACCTACAAATTGATCCCTAATTCACTGTCCGAAGAACCAGGGCAAGCCCAGTCCTCACTATTGACATAAGAAGGGGGAGGAGAAGGGGTCTGTCTGTGAATCTCGGCATTACGAAGCGATGACGAGTGAGCTAGAAATCGAGATCTGACGTTGGCAGACACGGCGACAGAGCGCCGCGGCTACAGCGCTGATCATTTCGATGCTACGCTCAGCCGAAGTCCTGCGACTTGCTGGTTTAGGCCGCAGGTTGAGATGACAGCGCTTTCCAAGACCGGAATCCCAGCCGCTCTTGGCAGTTGTTGGGCGAGCAAGGCCTGCACGGCTGCAATGGTTTGCCATAGACTGCTGGCGCCGACGCTTTCGCCGAGCGCTGCCTTCACCGTATAAACCCGGCCATTTGGCGAATGTTTTTGGATCGCCTTCTGTTCGGCGCCGTCGATGAAAGTTCCGTTCGCGCTCGCCGCGACGAGATTTGGCGGCGCCGCGCATAATTCGGCGAATACTTTTTCGACCGCATTGGACGCTTCCCGCTGCTTTTGGAAATTCGTGCCGCCGGAGATTTTTTCGATCCGGATCGGGCCCTCGCGGCTGATAAGGACAGCACCGGCGCCTTCACTGAGAATCGTGCCGCGCGGTGGTTCCTGAAATGGCTCGATGGGTGGCGCGGCACGGAGCAGGCGCCATTTGCGATAGGCGTCGCACAACAGCCAGTCGGCTTCTTCGGCACCAACGACGAGACAATAATCGAAGGCGTCGTCGGCCATGAGGTCTTCCGCCATTTTCAGAGCGAGCGTTCCCACGGCGCCGTCGCCAACGAGCGTGTAGCTGGCGCCGGTAATTCCGAGCATGGCGGCGAGATGGCTCGCGGGTGCGTTAAAAACCGTTTCGGGAAAAAGAAGCGGACTGGCGGCTTGTGCGCCGGACTCGACGATGTCGTGATAAAAACGTTTCGTGTAGATCACGCCGCCGTTTGAGATGGCAAAAATGAGCGCGGTTCGTTTCGCGGTGTCTGCATCGAGTTTGAGGTTCGCATTAGCCAGCGCTTCGACCCCGGCAATCGCCGCGAAGCGCGAGATGGCGCTGGAACGTCGCAGCCGCGGATGGGCGGGCGCCTTCGCCAACGCCGAGGCGGGAACGCGGAAGACCGGGTAATCGCGACCGAGCGGACTGGAGAGCGATTCGGCGACTGCCGTCTCGCCATTCAACAAACGCTGCCAGACTTCCTCGACGCCGCTCCCCAGCGGTGTGACCCAACCCATGCCCGCGATGCGCAAGCTCATGCGGCCGCTGACCGCAGAATGACGGAGGCGTTGGTGCCGCCGAACCCGAACGAATTTGAGAGCACCGTGCGAACAGCGCCGCTTCTTGATTCGTTCGCGACAATGTTCAAAGGAAGGCCCGCATCGCCTTCGCGAAAGTTGATGTTGGGAGGCAGGAGCTGGTGTTGCAGCGCGAGCAGGCTGATGACCGCCTCGATCGCGCCGGCCGCGCCTAACGAGTGGCCCATCATTCCTTTGGTGGAGCTAACCGGAACTCCGTTGAAAAGTTCTGCGATCGCTTTGCCTTCCGACGCGTCGTTGAACTGCGTAGCGGTTCCGTGCGCGTTGATGTAATCGATCTCGCTCGCCTGGATGCCGGCGCTCTTCAGCGCGCCCTCCATCGCCTGGCGCGGACCGATGCCAGAAGGATTGGGTTGGGTGAGGTGAAAATTGTCGGTAGAAATTCCGTAGCCGATGATCTCCGCTAGAATCGTCGCGCCACGCTTCTGCGCCGATTCGAAGTTTTCCAGGGCAATGATCGCCGCGCCTTCACCGAGAACGAGACCCGTGCGTTCGCGATCGAAGGGCCGGCAACGCTCCGGTGTCGCCGCCTGGAGCGAATCGAACCCGACGAATACCAACTCGGAGATCGCGTCGTAGCCGCCGGACAGAACGCGCTGATAACGGCCGGATCTCACGCAGTTGAAAGCATGACCGATCGCGTTCGTTCCGGACGCACAGGCGTTCGCGATGATCTGGCAGGGCGCGCCGATCCCGAACGCTTCCTGCGCGTCCATCACCGGTTTTTGCGGCGTGTAATTGGCGATCAACGTCGGCGCGTGACCGTTCGAACCACCGTTCGCCGTAAGCCCACGATAATATTGTTCGCCGAACGTCATCCCCCCGCTGGTGGTGCCGACGACGGTAAGCTCCGGTTGGAAATCGCCGGCCTGATCCAGGGCCTGTTTCATCGCCAGGATCATCATTCGCGCGACGCGATGCAGCCGTTCCGGATGCGCGTTGAATCGATTCGCTTCAGCCAAGGGCCCGTTGGCAACCTGGCCGGCTGTCTTGCACCGGCAGCGATCGACCGGGAAAGCCGTGACGGGCGTCACACAATCTTTTCCATCGCGCAACGACCGAAGCGTCTCATCCAGGCCGAACCCAAGCGGGCTCACAATGCCGGCGGCCACGACCGCCACGCGGGCGCCGGTTCTGGAATCTGAAGATGATGGAAAATCAGCCATTTTCACGAGGGAGAAGCCGGCCTCGAATCTAGTTGCTTTCGCCGGGAAAAGCCTCTACTAATCACGCCGAAAAGAAAACGGAAGCTCGGTGCGTTGGTAGATTGTCAGTTGAGTTTTTCAGTGGCGATTTGAAATCCGATGAGCGGGAACAGTGGCCTGGCGGCGTTTTCCTCAGTTAACTCAGATGGGTACTAAATTATACGTAGGAAATCTTTCCTTCAACACCACCGAAACCGACCTCCAGGACATGTTCGCCGGCGTCGGCCCTGTTCAGGAAGTCACGCTGATGCAGGACAAGTTCACCGGTAAATCGCGCGGGTTTGCTTTCGTCACGATGACGAGCGAGGCCGACGCGGCGAAGGCGATCACCGAGTTCAATGGCAAGACCGTCGAAGGCCGGCCGTTGACCGTCAACGAAGCGCGTCCACGCGAACCGCGTGCGCCGGGCGGCGGTGGCCGAGGCGGCGGTTATGGCGGTGGCGGCGGCGGATACGGCGGTGGCGGATACGGCGGCGGCGGTGGTGGCTACGGTGGTGGACGTCGCGATGGCGGCGGAAATCAGCGTCGCGGCCGTTAGTTAGTCGCTCGTTCCTCACTCGATTCTGGCAGGGCGCGGTCGCACTGCCGCGACCCGCCCTATGGGATGAAGTTTTCCCATAAGATCGCGAAGCTCGTCCAGCCGTTGACGTATCGGCGCGCGTGGCGTCGAGCGGAACGGATCACCCATCCGATTCCGCTCGAGCCGATCTATCGTCGCATTGATCGGGCGAAGCTGGCGGCGATCCAGGCGCAATACGCCGGCTCGAAAGAGCATTACGCGAAATACGCCGATGTCCGGCGTTGGCTGCGCCTGAACATCATCCGGGCTCAGGACCTGAAGCTTCATCGCTGCCCGCCGAAATCGGTCCTCGATCTTGGCTGCGGCGGCGGGTTCTTCCTTTTCGTTCTCGAACAACTCGGCCACCAGTGTCTCGGGCTGGACATTGATGAGTTCCCGCTCTTTACCCAGTTACTCGATCTGTTTCAAATCGAACGACGGGTCTGGACGATCCGCCCCTTCGAGCCGCTTCCAGATCTCGGCCGGAAGTTCGATCTCGTCACCGCGTTCTCGATCGATTTCAACCGGATCAGCAAACAGGATTGGTGGTGGGGCCCGAAAGAATGGGCTTTCTTCCTCGACGACCTGAAACGCCATCTCAATCCGGGCGGTGGGGTTTTTCTCGGCCTCAATCCCGCCGGTCCAAATAAGGAATTTTACACACCCGAGCTCCGCGATTTTTTCCTGAGTCGGGGCGCTTCCGTGGAGCGCGAGAACGTTCTCTTCCCGCCGCTTGACCCGGATTAATTTGTTCGAATCGTGCGGCTAAAAGTGCCGCGCCATCCGAAATACAATCAAATCCAACTGCGCAAAGGAGACTATCTTATGGCCGACGAAGAAAACCAACAATCGAGCGAGAGCACATCTTCCGAAAACATTCAGATCCCGCCAATCTCGAAAGAGGCTGCCGGCGCCGCCACCGGCGCTGTCCTTGGCAGCATTGCTGGTCCCGTGGGCGCTGTCGTTGGAGGCGTGATTGGCGCCGCCGTCGGCAGGAGTGCCGCTTCTCCAACGCCGGCGCGGGTGAAGAAAGCGGTCAAGGCTGTGGCGCGGAAACCGAAACCTGCGAAACGAGCTGCCAAAGTCGCGAGCAAGAAAGCGGCATCCGGTTCTAAAAAGCGGCGCAAGGCTGGCGGCGCGAAGAAGAGTCGCAAGAAGGCCGCCAAGAAATCGAAGTCATCGGCGAAGTCGGCTCGTCGCAAGTCGAAGGCGCGCAGCACGCGCGGGAAGAAATCCTCATCGCGGGCAAAGAAACCAAGCCGCAGCAAAAAGGGCGGAAAAAAATCGAAGGCCAAGCGCGGCGGTTCCAAGAAGAAGCGCGGCGGGAAAAAGAAGCGTTAAGAAAAACTGGGCAGGAGTGGATTCGAACCACTGAAGGCGTAAGCCAGCGGATTTACAGTCCGCCCCGTTTGGCCACTTCGGTACCTACCCGGTTTGCCGGCAACGGCGAGCGTTGATATAGGCTCGGGCGAGGTTGGCCGCAAGTGCTTTGGCGGCTCTGCCGTCCCCAAGGAGCGGCGGTTTCCAAACCGCCGTCTTGGAGATGGGCGGTTTGGAAAGCGCCCTTCCTTGATTAGAAGAATTCCGCGATCGATTCGGTGACGTAGCGCTGTTGTTCAGCGGACAACTCGGGATAGATCGGCAGCGCCAATGTCTCACGCGCGGCGCGTTCGGCCTCTGGAAAATCGCCGCCTTGATATCCGAGATCGCGAAAGCATTCCTGTTCATGGAGAGCGAGCGGGTAGTAGATCGCGGTGGCGATCTCTTTCTTTGTCAGATGTTCGCGCAACGCATCTCTTTTCGGGACGCGCACGACATATTGATGATAGATGTGATGATTCGTTAGGCCGCGGGCGCGATACGGTTCGGCTGGCAGGGTAACGCGCTCCGTCAAACCAAGACGGCGAAACTCGTCGCCGTAAATGTCTGCCACGCGGCGCCGGGCAGCCGACCATTCGTCCAAATGCGGCAGCTTGACGGCGAGGATCGCGGCCTGGATTTCATCGAGCCGAAAATTGCCGCCAATGAAATGATGATAATAACGCGGCTCCATCCCGTGTTGTCGGCAAACGCGGACACGCTTTGCGAACGCCTCGTCGCGGCAAACGATCATCCCGGCATCGCCGGCGGCGCCGAGATTCTTTGAAGGATAAAAGCTAAAGGTTCCCACCTCACCGATTGTTCCAGCCTTCGCTTTGCCGTGTCCCAACGGATACTCAGCGCCGAGCGCCTGCGCCGCATCTTCGATCACTTCCAGCTTAAAGCGGCTGGCAATGGCGAGCACTGCGTCCATGTCGCAGCAAAGTCCGTAAAGATGAACGGGAACAATCGCGCGGACGCGATCGCCTTTCGGCGTGCGGAGAATTCCGTCGTCATCCAGCCGGCACGATCCAGTGAGGTACGCTTCCAGTGCGGCGGGCGAAATGTTGTAGGTGAGCGGATCGATGTCGATGAAGACAGGCGTCGCCCCAACGCGCGAGACACAGCTGCCGCTGGCGAAGAACGAATAATCGCTGGTCAGGACGGCGTCGCCGGGGCCGAGGCCCATCGCCGTGAAAACGGCGAGAAGGGCATCCGTTCCCGACGAAACTCCAATCGCGTGCGGCGAATCGCAATATTCGGCGATCGCTGTCTCGAACGCCTCCACTTTCGGGCCCAGGATGAAATTTTGCGTCGCAAGGACCTCATCGACCGCGGCCCGAATCGGCTCGGCGAGCGCGGCGTATTGTTCACTGAGGTCGAGTAAAGGCACGCGCATGGCTCGGACAGAATGGCAGTTTCATCCTCTCGTTCAAACGGGAAGTTTTGGCATAAGTTCCGCTCCGTTGACCTGTGCTAACCCGTAAGTTACCATCCAACCATGTCGCTTCTTCGCGGCCTTTTCTGGCTCGTTCTTTTTGTGTTTTTCACATTTTGTTTTGTCGTGCTTTTCGAGTACGGCACTCACGATTTTGCGAGCGGCTTCAAGCAGGAGCTGGAGCGGGTGAAGACGTTCGCAAAGGAAACGGCCAAGCCCTCGCCGAAGCCGAAGAAGTAGTTACCCGACGAATTCTATCGCCGGCGTCTTGGCGATATAACCGGCGTCGGCTGCTCGGTTGAGAAATTTACGAATGGCCTCCCGACCGCTGTCGCCGTAATCGCGCGTGAAATCGTTCACGTACATGCTGATGAATTTTCCGGCCAGGTTCGTGTCCATATCGCGCGCGTACGGCATCGAATGCCGCACCGCTTCCTCGCGATGCGCCAGACCGTAATCGATGCTCTCGCGCATTATCGCGAGCAGGTCGCGTTGCACGTCCGGCGGAATGTCTTTGCGCAAAACGTTTCCACCTAACGGCAAAGGCAGGCTTGTCTCGCGCTTCCACCATTCGCCGAGATCCACGACCTTTGTGAATCCGGCCTTCGCATAGGTGAGCTGGCCTTCGTGAATGATCAGCCCGGCATTGGCGCCGCCGCTTTTCACCGTGTCGAATATCTGATCGAACGGCACGATAACGTGCTCGAAGTCGCCCAGGTAAAGTCGCAACGCGAGATAGGCGCTCGTCATTCGGCCCGGGATCGCGATTTTCCGGCCGCCCAGAAAGGAGCGAATTGCCTCATCGGAATCAAATTCTCCGCCATCCATCGCAACGACCATGGGCCCGTAGCCGTCGCCCATGCTCGCGCCACAGGGGAGCAGCGCATACCGATCGCTCACGTAAGCGAAAGCATGAATCGAGATCGCGGAAATGTGGAGCTCACCGCGGAGTGCGCGTTCGTTCAAGGTCTGGATGTCCTCGAGCCGATGTTCGAAACGATAACCGCGCAGATCGATCTTGTTTTCCGCCATCGCGTAAAACATGAACGCGTCATCCGGATCGGGTGAATGACCGAGAGTGAAGACGCCATTGTGCATTGGGCACGTTAGCACTGCGGCTCGACAGAGTCTCGCCCTACCAATGCTGTTTGCGTCGGGGAACGCGAACCGATAACCTCCAACCCATGGCGAAGTCGGCTCTCGGCAAAGGTCTCAGCGCGCTGATCAGCACGCGGCCCGCCGGTATTCGGCTCGAAGCTGAACCGGGGGAAAAAATTCAGCGCGTCGATCTGACGACGATCGTGCCGAGTCCGTTCCAGCCGCGCAAAGATTTTGCGCGAGACGCGTTGGCCGAGTTGGTGGAATCGATTCGGCAGCACGGAATCATTCAGCCACTCGTGGTGCGGAGTATTGCCGGCCGCCATGAATTGATTGCCGGCGAACGCCGGTGGCGCGCCGCGCAGGAAGCAGGGCTGGCGCAAGTGCCCATCATCGTTCGCACCGCAACCGATCTCGAAGTTCTCGAGTTGTCGCTCATCGAGAACCTGCAACGCGCGGACCTGAACCCGATCGAAGAAGCACAGGCTTACGCGCGACTCTCGAACGAATTTGGAATGCGGCAGGAAGACATCGCGCAAAAGGTCGGCCGGAGCCGCGCTGCCGTGGCAAACTCGATGCGCCTTCTCGATTTGCATGAGCAAGTCCAGGCCTGGCTCATCCAGGGCTTGCTTTCGGTTGGTCACGCGAAGGCCCTTCTCGCGTTGAAAGAGCCGGAGGAACAACGCGCCGTCACCGAGACGATCCTGCGGCGGAGCGCAACGGTTCGGGCGACCGAGCGGCTCGTCGCGCGACAACTCGGCGGCACGCGCCCACGACGGCGCCGGCAGGCCGCCGCCACCTCCGCGGCGATCGACGATCTGCAGAACCGATTGCAGGAACATCTCGGCACCCGGGTGTTGATTCATCACGGCGAGAAACGCGGCCGGATCGAGATTGAATATTATGGCAACGACGATCTCCAACGCGTCCTCGGCGCGCTGGGTTTGCGCGAGCAGTAGATTCGCCGCGGCCATTCTCGCGCTGGCCATTCTGGCCGGCTGCGATCGCGCGACGTCCGAGTCCTCGCGCAATAGTCAGAAGAAAATCTGGGAAGATTTTTCCGGCGACGAAGCGCTCGCGCATGTCCAGGCCATGGTGGACTTCGGCCCGCGGCCGCCGGGCACGGAGGCGATTGAAAAAACGAGAGCGTATTTGATCAAGCAACTCGAAACGTCCGGCTGGAAAGTCGAGCGCCAGAGTTTTTCCGACGACACGCCGCGCGGGAAAGTGCAATTCGTGAACTTGATCGCGACCTTCGGCAACCAGGCGATTCCGTCATTCCTCGCTTGCTCGCATTACGACACGAAGACTTTCGACAACGCGCGTTTCGTCGGCGCGAACGACGGTGGATCCAGCACCGGCGTCCTCGTGGAGCTGGCGCGCGTCTTAGCCGAGCGTCCCGATTTGGCTAAGAACGTCGAACTGGTGTTCTTCGATGGCGAAGAAGCCTACGTGGCCTTCACCGATACCGACGGTCTTTTCGGCAGCCGCTACTTTGCAAAACAGCTCGCGGCGGAGAACAAGGCGAAACAGTTCCGCGGCGGAATCCTCTTGGACATGGTCGGCGACAAATCGCTTACCATCACTCTGCCGCCGGATTCGCCGGCCGAGTTGGCTCGCGGCATTTTCGCTTCGGCTGAGGCGTTGAATGTCCGGAAAAATTTCACTTACTTTGATCGCGACATGACCGACGATCACACCCCGCTGAACGAAATCGGGATTCCCGTGATCGACCTGATCGATTTCGATTATCCGCCATGGCACACCCCCGACGACACGATCGACAAGCTGAGCGCCGATAGCTTGCGGATCACCGGCGCCGTCGCCTGCCATTTTCTTTCCGAGTTCGCCTCCAAATAGGCCACGGAATTTGGGTATTGCGCCGCCGGAGGTTTGCCGTGATTTTCAACGGGCGCGCGGGTAAAATGCGGGCGAACCCCACGAAACGATTTAAAAATGGCGAGTCGGACACGGAAAAATATTGGAGTTCTGGGCCTTGGCATTATCGGCCAGCGGGTCGTGAGCAATTTGCGGGAGCGCGGGTTTCACGTCTTCGTTTGGAACCGAACGCCGCGGCCGGTGCCCAATTTCGTCGGCTCGCCCGCCGAGGTCGCGGAGCTTTGCGATTACGTCCAGATCTTCGTCGCGGATGACGACGCACTGCTCGCGATGATGCAGCGGATGACTCCGAACCTGACGTCGAGCCACATCATTATGGCCCATTGCACGGTATCGCCGGATACGATGCGCGCAGCGGCGGAAATGGCCGAGCGACGTGGCGCACAGCTTCTCGATTGTCCGTTCACCGGGAGCAAGAACGCTGCGGAAAAGGGCGAGCTGGTTTATTACGTTGGCGGCGATGAAGCGGCGATCCAGCGAGCGCGCCCGATCCTGGAAGCGAGCAGCAAGGAGATCATCGAGATCGGCAAAGTAGGCGACGCCACGACGGTAAAAGTGGCGACCAACATGGTCACGGCGGCCAGTGTGCAGGCGGCAGCGGAAGCGCTGGCCCTGATTTCCAAATCCGGTTTGTCCGCCGAAAAATTCGCCGCGGCGATGAAGAACAATGGCAGTAACTCCGCGACGCTCGACATGAAGTTGCCGATGATGATGGAAGGAAATTTCGAGCCGCATTTTTCGGTGAAGCACATGTTGAAGGACGTCGTGATCGCAACGCGGCTGGCCAGAAATTTCGGAATCGAGTTCGGCGCGACGGATGCATCGCGCCACGGGTTGACAGAGGAGATGCGGCAGGGGCGGGGAGATGCGGATTACTCATCGTTGTTCCGCCAATATTTCCCGGCGGGCGGCCCGATCGGCGCGCCCTCGAACGGCGAAGAAGACCAGCCGCGCCTGGCCGGAATCGACGAAACGAAAACCACGGAAACTGCGGCAGCCCCGGTACCGGTCGCGGTAGAGACGACGGCTGAAGTTCCTTCCGAAGCGAAAGCGATGGGTGAAGTCGTGCCGGCGCCTGCGGCTGAGCCGGCTGCGCAGGAAGTGGCAGGTCACACCAATGTTGCGCCAGCGCCGACGCCAGCGGAACCAGCCCCCGCTCCGGCGCCGAAAGAGCCGACCCCCGATGCGCCGAAGGAAGATACGATTCTCAAGTTCCCAACGCCGGCGAAGGAAGAAGAAACCGAAGAGCCTCGCGGATTGTGGGGCGGCTTCTGGCGACGGCAGAGTGACGAGTAAGCCTGTTCGTCGGCTCGAATGACGACAGCTTCCAGTTTGGAGCGCTCCTGTTTTGTCGATTTGTCGGCGCGAGTCAAATTACGCCTGACCGGCGCCGATGCCTTTCGATTTCTGAACGGACAGATCACAAACGATCTCGGCAAAGCAAGCGAGAGCGCGGCGATCCAGGCGTCGATCCTCAACGCGAAGGGTAAATTGAGTGCGCACGTTTTCGTTTCGAAAGAGAGCGGCGGTTTTCTGCTGGATGCCGATCCGGAACTGCGTGAGGAGCTGCCCGCCCGACTCGATCGCTACATCATCGCGGACGATGTGGAGACCGAAGACCTCACGGAAAGATTTTCGATTTTCCATCTCATCGACAGATCGCAGCCAACGATCACCGATTCGACGCGAACCGTGGTTGCAAATCGCTTCGGATTCGCCGGCTGGGACGTTTGGTCTGCAAAGGAGAATGCGCCGCAAATTCACGGGCAACTAACGAGCAATTTTGCTTTTTGCGATGATGCGTGCGCCGAAGTAATTCGGATCGAGCAGGGAATTCCGGGTTGGGGACGCGAACTGACGAGCGAGATCATCCCGGTCGAAGCGAACCTCGAGCAATCGTCGATTGATTACGCGAAGGGTTGCTATATCGGGCAGGAAGTCGTTTCCCGGATGAAGATGTCCGGGCAGCGCAACAAGAGCCTGTGTGGTCTCGTTTCGCTTTCCGGCGCGGCGTTGCAAACGGGAGTGCATCTCACGAGCGAGAGCGATCCGGCGAAAGATCTCGGTTGGATTACGAGCACGACAAAAAGTACACGTCTCGGGAAGGAAATCGCGCTCGGATACGTGAAGCGTGGTTACAATAGCGCCGGCACGAATCTTAAGGCCGGCGACGTTGCCGTCGAGGTGGTGGATCTGCCTTTCGTTTAAACCATGGCCAGCATCACGCTCAAAAAAGTCAGGGGTAACGCGGTCGAAACCGCTCTGGATCTCGTGGTGGGCGATCGAGAATTCGTGGTGCTGACGGGTCCCGCCGGTTCCGAAATCTCCGCGATTGTCCGGCTGATCGTGGGCTTGGAGGATATTTCGGAGGGCGAAATCTTGTTCGACGGCCGTCGAATCGACGAGGTTGCTCCGAAGGACCGCGACGTAGCCTTCGTCGCGCACAATTACGCGCCTTATCCCGGACTGACGGTTTTCGAAAATCTTGCGAGCGGATTGCGGCGGAAAAATTTTACCGACACGGAAATCAGGAAACGGATTGCGAGCGTCGCGGCTGCACTTGGCATTGAGGCGCAGTTAGAGACAAACGCGGAATCGCTTTCGGCCGGGCAACGACGATTTGTCGCGCTTGCCCGGGCAATGGTGCGCCAGCCGAAGATGTATCTCTTCGACGCACCATTCGCCGACCTTGAACCGGCAGCTGCCCGGCGCGGTCGCGCAGAGATCGTGAAATTGTGTCGCCGATCTTCGGCGACGATCCTTTACGCGACGACCGATCCATCGGAAGCGCTCGCGTTGGCCGAACGAACGGTGGTTTTGATTGATGGCGTGGTTCAGCAAGACGGTCCGGCGCAACACATCTACGACGCACCGGCGAACCTCTCAGTCGCCAGGTTTTTTGGCGATCCGCCAATGAATCTCATTGCGGGCACACTGAAGCCGGAACGGAATGCGCTGGTTTTTTCCGAAGCTAGTGACGGAACGATCGCGGTCCCGCTCGCGTCCGACCGATATTCCGAAGCGAAAGATTTTGTCGGCAAACCGGTCGTGCTTGGATTCCATCCGGAAAATGTCGAGATCGGCGCCGAACCGGGGTTCCGGGCTTTGATCGAGCGGGTCGAGATTCGGGGTTTCGAGACCGATCTTTACCTGCAGACCGGCGCCCACGCCCTGATCGCCAAGACCTTACGCTGCAGTGACCAAGCTAGGGACGGCCAGCGCGTTCAGTTCGGAATTACCCTCGAGAAAGCGCATCTTTTTGACCCGAAAACGGGCCGCCGGGTTACGCGGGAATAGTAAATTGTTTTGTTCCTGAACTTTGCGGAATTTGTTGTTGCGTTTCCAAGGCGCGGACGGGTAATCTCACGCCGCACCTACACAGGAGCCCCGAATTGAACCAACAGTTACTCGCCGAAATCGGCCGCACCCAACGGCTCGAAATTCTCAACACCCTTAAGCGCACCAAGGGCCTTTCCGTCAACGAACTCGTCGCGCGCATGAAGATGAGTTACATGGGTATCAAGCAGCATTGCCTTACGCTCGAGCGCGACGGTTACCTCGATACCTGGCGACGGCCGCAAAAAATGGGTCGCCCGGAAATGGTCTATCGGCTCACCCGCCGAACCCACGACCTTTTTCCGTGCGACAGTAACGACTTCACGCTCGAACTGCTGAAGTCGGTCAAGGATGTTCACGGTCCCAACGGTCCCGAGAAGATGTTGTTCAACGTCTTCGAACGGAAAACGGCGGGGCTGAAATCGAAGGTCAAAGGCGAGACGGTCGTCGACCGCGCCAGGTGGCTCGCGAGCCAGCGGGAAAAAGAAGGTTACATGTCGCAGTATGTCGCCGAGGAAAAAGAAGGCGGCCCGCAGATTCTCGAATGCCATTCGCCGATCATGAATTTGCTCGATCAATACCCGATCATCGCGCGGCTCGAGAAGGACATGTTCGAAGGTGTGCTCGGCACCGAAGTTCGTCGCGAAGAGACCCGCGCGTCCGGTCTCTACGAGTGCGCCTTTTATTTCGCGATCTGATTTAGCCGCGCCTTTTTTGGCGCAGGCAGAATTCCGCTTTCGTCTCCGGCGAATCTCAGTTGATTGATGGCCCATGCCCCGGGCCTTTCCCACTGCTGTTATCGAGAATGTGCAGCCGCTCGTCGACTGCGGGCGCTACATGGTCAGGCGCGTCGCCGGCGACGACCTTGCGGTGGAAGCGGACGTTTTCAAGGATGGCCACGACGTCGTGGCGGCCGCGCTGAAATGGAAAAAACTCGGCGAGACGCACTGGCACGAGACGCCGATGGCACATGTCGACAACGATCGTTGGCGCGGCGTCTGTACCGTTTACGAAAATGGGACCTACGAGTACACGGTCGAAGCCTGGACGGACACGTTCCGCGGTTGGCAACACGAGTTCGCGACAAAGTTCGAGGCCGGCGTCGACAACTTATCCAGTGAAACTTTGGAAGGCGCGGCGCTTCTCGATGCAGCCGCCGATCGCGCCGCTAATTTTGCCGATGCCGACCGGCTGCGCGACCTGGCGAACCTCATCCGCGCCGGCGATCCCGCGCAGGTGAACGAGATCGCGCACTCTGGCGAATTGGAAGTTCTCATGGCCACGTATCCCGATCGCGCCAGTTCCACTCAGTACGGCCCCGCGCCACGTGTCCTCGTGGACCGGACAGAAGCGCGCTTCGCCGCCTGGTATGAATTTTTCCCACGCTCAGCCGAAGGCTTGCCCGATCGCGGTTCGACGTTTCGCGATTGCCTGCCGCGCGTCGAAGCGGCGAAAGCGATGGGGTTCGACGTGATTTATTTCCCGCCGATCCATCCCATCGGATACACGAATCGAAAAGGGCGCAACAATTCCGTCAGCTGTGCACCGGGCGAACCCGGCGTGCCTTACGCGATCGGAAGCGAATTTGGCGGACACAAGGCGATCGAGCCGGCGCTCGGCACCTTTGAAGATTTTGCCTGGCTCGAAAACGAAATCCGCGGCCGCGGAATGGAGATCGCGCTCGACTTCGCGATCAACTGTTCGCCGGACCATCCCTACGTCCGCGAACATCCGGAGTGGTTTTACAAGCGGCCTGACGGAACGATCAAGTACGCCGAGAACCCGCCGAAGAAATACGAAGACATTTATCCGCTCAATTTCCGGTGCGAAAACTGGCAGGCGCTCTGGGCCGAAATGAAGAGCATCATTCTCTTCTGGGCCGAGCGCGGCGTCCGCATTTTCCGGGTTGATAATCCGCACACAAAACCGGTCGCGTTCTGGGAATACTTAATCAGCGGTGTCCGCGCCCAATATCCGGACGTGATCTTCCTCTCCGAAGCATTCACAAAACCAAAGATGATGAAGGTGCTGGCGAAAGCGGGATTCAATCAGAGCTACACCTACTTTACCTGGCGCATGACCAGGCAGGAGCTGATCGATTATTTCACCGAGCTCACCCAAACCGACATGCGCGAATATTTCCGGGCGAATCTTTGGCCGAACACGCCCGATATTTTGCCGAAGCATTTGCAGGAAGGCGGCCGGCCCGCGTTCATGGTCCGCTCCGTCCTGGCCGCGACGCTCTCGAGCGTTTACGGGATCTACAGCGGCTTCGAGTTATGCGAAAACGCCGCGCTGCCGGGTCGCGAGGAATATCTCGATTCGGAAAAATACCAGTTCAAGGAACGCGATTGGGACGCTCCCGGGAACATCAAGGATTGGATCACGCAAATAAACCGGATCCGGAAAGAGAATCGCGCCCTGCACTTTTACGAGAACCTCCGATTCTACCGCGCCGACAATCCCTCGATCCTTTGTTACGGCAAGATGACGGAGTCACGCGACAACATCATCCTGGTCGTCGTGAATCTCGATCCGTCCCGCGTCCAGCATTCTTACGTTTACGTTCCGCTGCCTGAATTCGGTCCGATGGATTCCGACGTCTACCAGGTCCACGATCTTCTCACGGACATGCGTTATCTCTGGCGCGGCGAACGAAATTACGTCGAGCTAAATCCAGCCCTGCAACCCGCCCACCTCTTCCGCGTCCGTCGCTGGCTGGCCGCCGAAAAGTTTGTTTGAAGCGGAGACTACTGCAGGTTGTAGATCTCAACCATCCCAACTCCGGTGCCGCCGTTTTTCCCCGCGACGATCGCGGTGTAGGCCCCGGGCGACAGTCTTATTGCAAGCGCTGATTCCAAATCATTTCGCGGTGCGAACCCCGCCGCCGTGAGTTGGGCGGCTTGAGCCGGATTGTCCTGCCAATTGTCGTTGAATGTGACCAGGGCGCCATTGCCGTCTCGCACTTCGAGGGTTGGATCGGCCAGGACGTTGCTAACACCCAGAGGCGCCAGCGAAGGTCCCATCGCCCGCATGATCATCTGCGGACTGCCGTCCGCTCCGCCGAGAATGAATCCGGCGATCACGACGTTGTCGCCAGTCTCAACGAAGGCGCGCGTGCTTAGGTTCGCCAGCCTTGCATCGGCGCTTTGATCCAGATCATATATTTCCACCACGCCCAGCCCCGTCGCGTTTGATTTGCCTTTTACCACCGCGGTGTAGCCGGCCGGAGGGAGCGTTGCTACGATGGCTGATTCGAGGTCATCCTGGGGCGGAATTCCACTGGCCTGGATAAGGAGCGCCTGGTCCGGATTTTCCTTCCAGTTGTCATTCGACAAGATCAAGGAACCATTGGGGCCATGCAACTCAAGCACCGGATCGGCCAGCACGCCAGAGAGGCCGGATTTCGCCAGGGAAGGGCCAATGGCTCGAACGATTACCTTCTTGGAAGCATTGCCGGTCACAATGAACCCCCCGATCATGATGTTGTCGCCCGTCTGGACGCGCGACCGCGTGGAGACATTTAGCGATGTCGCGGGGGTTGGCGTAGGGGTGGAAGTCGGCGTCGGGGTTGCGGTGGCGGTGGCCGTCGGTGTTGGAGTTGGCATCGCCGACGGGTCGTAAAGCTCGCAGCTCGCGAGATAAGTGAAGCCGTCTTCAGTTCCTGTAGCTATAAGGATCTTACCATTGGGTAGTCGCGTCGCCGTGTGATATGCCCGACGCGAGGCCAGGCTGCCGAAGGTGTCGGTCCAACTCCCGGTCGCCGGGTCGTAGAGCTGCGCGCTCGCGAGAAAGACACCATTATGTCCTCCTGCCACGAACACCTTGCCATTGTCCAACAAGGTCGCTGTGTGACCGTACCGTGCATCGCTTTGAAGGCCGGTAGCGGTCCAAGTCCCCGTGGCCGGATCATACAGTTCCGCGCTGGCGAGATACACACCGTTACGTCCTCCCGCGACCAGCACCTTGCCGTTGTTCAACAAGGTTGCTGTGTGGCCGGCGCGTGCGTCGTTGAGAAGGCCAGTGGGGGTCCAAATTCCGGTCGCCGGATCGTACAGCTCGGCGCTCGCGAAATAGGCTGTGTTAGCTCCAGGGTCTGCGTTAGAGGCCACGGTGGCCCCTCCTGCGACCAGAACCTTGCCGTTGCCTAACAAGGTCGCCGTGTGAAAGGTTCGTGCGGTTGCCATGCTGCCGGTCGCCGTCCAGCTCCCAGTCGCTGGATCGTACAGCTCCGCGCTGGCAAGAGCGCCGCTCGTGTTCGCTCCTCCTGTTACCAGGACTTTTCCGTTTGGCAGCAACGTCGCCGTGTGAACAAAGCGTGCAGTTGCGAGGCTCCCGGTCGCTGCCCACGTCCCACTCGCGGGATCATAGAGCTCGGCGCTCGCGAGACGCTGGTCGCGGCCGGCTAGGGTGGAAGACGCTCCTCCAACCACCAGCACCTTCTCGTTTGGCAGCAACGTCGCCGTGTATTGCTCGCGCGCGGCTGCCATGCTCCCGGTCCCCATCCAACTTCCGGTTGCCGGAGCGTACAGCTCGGCAAACGATACGGTGGGACAACAGATGCTCTTTCCTGCTCCTCCTGCGGCCAGCACCTTGCCGCTGGGCAGTAATGTTGCCGTCCGGCGGGTTACGGCACCAATCGAACTGCCGGTATTTTCGAAAGCGGATATCGTTCCCACGCTCAATTGCAAGATTGCGAGTCCCGCGGCGAAAAACAGAACCGAGAACGCGAGCCGCCGCGGAAACCTGGAGACGCGAAGCACAGGCGTGATTGGAGGATGTACTTGCACTTGAGGCAATGGAGGGCCTTTCACGTAAGATACTATAATAGACCGAGGGAGATTGCCAATTGCGTCACTGGCTGGCCGGCGAGAAGTTTGTTTGAACAAAGCGCAAGCGGCCGGCGTCTCTCGTCTGGCCGTCATTTGCAACTCTTAACCTCGCTGCCTATCGTAACGGCACTTTCGGAATGAATAATTTCTCGCTGTTCGCGCGCGTGCTGGCGCAGACCCCGGCGCCGCCACTTCCCGATTTGCCCAAGACGAAATCGGTCCTCGATAGCCTTATCGCCGCGGGTCCCGTAATGGGAGCGCTTCTCGTTCTCTCGATCATCTTCGTCATGCTCGTGATTACTTATCTGCTCACGATTCGACGCGGTTCGGTTGTCTCGAGCGGGTTTATGGCAACGGCGGACGCGCTTTTGCGAAAACGCGATTACTTGGGGCTGCTGGCCGTTTCCAATCGCCACGGTGAAGCGATCGCGCGCGTCGTGCAAAAAGTCCTCGATTTCACCACTAAAAACCCCGCTGCGGAATTCGCCCAGGTCCGCGAAATCGCGGAGACGGAGGGGACGCGAGTCGCATCGAGCTTGAACAACCGGGTGATTTACCTCGCCGATATCGGCATGATCGCGCCGATGCTCGGATTGCTCGGAACCGTCTTCGGCATCATCCGATCCTTTGGCGCGCTTGGCGGAGATTTGGGAACGCAACGGTACGCGCTCTTGTCGAGCGGCGTCAGCCAGGCGCTGATCAACACAGCAGCCGGTCTCGCCATCGGTATTCCGGCGATGATTTGTTACGCCTACTTCCGCGGTCGCGTGAACCGGATCATCTCCGAGCTGGAATCGGCCGTCACGCACGTCCTTGCCTTGCTCTCCTTGCAGTACAACAAGCGACTTCCCGAGCGCACGCCGGTCCTGCTCGAGGATGAGTTCTGATGAACCTTCGCAAGCGAGCGACTCCGCAACATCCGGGCATCCAACTCGCGCCTCTGGTCGACGTGCTGTTGCTGCTCTTGATTTTCTTTCTGCTCACTTTCAACGCGGCCCGAAGCGAGAACGAGCTGGACGTGAAAGTGCCGAAGGCGTCGTCGGCGAAGGAAAAAACGGCGACGATGGGCGACGTGGTCGTGAATGTGAAGGCAGATGGAAATGTCGTGGTGAATCGACGGACGCTTAGCACGACCGAGCTGAGCGACATGATGAAAAATCTCGTCCAGCTCTATCCCGACCAGGCGGTGGTGATTCGCGGTGATGAGGCCGGTGCTTATAAGAACATCGTCGGCGTACTGAATATTTGCAGCGAAGCGGGCGTGACGAACGTCGCTTTCGCCACGGCAAAATGAGGGCACGGCGAGGCGCGGTTTGCCTCGTGCAAGCAGCGCTAATTTTGGCAGCGGTTCCGTTTGCGCTCGCGCAGCAACGCACGCCGGAAGTTCGGCGGGCCCAGCCGGTGAACGAGCCGCCCACGCCGAGAGCAGTCCCGTTCGATACCCCGGTTCCGTCGGCCAAACCTCGACGCAGTCCGCCGGAACCGAGCCCGAGTGAAAATAATTCCGAAGGCCCATCGACAGAAACGGAGGGGTCCGATCGACGCCAGCTCGATTACGCGAACGGCCTTTTCTCGCGAAAGCTTTTCGATCTCGCGGCGCCCGAGTACGAAAAATTTCTCGGGCAATATCCGGGCGCGGCCGGCCGGGCGAGCGCGTATTTTTATCTGGCCGAATGTTACCGGGCGCTGAACAAGACAAACGCGGCGCGGACAAGTTTCCAAAGCGTCCTGGATAACTATCCCGAGAGCGAGTTTGGCGGACCGGCTGCGTACGGCATCGCGGAAATTCTGTTTACTCAAAAGGATTACGCGGGCGCGCTTCCGCTCTTTCACAAAGCGGCGGCCAAATCGAAGGAACCGGCTCTCGCGCTTTCGGCGCGGTACTTTGAGGCGCGCTGCCTGGAGAACGTCGATCGCAAGGACGAAGCGCAGAATCTTTACCAGCAGGTTGCGGAAACCAAGAATCCGAATCCTTTTCGCGAAGATGCGCGAATGGCGGCGGGAACGATCGCGCTCGCTCGCGGGCGCAAACAGGACGCGCTCCGCAATTATGAAGCGCTAGCCGGCGAAACGTCGAAGCCGGCCTTGAAAGCCGAAGCGACGGTTCGCGCCGGAATGGTCGCGGTCGATCTCCAGCAAACCGAGAAGGGCAAGACCGACAAAGCGATGGCGGAAAAGGCCCTGAGTTTATTGCAGAAAGGCCGGTCCCTGGCGGAAGCCGGAAAATGGCGCGCGATCGCGGAGGTCGGGTTGTTGCGGCTCCAATATCAATCCGGCGCCTACGACAAGGTCATTGCGGAATATAAGCGCGGCGAAAAAGAGATTCCGGAAGAAGTGCGCGCCGAGATGATGTTGATCGTCGGGAACAGTCATCGTCAGCTCGGGCATACGAAGGAAGCCGACGAAATTTACCGGCAGCTCATCGACAAATATCCGAGCAAGGAAGAAGCGAAAGACGCGCAATACCAGAGACTGATCAATTTCTACAACACCAATGCGCCGACGTTGCTCGACGAGATCGACGCCTACGTCAGCTCGAATCCCGCGCCGGAACGCGCCGATCAGGCGAAGCTGCTCAAGGCCGAGCATTTTTATAAGGAACAGAAGTTCGCCGAGGCCGCGCCTATTTATACCGAGCTTCGCGATTCGCATCTGTCGCCGAAGCTGCGGGCCGAGGCCGCGTACAAACTCGGTTGGTGTTACGTGCAATTAAAGGACAACGTGAACATCATCGACGCCTTCGCGTATTTCGTGAAAGCGTTCCCCGACAGTCAGCAGATGCCGTCGGCGTTGACGCAGCGCGCGATCGCAAACCAGGCGAACAAAAGCTACGACGCCGCCCTCGACGATTTGAACATGTTGCTGACGAAGTATCCCGCGGCCAGGGAACGTGAAGCGGCGCTCCAGCAAAAAGCGCTTATTCTCGGCCAGAAGGACGACGCGAAAGGAATGTCCGACGCGTTCCGGCAATTGCTGAAGGAATTTCCGAAGAGCTCGGTCGCGGCCCAGGCGAATTATTACATTGGCAAGGCCGCGTTCGAAGCGAAGGACTACACAGGCGCGCTCGCCCCGCTCGACGCCGCGCGGCAGGTCAACAAGGAGCAATATTACAATCTCGCGACGGTCCGTATCGTCTCGTCGTTTTTCTATTTGAAGGACCGGCCCGCTCTCACGCGTGAAGTTGACGCGTTCTTTGCCACCAATCCGGAAGCGAAAGTTCCGGCCGACATTTTGGAATGGCTTGGGCTCCAATATTACAACGACAAGAATTTCGCGGCTGCGGCAAAATACCTGACGTTGCTCGGTAAGAGCGACAATCTCGCCAACGTGAAACCGGATTTCTGGTTTTACCTGGCCGACGCGCAAACGAAGCTGAACGACTTTACGGGAGCGGAAGGGGCTTACGAAAAATATTTGCAGGTGGCGACCGATCCCGCAGCCAAGGCAAAGACTTTACTCGCCCTGGGCGCTGCGAAGATCTCGGCGCACAAGCCTGACGAGGCGCAGAAAATTGCCGAAGAAATCATGAGCCTCCAACCGGAGGGCAGAGTCAATGCCGAAGCGAGATTGCTCGCCGGCGACGTCCAGGTCGAGCGCCAGAATTTTGATGAGGCGGGGAAAGCGTTCATGGGCGTTGCGCTGCTCTACGACGATCCGGCAATTACACCGCGCGCTTTGCAGAAGGCGGCGATCGCTTATCAGAAAGCCGGTAAAAAAGAGGAAGCCGATCGCGTGGCGAAACAGCTTCGCGAAAAATATCCCGACTTCGCCGGCGGGTAACGGAGGGACGTGCTTCTGCGCGTCCCCATTATTTCCTGCGGTTCGGGAGGACGTCACGGACGCGCGGCAGCGCGTCCCTCCGAAGCGATCGCCAGCACTTCGATCGGCAACGCGGAGAGGAATTCGGTCGCGTTGTCGATCTGGAGCACTGGCTCAGCGAGATGGGCCGCGAGAAAGCTCGCGTCCGCTGTCGGCGCTATTCCCGCCTGAGCGTTGATTTCAGAATCTGCTAACTGGCTGACGACGTGCGACACTTTCCGCCCGAGATCTCTGTGGTCGGTAAATTCCACCGTCGCAATCCCCGGCGCCGTCGCTTCGACAAACGGGGAAAGCGTTCCGGCAAAATGGAGCAGAATTTCCTCGAGCAACTTTTCCTGCGATTGGCTGCGCACTTTTATGACGAGATCGAGGGAGCGCGCCAGACCCTGGCTCGGCGTCATCCCGCTGCGGACGCCGACTTCTTCGGCTCGCCGGTTCAACTGAATAATGACGGCTTTCTTTTCCTGATCGTCGAGCAAGCCGACCGGCTTGGCGGCTAATCCCGGCTGATGTCGCAGGGCGGCCTGCAAATAAAAGTCCGGCAGATAAATTGTCGCGAACATCAACCGGCCCTCGCGCTGATTTCTCTGCCGCCGTGCCCGCGGTTGACCTGGATTTTCAAACGGCTCGTTAGGCCGGTCTCGTCCAGGTCCGGCAAATGCCAGGAATTGGCGAGAGACAGTTTTAGCTGCGCGCTGCTGATGATGCTTTGGCGGGTGAGGACGAGAAAAGCCGTCGGCGCGCCTTCGACCAGCCGTTGCAAACGATACCAATTACTCTGCGGAATTTTCCGCAGCTCTTCCGCCGGATTGAGCGCCAGGTCGAGAACGACCAGCGGAAAGTTGCCGTCGCGCAACAGGAGATCGGCCGCTTTCACGGCGTCGGCCGCGGCCGCGCAACGGAGCCAGAGAAGATTCCGTAAAGCAATCGGACCGGCCGTCTGCGGATCAAACGAATCCCTGCCATCGACCAGGCCGAGGAAAAATCCGCGGCGATGTGCATTCTGCAAAAGCGCGTGAATGAAAAGTGCGCTGCCCGCGCTGAGATTCGGACTGGTCAGCTCGGTGATCGCGCTTTTCGGCAAGCCGCCGCCAATGGCCTCATCCATCGCCGGCATGCCAGTCGGCAAACGTTCGTCAGCCGGCGCGCAAATTTTGGGGAAACGTTCCGCCAGAATTTGGCGAAGATGAATGATCTTGTCGCTGGCCGGCATGCCCCAGATTGGCATGGCCGACAATTATGTTCAACTGAACACTTTACCTGTTAGCCGCGTTTCCGGCGCGCTGCCGGCATTTGTTTCCGCACGAGCGACACCATCACTCCCTGGATCCGGAGTTCGCGGGCGGGCACGAGGTTCGGATACATCGGGTTCTCCGCTTTCAAATACGGCCGCCCGTGTTCCGTCACGTAGCGTTTCAAGGTCGTCTCTCCATCGATCAGGGCCGCGACGATATCGCCATTCTGCACGTCCTTTCGGTCCTCGAGAATTACGACGTCGCCATCCAGAATGTGCGCGTCGATCATCGAGTCGCCCCGAACGCGGAGCGCAAATGTCTTCCCGTTCTTGGAAGCATTCACCGACCGGGTATCGAGTGAAACGTGGCCCTCGATGGTTTGTTCCGTGAGCGTGGCCATGCCCGCCGGGATCTGGCCGTAGATCGGCACGTCGGTGATCCGGACTTTCTGGACCGGCGTGATCAGCGCCCGGGCCTTGCGCGCGTGTCGATCGAGAAAACCTTTTCGCTCCAGAGTCGCGATGTATTGCATCACGGAAGTCTGGCTCGCGAACCCGAAGTGCTTCTGGATCTCGCGCGTACTTGGGGTCAGCCCTTTTTCCCGCTGCTCGGCCTGGATGAATTCCAGCACATCTCTCTGCCGCTCGGTCAGCATGTCGTTAGGATGCGGAAAAAATACTGCGCCGCAAGTTCAAATGAACAGTTGGCCACGGTTGGGGCGGCGGTCTATGACCGCCGAGCAAGCTCTATCGAGTCCCGGCGGTCATAGACCGCACTACAATGATAATTGGAACGCGATCTCGTCCAGCTGTTCCGACCAGCGGCCCAGATAGGCGAACTTCAGGTAGAGATTGGTTAATGCCGCGATCTGCGTGTCGCGATCAGATCCCCAGCGCGGATTGATTTCGCGCAGCCGTTCCGTTGCTGATTCCATCAGTGCTCGAAGTTTTTCCCGCCACGCCGCGAGGTCGTTCTGGAGCGCGATCATTTCCGGTTTCAACAACGAACGACTCAGCGCGTTCGACGCCGCCTGGATTTTCCCCAACAACAAATCCACTCGCTGCTTGAATCCTCCAAGATCGAGAAACAGTTCCTGTAATTCCTGAGGCACCATCTGGTTCGCCGCCGGCGCGCGGTTCTCCAAACTCAGCAGGTGATGCAATCGCCGCTTCGGATCCTGCAACGCCTGATAGGCCGCATTCAGTTCCGCAAATCGGTCTTCAGAACCGGCCGCTGTCGCATCGGGATGCTGTTCGAGCGTTTTCCGGTGAAAAACTTCTTTGAGCCCAGCTGGATCGAGCCACGGCACTCGCGGTTGCTCGAGCAGCGCGAAATAATCCGTCATGCAGCGAAGCTTTCGCCGCAGGAACAATGCGCGACCGCGTTCGGGTTTGTGACCTTGAACCCGCCCTTCTGCAGATCGTCGCTGTAATCGAGGAGCGACCCGCTCACGAACAGCGCGCTCTTGGGATCGACCACGACCCGCACATTCGACGATTCCACCATGATGTCGCGATTCGCCGGGCCGTCCACGAGGTCCATCTTATATTGCAACCCCGAGCACCCGCCGCCGATCACGGCCACGCGCAACGCCCCCGACGCGCGTCCCTGTTTTTCGAGGAGCGAATTCAATTTCCGCGACGCGTTTTCCGTCACCTTGATGAGTCGCTCATTGCCGATCTTGTAATTGATCGCGACGGTTGGAGACGAAGTTTCGGGCACAGCAGATTTTAGTGCACGGTTTCAAAATTGGTAGGGCGAGACTTTGAAAGCCCGGCCTCGATGGCTGCGCCCTCTACGTTACGGGACGAGCTGCCGGCGCCGCGGCTCTTTGGAATTACGAGAGCCCGGCCTTTATCGCGAAGCGAACGAGGTCGGCTACATTCCGGGCGGCAGTCTTGGTCATCAGGTTTGCGCGATGTGTTTCTACCGTCGGGATGCTGATAAAAAGCTTCGCCGCAATTTCCTTTGTGGTCATGCCGCCGGCAATCAACTTCAGAATCTCGCGTTCGCGCTGAGTAAGGCGCACGTCGCTTTTAGCGTCAGCACTCCAACGCGGAAGACCGGCTGAGCAGAAATAGCGCTGCCCCTGACTAACGCGTGCCACGGCGAGCAAGAAATCGTCCCAAGAATTGGTCTTTTCGACGAAGCCGTCCGCGCCGCAACGGTCGGCTTCGCTGATCCAATCCTCAGTCGGAAAAGCAGTGCACAATAAAATTCTGGTCGCTGGCGAAGCGCGACGAATATCCGGTACGGCCGCGACGCCGGTTTGGTCCGGCAACTTGATGTCGAGAACGAGCAGGTCCGGCTTCAAACGCCGGCACATGGAGATTGCTTCCGCGGCGGTGCCGACCGCAGCGACGACATCATAGGGCTTGTTGCCGCGCGTTAACTCGCGCGCGATCAGGTCGCGCATGAAAGCGTGATCGTCCACGACCGCGACGCGTTGGCGGTTTTCAAGCGATTTCGGGGGCGGAACAATCTGTAACATCGGTTTCATGGTAAACCATGAGCGCTCCTGGAAAGCTGATTGGGTGGATGGAGATCTAGGAGAGCTATCTATAAATCGAATCTCAAGCGGCTTTCAGATGCCCTAAAATAAAAGTCGGCCGCAGCTAAAAATCCTTGTTTTCCACGACTAGACGGGGCCGCGATTCTCTCTGCATCATCAGCGCGCAACCCGGCCCTCTCAAGAATCCGCTGAACCATTCTCTATGAGCACAACCAAACATCTCCTTTGTCGTTTCCTTGGTCCGATAATGATGCTGGGCCTTTTATGCGTAACACCAAAAGTGTGCGCGGTCGACGCGCTTCTGCTTGAAGACACGTACGTCGACACATCGCACGCGACGACGAACTATCGGAACAGCGCTGATTTGAGGGTATTCAAGAGCAACACTGTCTCGTGTCGTGCGTTCTTGAAATTCACCCTCGCCACATTACCGCCCGGAACAACCGCGGCTGACATCAAGCAGGCTCGCCTTCGCCTCTGGACGAACAGCTCATCCGCGATCTTGGGCTCGATCACGCTGACTCCGATCACGAGTACGTGGAGCGAGTCGACTCTTACGAGTAATACCAGTGCGACGCTGACTTTTGGTCTACCGAAGCACGCCGATCTGCCGATTAGTTCGATCGCAAATTTTGTCAGCGTTGACGTGACCGATTGGGTCCAGGCGTGGCTCGCCGGCACGCTCACGAATCAGGGCTTTGTGATCGAAACGAGCACAACCTCGACGTCTTTGAACCTTTATTTCGATAGCAAGGAATCCGCCCTTACTAGCCACGAGCCGCAGATCGATATCACCCTTATTGGTCCGGCTGGACCCCAGGGCCCATCAGGTCCACAGGGCCCGGCGGGCGCTACTGGCGCGCAAGGTCCAGCTGGTCCGATGGGGCCGGCTGGGCAAGATGGTCAAACAGGTCAACCCGGTGAAGCGGGTCCGATCGGACCTCAGGGAGAGCCCGGACCTCAGGGAGATCCGGGGCAAGAAGGCGAGCAAGGTGTCCCGGGTGCCGCCATTGCCATTCGTTACACCTACTCTACGGACGCAACGAATAGTAATCCGGGAGCGGGGTTTGTGCGTTTTAACGAGGCGATTTGCGGTAACGCGACTGAAATCTATGTCTCATATTTCGACGCCGACGCTAACGCTTGGCCAGCGGTTCTCTCTTCGCTGGCGGACAGTAGCTCCACGACAAAGGGGCAGCTCCGTTTTATCAACTTGACCAATACCCACGGAACTCCGGTGCTCTTCAACCTTGTTTCTGTGAGCGAAGGACCAGGCTATTTTATCCTCGGCGTTGCCCCTATCACTGTTGGATATGGTCCATTCAGCATTGACGGCGAAGGAGCGCTTCTTGTCTTTAACCGGACAGGGGACAAAGGCGATACCGGATCAACGGGACCGACCGGTGCCCAGGGCCCTGCAGGCCCACAAGGTCCCGCGGGTGATACCGGAGCAGCCGGACCTGCTGGCGCTGCTGGGCTACAAGGACCAGCTGGCGCACAAGGACCAGCCGGGGCGCAAGGTCCTGCAGGTCCGCAAGGGCCGGCTGGAACTGCCCCGACTCACATCGAACCGATGGGCGACTTATCGATGGGCGATTTCACAAATGGCCCTACTCCCTGACGTTCGCGGCGCCTAACGAATCACGAAAATGAAGCGTCGCTTTGAACGTCCTGAAACTCGCGCTCTTTTATTTCGCGCAGTCGCAATAATTGTCAGCGTTTTTGTTTTCGGTTCATCATTCGCCGCTGCACCGGCTTGGTGGTCGACGCATGGAGTACTGTTGCCGAACACGAATGCGGACGATCATGCGCTGGTAAACCAGGGCCAGTTAAAAAATATCGCGGCCGCGGCGGTGGCGGAAATGGATGCGAAGCTGCCAGGCGGGGCCGGCAGCGATCTTCACAATTTGATCGATTCCTGGGCAACGCCAACCGCGCAGACGAATGATTACGCGCCGCTCAATCTCGGCCAGTTGAAAAACACGGCCAAACCGTTCTACGATCGTTTGATCGCAGCCGGTTTGAGCACCGGTTATCCGTGGACCGGAAATTCTAATGCCGCGGACGACTTCGCCGTCGCCAACATGGGACAAGTAAAGAACCTGTTTAGCTTCAGCATATTGGCAGATGACCTCACGATAGGCGTTTCGGGCGGCGCATCTCAGAGCACCACGCCTGGTAATTTCTTGCCGCTGCCGATTTCCGTCGTTGTCAACTCGTCAAACATTGCCGGCGGCTTGGTTGACTTTGCCGTTACGAATGGGGACGCATTGTTGGCCACAGATAACTCGGGAACTCAGACTCCTTCGACGACAATCAGGGTGCCGGTCACGTATGAGTTTGATGAAACCAATACCAACCAAATAATAGTGGCACGCGTTTACGTCTATTTGCCTCCGACTGCGTCGGGCGCGAGTGTTATTCAAGCGACCGCGAGCAGTGGCGGGCAGACCGCTTCCGTTAGTACGGGAGCAACTGCGCTCGATCCATCTACGCTATCGCCACCGACCGACTTTACGGTCACAGCGACTTCGCCGACGACTTCGTCGTTGTCCTGGACAGTTTCTGCGAGCTCTGTTCCGACAACCTTGCAAGAGAGTTACGATAACGGAGCGACATGGCGCACGGTTGGGGTTACTGGCCCGGGGGTAAACTTTGCCACCGTTACCGGAATGACGCCGGGCCAAACGGTGAGCTTTCGAGCATTTACGGGAGGAATTTATCCGGCAGGCGGCGGCAGTACTCTTCCGGCGCCCTCACCGAGCGGCCCGTCTGCACCGATTCCGCCTTCGCCCACGACGACGCCGAGCACGGTGACTCCGTTGAGCTATCCCACTATTAAAGGCGAGACAGTTGGGTACGGGCACTACAAAAATGGTCGACCGGGTTTCCTATTCTCAACAACTCATAATTACTATCTGACTGAAACCAAAGTAATAAGCACAGAGAGTCAGGATGAAAGTGGGAATTGGGCCTTTTCTGGTAGCACAACGACTACCTCGACGTTCGATCCAATAACGGGTCAACAGACTACGCAACCGCCGGTAATCGTTGGCGGCGGCGGTTACGAAGTTGAATTGTATGGGGGCATATTGACAACAGTGTCGGACTCATTAAAGCGGCTAATTGGCACTGGCTACCCCGGTGATCGCGCGCGATCGACCTATACCGACACGCTTTCAAATATCTATACGACAGAGATGCTCGTTCAGAATGTCGAGGCGCGCGTGCCAGCGTTTCGAAATCAGTTCACCATTAGTGATAACTGGGCCTACATCTACCTCGACAGCAGCGGATCTGCCTACGACGTCTATAAGCTGCAATACAAATGGCAGGCCAATGCCGCTCAAACACCGCTTGTGGTGTGGGACGAGGTCTTTACCCCATACGACGCGAATGGTAACTGGGATCCTGGAGCAAACGGGGAAAATATTAAACACAACATCAAACGCTGGGTTGCGAGCGGGACTGCTGATAGCCCGGTTTATGTTATTGACACGACCCAGCAAAACAACAAGCACAACGGATATTATGAGGTTCTTCTTGTTCAAATCGAATTAGTCGATCCGAATCAGACCGGAGTGGGCGCAATGGTTCCGAGCATCAAAACCGATGACACTCAGCAAAAGCATTTCGTCACTCCAAAGCAAGCAGGCGGAAGCCTGACGTTTCACGCAACTCTGGGTGATAGTTCAAACGATTTTGATTTGCTTTACGAGTGGCACGTTCCCAGCGGTGTAACGGTTGCAGGCGACACGGTCACAGTGCCGCGGGATATTCCTGATAAATACACCATTGAACTCAGAATTAAAGGCACCTCCACCGTCGTGGACACTCTTAATGTTTGGGTTGTATGGACTGAAATCACGGCAACATCAACAGGCATTGGTGAGGGCTTTGATCCGTGGCCGTTCACTGTTATCGAAGGAGGCTATCATTTTGCTGCGGAGATACTGCCCGCGTCAATCCTCGCAGAGACAGATGATATTCCGGCTCTGAAGGGCAAGAATGGAGTTGCAGCTCCCGGAGGCAAGCATCTGGATGGCAGCCCGCTCTCTGGCGGTGCTAAACTGAAATGGGACATTTCCCGCCAGACACGACAGCGAAAATCAGTACCTAACGGATGGAGCGACCTTAGGTTTCTTCCACCACCGTCGATATATGGCGACGTGAACGATTATCCTGCCAACCCGGTCGAAGGCAATGACGACGCGCAGACCGGAGATGAAGACGATGATCCGTACAACGCGCCCAACCTCGGCAAATTGACTAGTGAGGATAATCCTGTTAGCGGTGTGTCTAATTTGGCAGGGCAGCTCGGCGATGTTATTGTCCTCAACATCCAGTTTCGAGAATTCTGCCGATTAAACATTGGCGATCGTTGGTATTTGATTTCCGATTACTTTCCGTGGCGTTTCAAACAGCAATTCAGAAGGATTACTACACTGGAAAGCACAGTTGGAATTGACCTAAACGGAGACGGAGATCTGTTGGATACTGTGCCAGCATGGCGAAACGACGGATCTGCAAAGGAGACAAATAATAATGAATGGTAAATTTCTCTTGGTAGCGCTCACAATCGTTCAGGTAGCTCTTTGTCTCTGTGCCCGCGCGGACGAGGCTTCCAAAAGGTTTGCTGATCGGGCAACGTTAGCGAAAATGAACGACCGAGACTTTAAGGCCGGATGGGGATCGCTTTCCGCTGACGAACGCATCGACATCTTGCGGAAAACCAACGCGGACAAAAATCATCCGCTCCGACAAAAGAGGTCTGCTTTGCGGAGTATTATATTGGTAACGCCGATGTACGTAGCCGGAAGCGAGACGGCGACGATCCACAACATTTACATCAACGAGTTAGCTAAGTTAGCGGCCGACGTCTGGCAGCTAAAAGTAGACACCAAGAACAAAACGATTAATAGCCGCTTTAAAGAAATCCAGCAGAAGCTCGCTGAACGTCCTGATTAGAATAGGCCAATAGGGGTCAGCAACTGTCTTAGATCGCAAGGGTAAATTCAGGGTGTTTGAGCAGGTGGTTGGTGAGGACGATGAGCTTTCGCATGAGAGCGGTGAGGGCGAGTTTCTTGGCTTTGCCACGATCGAGGAGGCGGAGGTAGAGC
>DASQPH010000010.1:0-49680 GCA_035644055.1 Chthoniobacterales bacterium
TCCGGCAAACGGTGTCGCCAACTTATAAGAGTGCCAAGAAGAAACCGGAGAGTTACAACGACACTTACGATTTCATTTTCGAGCAGGGAGATAATACGCCGTGCACCCTCGAGGGAAACAAAGTGGTAAAGGTCGATCTGATCGCGACCAATGATCCCAAAGGAATTTCGGACCACCCGTGGTCGGTTCAGGTGAAAGCGGAGTGGGACATCGCGCAGGCGAAGTTTGTTTCGCAAAAGATCACGCCGGAGAAGCGGCGGTAGGGACGGTGGTCGGCGAATTTTACGCCGGCAATCCCTTGCGGGCAATCAGGTCCATCTGTTCGCAGAAGCGATCGAGCTCGTAGAGCGCAGTGTAAACGTTCGGCGTGACACGGATCCCCTGGAATTCCTCGTGGACAATCGGGACGGTAAAGATGTGGTGCTTGTCGAAGAGATACTTCGCGACGTCTTCAGGCTTGGTGCCTTCGATGTTAACGTTGGCGATGGCGCACGACTGGTTTGGATCGAAGGACGTGTTGAACTTTATCTTGGGCACGTCCTTGAGCTTGTTCATCCAGTAGCGCGAGAGATAACGCAGCCGCGCTTCCTTGCGTTTGCCGCCAATCCCGTTGTGAAAGAGAATCGCTTCGCCGATGGCGAGCTTGATCGCGGCCGGATGGGTGCCGATCTCTTCGAACTTCCGGATGTCGGTAGCCTGTTTCGATTCCGCCGCCATTAACGGCCAGATTTTTTCAATCTTGTCGCGCTTCACGTAAAGCATGCCCGTGCCTTTCGGCGCGTAGAGCCATTTGTGGAGACTGGTGCCGAAGTAATCGCAACCGAGATCCTTTTGCTTGAAATCGAACTGGGCAAAGGAATGAGCGCCGTCGACGATCGTCTCAATCCCTTTCGCGCGGGCCATTTCGCAGACGGCTTTCACGGGCGTGATCTGGCCGGTGATGTTGACCTGATGCGCCATCAGAATCAGCCGGGTCCGGTCGGTGATTCCTTTTGCAAACGCCGCCGTGATCTCGTCGAGATTTTTGGGCGGGATCGGAATCTGGATCAGTTTGAGCTTCAGGTTCTCGCGTTTCTCCCGCTGCCGCAATGTGGTCAGCATGCGCGGATAATCCTGAGTCGTGGTGAGGATTTCATCGCCGGATTTGAAATCCATTCCCATCAACAGGATTTCGAGCGACTCGGAGGCGTTGCGGGTGATCGCAATCTCTTCGCGATCGCAGCCGAAAAGTTCGGCGAGCCCGGTGCGGATCGTTTCGCATTGCGGCTCGAGGATCTGCCACATCGTGTAGGCGGTGGCGTCTTCCTGTTGCCAGGTGTAACGGACCATCGCTTCGGTCACGATCCGCGGGCTCGGAGAGACGCCGCCGTTGTTCAGGTTGATGATCCCGCGGGTGACGGTGAACGCGTTTTGGATCGCGAACCAATAATCTTCATCCATCGCCGCTTCTTCCGGCGTAAGATGGGCGACCGCTTTCGTCGCCGCTTCCACGTTCTTCATCAACGACGCGATTGTGGCCGAAGAAAGCGCGGCGAGACCGAGGCCTTTGCCGGCGAGAGAAAGAAAATCGCGTCGGGTGCGAGTGGGCACGGCTGGCAATTGAAGCGATTTAGGCGACCGCGTGCAATTCTGTTTTGTAGGGCAACCGCGTCGGTTGCCTGATCACGGAATGCGGCAAGGTCGCCGCGGCGACCGCTTGCCCTACAATTATGCTCGAACCGGACGCGGACTTGTCGCTAACGTCGTGACCATGAGATTACGAATCACACTGAAACTGTTTCTGCCGATCATCGCGGTGGCTGGGCTGGCGTTCGGCATGCATCAGGCAGCGGCGGCGGAAATTAGCGGCGTGAAATTGCCCGATCAGGTCACAATCCAGGGCAAGAGCTTGAAGTTGAACGGACTCGGCTTGCGACAGGCGACGTTTCTCAAATTCAACGCTTATGCCGCCGGTTTGTATCTTGAAAACGCGATGCATGACGGCGATGCGATCGCGAATTCGGACCAGGCCAAAAGCATCGAGATGGTCTTCATGCGCGACGTCAGCGCGAAACAAATGTCCGACGCATTCCAGGAAGGGTTCGACAAAAATTGCGTGGCCGGTTGCGCGGAGCTCAAGCCACACATCGCCAAGTTGCAAGGTTTGCTGAAGGACATGAAGAAGGGCGAGGCGATGGCGTATCACTTCCTGGCCGACGGAGTGGACGTGATGATCCGCGGGCAAAAGGTCGGTAAAGTGGGCGACAAAGCTTTCAGCCATCAACTGATTCGCGTCTGGATCGGGAAGAATCCGCCGAACCCAGAGCTGAAAGACGGATTGGTCGGGAAGAAATAATTGTAGGGCAACCCGCCTCAGGCGGGTTGCCGTCATCGCGATCGGCAGGCGGTGCGCCTGCCCTACAAACGCGATACGCGATTCCGCAGGCGCGGGACGGGCAAAGTGTTCTCAAAGTGTTCGTAACTGTTCCCAAACTGATTAAGTGGGAACACGAGGGCTTCCGGGGTATTTCAGCGGCTCCATTTACCCATGATGCATCTCCATTACGCCGCTCTACCCGCTCAACGTGCCTCCGAAATTTCCCGCAAAAGTTCGTGGCACGAAGCCCGCTTATTCAGCCGCCGTATGCGGCTTCTCCAACCCTGCATTCTCGCTCTGTTTTGCTTGACCGCGGTTATTATCAACCCCGCGTCCGCCCACGCATCGTCGTCGGTCGTCGTCAGCGTTCCAGACCAAACGCTGGCTTTGATTGACGACGGCGTGGTCGTCGCGCGGTATCCCGTTTCGACTTCCAAGTTCGGGCTGGGAGACGGCTCAGGCACGTATGCCACTCCGCTCGGCGCAATGGCGATCGCGGACAAGATCGGCGCGAACGCCCCGCTGGGCGCGGTCTTCAAGAATCGCCGGCCGACTGGCGAGGTGCTGAAGCCGAATGCGCCCGGACGCGATCCGATCGTGAGCCGGATTCTCTGGCTGCGTGGTTTGGAAAAGCAGAACGCGCGGGCTTATTCGCGTAACATTTACATTCACGGAACGCCGGAAGAGCGATTCATCGGCCGGCCGGCGAGCTTCGGTTGCATCCGGATGCGCTCCAGTGATGTGGCGCGGCTGTTCAACACGGTGAGCGTCGGCACGCGCATCGAAGTGGCGAACACGCGGCTCGGCGCCGCGGTCGCGAAAGCGAAGCTCGACTCGCACGCGCGCACGACTCGCCTCGCGGCAAATTAATTGCAGGGAAACCCGCTTGAGGCGGGTTGCCATTACGAATGCGGCAGGGTCGCCGCGGCGACCGCCTGCCCTCCAATTTGTATTTCCGCGCGAAGGAGACGGCAAATGCGTTAACCTTGTGTCATGGTCAATCCGACCAGCTGGCCCGGCGCGCATTGGTGGATGCTGGCGCTCACCGCGGTGCTCTTCGCGATTGTCGCGTTCTTTGTCGATCTCAATCCAGTCGTGGATGAGAACTTTTTCTTCTCCACAAGCGATCCGCAGTTTCGCCAGACGAAAAATATCCAGAAGCGATTTCCGTCGCCGACCGAAGTGATTTTTGCCGTCTCCTCGCGCGATATTTCTTCGTCGCATTACCTGGAGCGCATTCAACAACTCACCCGCCGGATCCGGGAAGTCGATGCGGTGACCACCGTGAAGAGTCTGACCGCCGGCCCAAAGAATTTTGCGGACGCGGCGGCGAGTCCCTTCTGGAGCCGGTTCCTCCTCGCCGAGGATCGTAAGTCGAGCAACGTCATCGCTTTCATCGAGGACAAAGAGACGGAAAAGACGATCAAGAGTTTCGAGCGGATCGTCGCCGAGCTGGACGAACCGAATTTTCGGATCCACATCGCGGGGCCGACTTACGTGGTCGAGATAATCCGGCGCAGCCTGGCGCACGACTTCTGGTACTTCAGTCTCACCGCCGTGGTGTTGTTCGGAGTAACCATGGCGGTGATGTTTCGCTCGCTCCGCATTTTTGTGGGCATGCTCGCGGCCTGCACGAGCGCCGTTTTACTAACGTTGTTCCTCCAATCCATTTTCGGGCGGCGGATCGGCGTCCTGACGGTGAATCTCGGCACGATCGTGTTCGTGGTCGCGTTGTCGCATCTGGTTTACATGACGTTTAACTGGCAAACGCTCGCCCGGCGTCTGGGAAAAAAGTCGGCAGACCTCGCGGTCGCGGCGTTGCGGATGACGTTTCCCGCTTCGTTCTGGTCGATGGTCTGCGCGTCGCTTGGGTTCGGCAGCCTTCTCATCGTTCAGGCGAAACCGTTGCGCGAGCTGGGATTTGGCGGCGTCCTGGGAAGCGTGGTTGCTTTGGTCTGCGCCTATCTGATTTACCCGCCGTTCCTGCGCTGGGCGGTGCCGCACGAAACCAAAGTCGTGGAGCTGGAACCACCGAGAAAATTTTGGATGCGTCGATACGCACTCCTTTCGTTAGGGATCATTGCGGCGAGCGCTCTCCTTGGGTTTGGAATAAAGAAGATCGATACCGACCCGAGCCTGCTCGATTATTTCAAGCCGAACCAGCCGTTACGCGATGGTTTGGAATATGTAGATCGAAACGGGGGCGCGAACCTGCTCCAGCTGGTGGTAGCCGCGGCGGATGGCAGTCCCCTGAACACAGACGCGGCTTATCAAAAAATGTGGTCGCTCCAGACCGCGCTCGAGAACTCTAAGAATGTCGGCACGGTGATCTCGCTGCCGACTCTGCTGGCGGAGGCCGATCGAGTGCCGTTCTCGTTCTTCTTCAGTTACGAAACGATCATGCGCAAATTAGAGGAGCCGCAGCATGCACGGGTGGCGAAAAGTTTCGTGAACGCGAACCATACCCAGGCGGTGTTCATGCTTCGCATGATCGAATCCCAGCGAAAGGAATCCCGGCTCGAGGTGGTGAACGATTTGCGGAGCATCGTGCGCAAGCATGGATTCAAGCCCGTCCTAGTGGGCGGGATTTATTATCTCCAGGGCCGCCTCGGCCAATTGGTCGCATCGAGCCTCGTCACGGGCCTGTTTTGGTTGAATGTTTTGTTCATCGCGATCGCGTGGGTGGTGGCGCGCTCGATTCGCGGAACGATGGCGATGATCGTGAGCCTGAGCCTGGTGCCACTCTGCATGCTGGGCGGAATCGGCTGGCTCCATGTCCCGATGGACGTGATCTCCTCACCCGCGACCAACGTCTGCATCGGCATCGCGATCGATTCGATGATTCATCTCGTCTTCGGCGTCCGCCGCGCCCAACGTGACGGTGCGAGCGGATGGAAAGCCTGGGTGGCCGCCCGCGAAGAACAATGGCGGGGGATTGTCTATTCCGATGTCATTATCGCGGCGGGATTCGCTATTTTCGCGCTCTCGGATTTTCCGCCGACGCAACGTTTCGGCCTGGTTGTGCTGGCCGGTTGCGTCATTGACATCCTCGCGAATTTATTCGTCCTGCCGCTTCTGGGCGGAGCCGAACTAAAGAAAGTAACGAAGTAGCGGATTTTGCTTCCCAGGCTTCGCCGCGCCTGATAAAACTCGGTCAGCGCGGGAGGGCGCATGGAATGAAAATTATCAGCATATTCAGTCTGGCAATCGCAGCGAGCTTTGGTTTGATGCAATCGGCGGAGGCTCGGGGAGGGCATTATTCGGGAGGCGCACATTTCTCCGGCGGCGCACATTTCTCGCCACCGGCACGCAGTTACGCGGGACCACGAAGTTACGCGCCCAGAAGCTATGCCGGGCCAAGCCGGAATTTTTCCGGTGCGGCGGGCCGCTATTATTCGCCGCGCGTTTCGTACGCGCCAAATAACCGCAGCTCGTTCGCGACGCGCCCGCGCTATTCGCCGACCACAACGGCGTTACGGAATCCGACCTACGGTTCTGGCTCGCGACGTTTTTCGGGCGATCGCACGGCGGCGTTCAATTCGCGCACATCACGCTCGAATGGGCAGCTCACGCCCGGAACCAGGACGGCGGCTAATCGTTCGCAGGGATTCAATCAAGGACGCGTCATCGCGCAACACAACGCAAGCAACTGGCACCGGAATTGGGACCGCGGGCGTGACCATTCCTGGCATGGGCATCGTTGTCATTTCCACAACGGCTTCTGGTTCATCTACGATCCGTTCCTCTGGTATCCCTACGGCTACGGATACGGTTACTATCCGTACGACTCCTATTACGACTCTTCGTATTACGGCTCCTCGTATTACGATAATGGCAGTTACCCCGTGAATGAATATGCGCCGGGACCGGCGACGACCCAATCGGAATACAGCGGCGACGCACGAGTGAGCGATGTGCAGGGCGCGCTGGCGCGGGAAGGATATTACGACGGCGCGGTCGACGGAGTGCTCGGCCCGGCCACGCGGAGGGCGTTGCGCAACTATCAGCGCGACCATCACCTCGATGTGACGGGCGGGATCAGCCACGGGGTAATCGAAGCGCTGCGGTTGCGCTGAGGTCGGAAGTCAGAGGTCAGATTAGAGAAACCATCCAGGCATGGTTCTGCGACGGCTCATTGTTTTCGTTCTGATCCTCGGCGGCGCGTCAACCCTGAAGCCGGCGGATGACGAGGATGCGGCGTTCAAGTTTCAGAACGTAGATTATTTCCATCGCTGGTCGGGCGGCACTCAGCACGAGTTCACGCCGGCGAAACAGGAAGATCTGGATCATTGGACCGACATGATCACCATCAACGCGTATCCGGACGTGAATGATGGTGAAAAATTGGCCGGGGTCGCGAACGCGGTCCTGGGAAATTATCAGCGCGCCGGCAAAGTTATTCGGACAAATTCAGTGCCGGCCACCGATAAAAGCCCGGCGGAGCATTTCATTGCTGTCTTTTTCACTCGGCCTGATTTTTCGGAAGCCGCGTTCGCGCGAATGATGCTTGTCGATGGCAAAGGACACTCGTTTGTTTATTCGCATCGGGTCTACGGAAACAACGCCGCGGACGAGATGGGCGCATGGTTAAAGGGTAACGGCGAGAAAACGGAAAAGGCGCTCATGGATTGGGAGCCGCCGAGCCGGTAAAATTGCGAAAACTCTTCGGTGCGCGAAACTGTGGCTGATGTCATTCGCGCAGGTCCTCGATAGTTTGGCGCTGCGGAAATCGCCCCTTCCGCGGCGGTTCGCCGAACTCATTCTGCCGAAATCGGACGCGGAGCTGGAAGCGCTCGCGCAACAGGCGCATGCGCTCACCCTGAAAAATTTCGGAAGAACGATGCGGCTGTTCGCGCCCCTCTATCTTTCGAACGAGTGCATCAATAATTGCCGTTACTGCGGGTTTTCGCGCGATAATCCGATCTTGCGCGTGACCCTGAGCGTCGAACAGGTCGTCGCGGAAGGCCGGCATCTGGCGGCGGAAGGATTCCGTCATGTTCTCCTGGTGGCGGGCGAACATCCGAAATTCGTGAGTCAAAGTTATCTTGCCGATTGCGTGCGGGCGCTGGCGCCGGATTTCTCGTCGATCTCGATCGAAGTCGGGCCAATGGAAACCGCGGACTATCTTCCCATCGTCGAAGCCGGCGCGGAAGGCCTCGTCGTTTACCAGGAAACCTACGATCGCGAGACGTACGCCGAACTGCACACCGCCGGACCGAAACGCGATTTCAACTGGCGGCTCGATTGCGCACAGCGCGGTTACGATGCGGGATTTCGCCGGCTCGGGATCGGCGCGCTTTTTGGTCTCTGTCGCTGGCAGGAAGAAGCGGTCGCGCTCGCGGCGCATACGGAATATTTGCTGAAACACTGCTGGCAGGCGCAGATCACGGTGAGTCTGCCGCGGTTGCGCCCCGCCGCCGGCGAATTTCATCCGCCGTTCTCAATGAGCGACCGCGAGCTGGCGCAATTGATTTGCGCGTTTCGGATCGCGTTTCCGGAAGTGGGGATTGTGTTGAGCACGCGTGAGCGCGCGGCGTTACGCGATGCGCTTGCGCCTCTCGGCGTCACGATGATGAGCGCCGGCAGTCACACCGAGCCCGGCGGTTACACGCATCAGGGGACGGATGAACTGCATCGCACCGTGCGCGGTCGAATTGTCGCGCCGGAGTTTGAAAACGGCGAGGACATGGTCGCGACCGGCCAATTCGAGATCAGCGACGGCCGGTCGCCCGCGGAGGTGGCGGACGCCTTGAAGCGGCGCGGGTTCGAGCCGGTCTGGAAAGATTGGGACGCCGCCCTGCTGGCGACATGAATCTGTGGGTCAACGGCGAACGCGCCGAAGTAGATGGCCTAACGACTATCGCCGAGCTTGCGAGCCATTACGGGTTGAAGCCGAACAGCGTATTGATCGAGCACAATGCCCTCGCGCTTCATCAGCGCGAATGGTCGGACCGCAAACTCGCAGACGGCGATCGAGTCGAGTTTGTCCGCGTCGTGGCCGGCGGTTAGCGCCGCGCCGCGACCGCCAATCGCAATCCGAGAAAAATAAAGAGCGAACCAACCGCGCGATTCAGCAGGGCGGTCACTGTCGGACTCTCGCGGAGCCGCGCGCTGAACGCGCTCGAGAACCACGCCAGGATCAAACACCAGATCGTGCCGGTGGTGACGAAGGTGAGTCCCAGAACGACAAACGCGATTGTCTTTGAGGGCGCGTTGGCGTCGATGAACTGCGGGAGAAACGCGAGGAAGAACAGCGCGACCTTCGGGTTCAAAATGTTGGTCACGATTCCCTGGCGAAACGCCGGCGCGGCACCGCGCCGCTTGAAATGCGCGGGCATCGCAAGCTCATCCTGTTTTTCGAGCAGCGCGCGTGCGCCGAGAAAAATCAGATAGGCGGCGCCGGCCAGTTTCACGAACGCAAAGGCCCACGCAGAAGTCGCCAGGACCGCGGACAAGCCAAGCGCGGCGGCGCAGGTGTGGAAAATACTTCCGACCGAAATGCCGAGCGCGGAGGCGACGCCGGCTCGACGTCCATGAGCAACGCTGCGTCCGAGAATGTAAAGTGTGTCCGGTCCCGGTGTCAGATTCAGCAAAACACCGGTGGTGATGAAGAGCGCGAAATCGTGAATCCCAAACATGAAGGGAAAATGCTGAAATCCTGAAAATCTGAAAAGCTGAAACTGTTTTAGGATTTCAATCTTTCAGTTTCAGCGTTTCAGTGTTTTACGGTTTCAGTGTTTATGGATCGGTCCCGTTATCCCTGGAAAATTTTCTGGCTGCTCTTGTTTGGGTCCGTCGTCGGCGTGGCCGGTCTGTTGCCCTATCTGCTGACGCTTTTTCGAAAAATACTTTCGGGCGGCTCGTTGCCCATGCCGCTGCCAGTTCTAATTACCGTGCAGATAATGCAGAATATAATTCTGTTTGCCGGATTCATTTCGTTAGGCCTGCTCCTGGCGCCGAAGGCCGGCATCGAGATGCCGGTCTTGGAACGATGGTTTTACGGACGCGCCACGCCCTTGTCGAAAAATGCGGCGCGGCTACCGCTCCTCGCGGGCGTGGCCGTGGCAGCGCTGCTTTTGGTCATCTTTTATGCGTTTTTTCTTCCGCGCATTCCTGAATGGCCGATGGGCGTGGAAGCAGCGATGCCGATTTGGAAGCGCGTTCTGGCCTGCCTCTACGGTGCGATTAACGAGGAAATCGTGGCGCGATTGTTTGCTTTGTCATTGTTTCTCTGGCTCCTGAGAAGAATCACCCGTGCACAAACTCCGCAGGCGAGTCCCGTTATTTTTTGGATCGCAAATGTGATTATCGCCGGACTTTTCGCCGCCGGACATGTTCCCGCCGCGAAAATCTTTCTGCCGCTCACGCCGCTGGTCTGGGCCGCGATCTTTTCCATCAATGGAGGAGCGTCGCTGGCTTTCGGTTATCTCTGTTGGAAGCGCGGTTTCGAGGCCGCGATCCTGGCGCACTTCTCGGCCGATTTCACCCTGCACGTGATCGGGCCGATGTTTTTCCGGGGCTAACGTCAGGCGCGCGCTTTCACGACCACGCGCATCCCATCTTTCTGGATAACCGTGATCGGCGTTTCGGCGGGAACGAATTCGCCTTCGGTGATGACGTCAACTACGTGATCGGCGAAACGCCCTTTGCCGCTCGGGCGCAGCATCGTTTGCGCGGTGCCCTCCATTCCGGGAGAAAGATTGAGCGCGGTCGCGAATTCGCGCGGAGCGCCGGCCAGCGACGGCCCGGGCGGATTCGTCGTCATGAGCGCGAAATGGCGGTAGAGATTGGTCTTCGGAAGATATCGCGCGAGGACGATGATGATCAGCGTCGCCGCGAGCAAAGTGAAAAACAGATTGCGTAACGGGACCGCGAGCATGTCGCCGGTCGGGAAAAATGTTTCGCCGGGATAGCGATCGATCATGGCCCAGAGCAGCGACGCCAGCATGAGAAAGACGCCGACTACGCCGAACACAATGGTGGAGTGCGCGAAGAAAAGAATTTCGATGAGGACGAAAACGACGCCGAGAACGAAGAGGCCCACGACTTCCCATCCCGCGAGCCCGGCGAGATAATGACCGGCGAAGAAAAGCGCGAAGCAAATCGCGGCGATGATCCCCGGCATACTGGCGCCTGGCATTTTGAATTCCAGATACGCGCAAATAATTCCGAGCAAGAGAAGCGCGGGCGCGAACGCTGTGATCCAAAACGCCAGCCGCTCGAATCCGCTCGGCTCGACGGCGACGAGCGCGCCTTTCAGTCCGGCTTTCTTCGCGAGATCTTCCACCGAGTCCGCGATGCCGTCGGCCAGGAGCGGTTTGCCGTTGATGTTCTCGGTCGCTTCCTGGGCATTCAACGTCAACAGCGTTCCTTTCGCGTGGACGACGCGCTCGCCGATGCGCACTTCCTTTTCCTTGTTCATGAACGCTTCGCCGATGTCGGGATTGTGTCCGTTGCGCGTGGCGGAATTGCGGACGAGAGCGGACCAATACGAGAGTGTCTTGTCTTTCTCGGTCCCGGTAAGCTCAGCGCCGCTGGCAAGAACAGGAGCAGCGGCGCCGATCGCACTCACCGGCGACATATAAATGTGACGCGTCGCCAGGGCGATGAGCGAGCCAGCCGAGCCGGCGTTGGAATTAATGAACGTGTAGGTGGGAATGGTGGTGCGGTTCAGGACCGCGCAGATGTCGGCTGCGGCATCGAGCCGGCCGCCATAGGTATTCATGTCGATGATGAGCGCGCTCGCGCCGGCGTTCTCAGCGGCCTTGACGGCCCGCCGCAAAAACAAATGCAGTGGCGGAGAAATTTCTCCGCTGAGGGCAACCACGACTGTGTCGCCCTTGCGCACGACTTCGCGCGCGTGCGCCGCAGGGACAACCGCTGCGAGACCGAGGACCAATAGCGAAAGCCGGAACAAAATTCTCATCAAAGGGTCGCTTCTCGCGTAATTTGAATCGCGACCGGCGGTAACACGAGCGAAAAGTAAAACCCGCATGGGAACGATCCCGACACAGACCATCGAGCAGATTGCGGCCGCGAACGACATCGTGGAAGTGATCGGCACGTATTTCCCGCTCAAGCGCGCGGGTTCGACGTTCAAGGCCCTCTGTCCGTTTCATCAGGAAAAAACGCCGTCGTTTACGGTCAGTCCGTCGCGGCAAACGTTTCATTGTTTCGGCTGCGGCGCGGGCGGAAGCGTTTTCCGGTTCGTGATGGATTACGAGCATCTCGATTTTCCCGCGGCGGTGAAGAAGCTGGCGACCCGGGTGGGAATTCCAGTGATCGAAGAACGGACCGTCAGCAGTGCGGACGAGGATCGCCAACACGAAACGCGGCGGGCGCTGGTTCAATTGCACGCGGAAGCGGCGGAATGGTTTCACGAAAATCTGGTGAAGAAAAAAATCGGCGAGCCGGCCCGGGAATACTTGAAAGGGCGGGGGATCGACAAGCGGATCGCGAAGGATTGGCAGATCGGGTTCGCGCCGCAAAGCTGGGACGCGTTTCTGAGTTGGGCGCTCGAGCGCGGTTATCAGCAGCGATTGCTTTTGGATAGCGGACTCATCACCCGGCGCGAGGAAAGCGACAACAAAGCCTACGACCGATTCCGGAACCGGATCATGTTCCCGATCCACAACGACGTTGGCGAAGTGATCGCGTTCAGCGGCCGCATTCTCCCGCCTTCGCCAAGCCTACGGCGGGCAGGCGACAAGGAGGCCGAGGCGGCGAAATACGTGAACTCGCCCGAGACGCCGCTCTTCCGAAAAGGTCGCGTGCTTTTCGGCCTGCACAAAACCAAGCGCGGATTGATCGAGGCGGATTGTGCGATTGTCTGCGAAGGGCAGCTGGATTTGATCACGCTCTTCGAAGCTGGGATCGCGAATGTGGTCGCGCCGCAGGGAACCGCGTTCACCGAACAGCAGGCGCGCATTTTGAAACGGTTCGTCAGCGACGTCGTTCTCTGTTTCGATGCCGATGCGGCGGGGCAAAAAGCGGCCGAGCGTTCGCTCGACGCGCTGCTCCAAAATAATCTCGTGGTTCGCGTCGCGGAAATGCCGGCCGGCGAAGATCCCGATTCAATGATTCGCAAACGCGGCCGGGAAGAATTCGAGAAACTGGTGAGCGGCGCCCGTGATTTCTTTGATTGGTGGATCGAGCGTGAAACGAGTGCGGCCGATTTGGATTCGCTCAGCGCAAAAATGCAGCTGGCTCAGCGACTCGCCGAAACGATCGGCCGGGTTCAGGATCCGCTGATGCGTGGTGAAGTAGCGAATCGCGCCAGCGCGCGGATCGGCGTGCCGCGAGGCGATTTCGACCGGTTGCTCTCCAGACCGAGTCGCGACCGTTTTTCAATCGATGATGGCGAAACGCGCCCGGAAAAGCTGGCACCTCCGCGTCACGATATCGCGATACTGTGCCTGCTGGCATTGCGTCATGAAGAGGCGCGAGAATTTCTGCTCGCGCAAGACTGGCGCGAGATGCTGGGGCATACGCCTGATTCCCAAATGCTGGCCCGAATTCTCGAAAACGATCTGCGGCCGGACGATCCGGCATCGCTCAACGCGTTCATGGCAAAGCTCAGTCCGGGTGAAGAGGCGCTTGTTTCCGGTTGGCTTCTCGAAAAGATGCCGCCCAACGGGTTGGAGGTCGCCCAGGGTTTCTGGAACGGGCTTCGGCAAGCGGCATTACGCCGCCAACTTCAGATCGCGGAAGGCCGAATGAAGCTGCCGCGTCTGACCACGGGCGAGGCCATGGCTTTGCAGAAACAAATTCTTGACCTTACGGAGCAACTCCGCGACCTTTCCGCGTTTTCGTCCGCCCGCGTGCTCGGCAACTGAACTGCTGCCGTTGAGGGGGCGGAAAAGGCCGGCGAGCCGGCTTGAAAACAGCGATACCTCTAAAGCACTCAAGACTTGGCAACTCACTCGAGAAAACAGACACGACGCGGAGCCCGACCGTCTCCGAAAAAGCCGGCCAAAACAAAGCGGCCCCAAAAGGCGAAGGCAAAACGAAAAGCTGCGCCCAAACCCGCGAAACGAATCGCCGTCCGCAAGAGTCCGGGTTCGAAGAAAAAGAAAATTTCCGCGCTGCCCGCGACGAGACAATTAAACGGCGCTCGAGATTCCGATGCCGAAGAAATGTTGCCGCCTGCGGGCGGCACCGATGTGCAGACGCGCATCCGCGAATTGATCAAGCTGGCGAAAGAGCAGGGTTACCTCACCTTCGACGATCTGAACGAAGCGCTTCCGCCAGACATAAGCGATGCGGATGAGCTGGACGCGATCCTGACGCGTCTGCGCCGGATGGAGATCGACATCATCGAGGCGTCCGAGGTCGATCGCTACAAGGACGGGAAGAAGGAGGCGGAGGACGACGAAGAGGAAAAGCCGGAGCCGAAGCTCGATATCCTCGACGACCCGGTGCGGATGTATCTCAAGCAAATGGGTCAGGTGCCGTTGCTGACCCGCGAGCAGGAAGTGGAGATTTCGAAGCGAATCGAAGAGGCGGAGATCATGGTCCAGCGATTGATCAACCGTTTCGGTTTTATCGCGCAGGCGCATCTCGATCTCGCCCAGAAATTGACGGAGGGCGGCGAGCGTTTCGATCGGGTGATTCTCGACAAGAAAATCGAGAGCCGGGAGCGCTACATGAAAATGTTGCCGCGGCTCTGCAAACAAGTGGCGAAGTTTAGCAACGGGATTCGCCAGCAGTATTCGCAAATCCTGCACGGGCCCAGCCGGCGCGATGCGCGCAAGGCGAAGGCGTTCCAGAAAGCGGTCACGGCGTTACAAAAGCTTTACCCGAAATTCTATTTCAAACAGAAGGTGACCGAGGAATTCGTCCACCTCGCGGATGAGCGTTACCAGGCGCTGACGCATTTGCAGGGCGAAATCAGCAAGCACCCGAAGGACAACGGCGCGCGTTCGCCGCTCGGGATCAAAACGCGCGATCTGGAAAGCTCGCTCTGGCTTTCGCTCGCGGAATACGCCGAGCAATATCGCTCGTTGAAGAGCTGGCTGCACAAGGCGCTCCGGGCCAAGACGGAAATGGTGGAAGCCAATCTGCGGCTCGTCATTTCCATCGCGAAAAAGTATACGAACCGCGGTCTGTCGTTCCTCGACCTGATCCAGGAAGGCAACATGGGGTTGATGAAGGCGGTGGAGAAATTCGAGTATCGCCGCGGCTATAAATTTTCGACCTACGCGACCTGGTGGATTCGCCAGGCAATCACGCGCTCGATCGCCGACCAGGCGCGGACGATTCGGATTCCCGTGCACATGATCGAGACGATCAACAAATTGATGCGCGTGCAGAAGCAGCTCGTCCAGGAATACGGACGGGAGCCGACTCCGGAAGAAGTGGCGGAAGAGATTCTGCTGCCAGTGGATCGCGTCCGGGCCGTTTTGAAAATGGCGCAGCAACCGATCTCGTTGCAATCGCCGGTGGGCGAGAGCGAGGAAACGAATTTCGGCGATTTCATTGAAGACAAGGGCGCCGAGAACCCGAGCGACATGACGGCGATCGTGCTGTTGAAGGAGAAGATCAAGGATGTGCTGGAGACGTTGACCGATCGGGAGCGGCAGGTGCTCGAGCAACGCTTCGGTTTGGTGGATGGATACAGCCGCACCCTGGAAGAAGTAGGCCGCCAATTCCGGGTTACCCGCGAACGAATCCGGCAAATCGAGGCTAAAGCGCTCCGCAAGATGCGGCACCCGACGCGTATCCGGCAGCTCGAAGGGTTCCTCGAAGCGGCCGAAACCTGATCGACTTTGCAACTTTCCCCCGGTAACGGAGTTAAATCACCGCCATGAAACGCGAAGAAGACGAGAAGCTCTGGGATTTACTCGGTCATGCGACCGAGCCGACGGCCTCGCCCTTTTTCGCCCGCAATGTCCTGCGCAAGTTGCGCGAGGCTCAGGGCGAATCTTCGCCGAACCGCAGCTGGTATTTGCGGTGGCTCGTTCCCGCTGCCGGCGTTGCCGTGGTAATTATCGCGGGCCTGGCTTTGCCGACGCAAATCATCAAGCAACAGCGTTCGGATTCCCGACTTGAAATTGTTGCCTTGGCGGACGGCCAGGACAACGATTTGATGGCTGATCTCGATGATTTGATGGGTTCCGACGACAACGCTCTCGACGAGAGTGTTCTGCTCTAGGCCGCGGCCAAAAAAATTGAGCTGGCCAAGTTTCAGCCAGCTCAATCCGGAGAAGCGTTCTCGCTAAGTCTTAATAGTAGCGCAGGGTCCGATACGGCCGGTGATACCGGTAATACCGACGATGATGATAATATCGCGGCCCGGCGTAAACCACCGCCCGCGGATACCCATAGCCGTAGCCGTACGGATAACCGTAACCATAGCCATATCCATACGGATAGCCGTACCCGTAGCTGAAGCCGACCGGGAAACCGAATCCGATTCCGACTGAAACTCGCGCCTCACTCCGCGGCACGGCCGCGAACGAAAACGCGCCAACTGCGATTGCGATCAACAAAGTTTTTTTCCAGTTCATGATAATGCCTTTCAATGAATGCCGATAACTTATCACGAATTTGGACGCGATGTTGTTAGAAAATATTCAAGCGCTCGCCGCTTCATAAGTTGGGTATCCGACAAGAAAGATGTCGTGGCCGATTCTCCCATATTGAATGAGGCTCACGCGGGCAGCGCTCTGCGTCGAATCTGCGCCCGCTCCGGCGAATGCGACCGTCGGGCCGCCGGTGAAAGTTGGGGCGATGTAGATTTGGACCTTGTCGATCAAGCGCTCATCCAAAGCCTGGCCGAGAACGTTGCCACCGCCTTCGATCAGCACACTCGTGATTTCGTTCGCTCCGAGTTTGCGGAGCAAATCGCGCAGGCCAATGTCGCGATAAACAGTGGTAAATTTTGCGAAGCGATCGGCGAAAATGCGGGCCGCGCGCGGCAGCTTCCCCGAACGCGAGACGACGATGCGTCGCGGCTGTTTCGCTCCGGGTTTTCCCCGAACGGTCAACCGTGGATTATCGGCGCGAATTGTTTCAGCACCGACCAGGATGGCATCGACGCTTGCGCGTAACTTTTGCGCATCGCGCCGCGCCGCAGGCGAAGTAAGCCATTGTCCTTCCGATGGTGGCGCCGTCAGACGTCCGTCGAGACTCATCCCGCATTTCGCGATGACAAACGGAATCCTGGCCTGGATCCATTTGTTGTAACTTTCATTCAGATCGGTGCACTCGGCCGACAGAACTCCAACCCCGACGGCGAAGCCGGCTTTCCTGAGCAGCTCGATTCCGCGACCAGAATGTTTCGGGTTTGGGTCGATGGCGCCGATGACCACTTTCCGCAGGCCCGACCTGATAATTGCGTCGGTGCACGGACCGGTTCGGCCAATCGTCGAGCAGGGCTCGAGAGTCACGTAAAGAATCGCGCTTCTCGGAATCTCGTGGCCGAACCTGGTCAGGCATTCGATCTCCGCGTGCGGTAAGCCGACGCCGCGATGATGACCTCGAGCCACAATTTTATTTTTCGAGACGAGCACCGCGCCGACGGCGGGATTTGGACTCGTTAGGCCAGCGCCTTTGCGCGCTTCCGCGAGGGCGGCTCGCATGAATCGCTCGTCGTCATTTAGGGTCGCCATTCTCGTCAGCAATATCGTGGAGAACAGACGAAGGCAACTGTTTGCACTCCGATTCGTCGTGTGAAGTTGTGGCGCAGCATGCAACCGTGCCCAAGCAACAAATGTGTGACAAATCGGCGTAATTCGTCCCGGCCAGATAACCGCATCTCAGCATTTCAAGATCATTATTTTCAATTACTTACGCCGACAGTTAGGTGCGTCGAAGCTTCTGGCATTCCTTCCGCTTTTAAATCGCCGTCCTTTCAAACAACCATCAAAGGAGAATGCATATGAGTTTAATTCGTTACCAAATCCCGAGTTCCGCGATGTGGCCTTCGCTGAATCGCTGGGCCAATCTGCGGGATGATCTTGATACGCTGCTGGAGCTGCCGTTCTTGACCGGCGCGCCGCAGACGCAACTGTTTACCGGCTGGACGCCGGCGCTCGATCTCTATCAGAACAACGATAACGTCATCGCGGTCGTCGAGCTTCCCGGCCTGCGCAAGGAAGATATCGAAATTTCGCTGCACGACGGCACCCTGACGATCGGCGGCGAACGAAAATCTGAAACCAATGCGAATGGCGAAAACGCCACCCGGACCGAGCGCTTCACCGGCAAGTTCCGCCGCAGCATCACGCTGCCGACGCGCGTCGACGCGAACAAAGTGAATGCCACCTACAAGGACGGCATCCTCACCGTTACGCTGCCGAAAGCGGAAGAGGCGAAGCCGAAGCAGATCCAAGTCAACGTCAGTTAAGAAATTTCAACGAAAGGAAAAAAACCGAATGAATACTTTGGTTCGTGAAAATCGCAGCGCTTCCTCGAATGGCGAGCGCGCCCAGGAACAGTTTATGACGCCGCCGGCCACCGTTCTCGAGAACGCGGATGGTTACATGCTGGAAGTCGAAATGCCGAGCGTGAACAAGGAGACGCTCGAGATGTGGGTCGAGAACAATGAGCTGACCATCGTCGGGCGGCGCTCCATGCCCGTCGTCGAAGGCACGTTGCTCCATCGCGAATCGCGCTCGGAAAATTTCCGACGCGCCTTCGAGCTCGATCCGTCGATCGACGCCGACAAGATTAGCGCAAAAATCGAGCAGGGCGTTGTGCGCCTGACCCTGCCCAAGGCAGACCAGGTCAAGCCGCGCAAGATCACGGTCGCTTAATTTCAGGCGAGTTGGGTTAGTTACACAGGCCGCAAGCCGCGAGGTTTGCGGCCTGTTGTTCTTTTGCGGAGTCGCGAGCTTTTCTACTTGGCGAACTTCACCACCGCACGTACTAAGAAGGCCCTCCCTATGGCTACAAAAACTGAAGAAAAATCCGCCCAGGACAAAGTCACCGCCGCCCGCGACAAGAACCTCGATCTTGCGCTCCAGCAGATTGCGAAGGATTACGGCGACGGCGCCATCATGCGGCTCGGCGACGCGACGATTGTCGACATTGATGTAATCCCCACCGGCAACATCCTGATCGATCGCGCCCTCGGAGTCGGTGGATTTCCGCGGGGTCGCGTAGTGGAAGTTTACGGACCGGAATCGTCTGGCAAAACCACGCTCACGCTCACCGTTATCGCCCAAGCCCAGAAGCGTGGGGGCCTGGCGGCGTTCATCGACGTCGAGCACGCACTCGACCCGCAATATGCGCGTCGCCTCGGCGTGAACATGGACGACTTGCTCGTCTCGCAGCCGAGCTCCGGCGAAGAAGCGCTTCGGATTGTCGAAACGCTCGTGCGCTCAAACGCGCTCGACGTCATCGTCCTCGATTCGGTCGCGGCTTTGGTCACCAAGCAGGAACTCGAAGGCGAGATCGGCGACTCAACCGTCGGTGCTCAGGCGCGCCTGATGAGCGCCGCCATGCGCAAATTGACGTCCCTTATTTCAAAGGCGCGGACGTGTTGCGTATTCACGAACCAGATCCGCGAGAAGATCGGTGTCATGTTCGGCAATCCGGAAACCACTCCCGGCGGCAAAGCGCTGAAGTTTTACGCGAGCGTCCGAATCGACATCCGCCGGATTGGCGCGATCAAACAGACGGACGGAACGGTTACCGGAAACCGGACCCGCGTGAAAGTGGTGAAGAACAAAGTCGCGCCGCCGTTCACCGAAGCCGAGTTCGACATCATGTACAACGAGGGTATTTCCTCGACCGGGGCGCTCCTCGATCTCGCGCTCGAGAAACAGATCATCGAGAAGCGCGGCTCGTGGCTCAGCTACAAAGGCACGCAGCTCGCCCAGGGTCGCGATGCCGGTAAAGACGCGCTGAAGAACGATCCCGCGCTTTACGAAGAGATCGAGGCCGCAGTGAAAGCCAGGCTCGACGAAGAGAAGAAGTAGGCTCGCTGCCTCTTCTTCGCTTCGAATCGTTTGTCGGCGGTCATAGACCGCCGCTACAGTGCTATCGATCATGACCGCAGCCGAAATCCGCCAATCCTTTTTCGATTTCTTTCGCGAGAAAAAGCACACGATTGTGCCTTCGGCGTCGTTGCTGCCGGATTCGCCGAACCTGCTTTTCACGAACGCGGGGATGAACCAGTTCGTTCCGATTTTCCTGGGACAACAAAAGCCGGCGTGGAATCCGCCACGCGTCGCCGACACGCAAAAATGCATCCGCGCCGGCGGCAAACACAACGACCTCGACGACGTCGGGCTCGACACGTATCACCACACGTTTTTCGAGATGCTCGGCAACTGGAGCTTCGGCGATTACTTCAAGAAGGAAGCGATCGAATGGGCGTGGGAATTGGTTGTCGAGCGCTGGGAACTTCCGGCCTCGCGCCTTTACGCCACGGTTTACATGCCCGGGCCTGACGAACCGAGCGAGTTCGACCAGGAAGCGCACGATCATTGGACGCGCATGTTCGAGAAAGCGGGGCTCGATCCCGCCATTCACGTCGTCAACGGCAACAAGAAAGACAATTTCTGGATGATGGGCGACACCGGGCCGTGCGGTCCGTGCTCGGAGTTGCATGTCGATCTCACGCCGGCCGGCGACACGCAGGGATCGCTCGTCAACGCCGGCGACGCGCGTTGCATCGAGATCTGGAACCTCGTGTTCATCCAGTTCAACGCGAACGCGGATGGGACCTTCTCGCCATTGCCGCAACGCCACGTCGATACCGGCATGGGCCTGGAGCGGATCACCGCAATGATCCAAGGCACAAAAAATTTCACCGATTTCACTGGGATCATCTCGAACTACGAGACTGATGTCTTCCGCCCGATCTTCGATGAACTGGAGAAGCTGAGCGGGAAGACTTATCAATCGACTCTTCCCATTGTAGGGCAAGCGCTCCGCTTGCCAGAATCTGGAGAAGGCAGCCGGAGCGGCCGCCCTACAAATGAAGAGCAGGAAAAGATCGACATCGCCTTCCGCGTGATCGCCGATCATATTCGCACCCTCAGCTTCGCCATCGCCGACGGCATCCAACCGAGCAACGAAGGGCGCGGGTATGTTCTCCGCCGCATTCTCCGCCGCGCCGTCCGCTACGGGCGCACGCTCGGATTTCACGAACCATTTTTCTACAATCTGACCGACGTCCTTGTCCGCACGATGTCTGACATCTTTGTTGAGCTGCGTCAGCAGCGAGCCGAAATCAAGGAAACGCTGCGCCGCGAGGAAGAAGGGTTCAACAAGACGCTCGACAAGGGAATCGAATTGTTCGAGCGCGAGACTTCGAAAGGTATCTCAACAATTTCCGGCGAATTCGCCTTCCGCCTCTATGACGAACAGGGATTCCCCTTCGATCTTACCGAATTGATGGCACGGGAACGCGGCCTCGCGATTGACACTGCGGGATTCGAGAAGTTGATGGAGGCACAACGCACCCGCGCGCGTTCCGCTCAGAAAAAGAGCGCGATTGAGCTCGCACAAACCGACGAAAACGTTTCCACAAGTTTCCTTGGTTACGATCGCGACCAAGCCGATGCGCAGGTCGTCGCGGTTGTGCCTGCGAAAGGGAAAGCGGCGGTGATTCTCGACAAATCAGTTTGTTACGCCGAGATGGGTGGACAGGTCGGCGACAAGGGCAGATTAACGCTCGACAATCGTAATTGGAGCATTGCGAATACCCAAAAATCGGGCGGCGCGTTTTTGCATTTGCTCGAAGATGAGAACGGACCGGAACCCGGGGCGCGTGTCACCATCACGATCGACGCTCCTCGGCGTCGAGCGATCGAGCGGCATCACACCGTGACGCACGTTTTGCATTGGGCTTTGCACGAAAAAGTGCGCAAGGCCGCGACCCAAAAGGGGAGTTACGTCGGTCCGGAGAAATTGACGTTCGATTTTTCTAGCGCGGCGCTGACTGCGGAGCAGAAACGGCAGGTTGAAAAACTGGTGAACGAGAAGGTCGCGGAGAATGCGCCGGTTTCGTGGACGGAGATTCCGTACGCGGAAGCGAAGAAGCGATCGGATATTCAGCAGTTCTTTGGCGACAAATACGGCGAGACCGTGCGGGTGGTGCAGATCGGCGGAGAAGAGGGACAGCTGAACGGCTATTCGATGGAATTGTGCGGCGGCACGCATGTTCGCGCAACGGGCGACATCGGATCGTTTCGGATCGTGCGGGAAGAAGCGATCGCAGCCGGGATTCGACGCATCGAAGCGGTCGCGGGCGCCGCGGCCAAAGAATGGGCGAAGCAGGAAGCCGAACGACAACGGGAAAAGTTCGAGGCCTTGGCGCGGAAGAAGAGCGATATCGCAGCGCTTCCGCCGTTTGCAGCTGACGGCGCAACTGCGGCGATGCTCGAACAAATCGACGCGCGTGCCGCGCATTTGGAGAAAATCGAAGCCGACGTTCACGAATGGCAGAAGCAGCAGGCGAAGGCGTCGGAAGCCGATTTAAAGAACCGCGCGGCGGCGACGGCGAAGGAGCTTCGTGAAGCTCACAGCGAAGCGAAATCGATTATCGCAACAATCCCGGATGCTGACGGGAAATTATTGCAGAATGTCGTCGACACGCTGAAGTCGCATTTCAAAGGCCCGATATTTTTGGCGGGCGCAGCCGATGGCCGCGTCGCGTTGGTCGCGTCAGTGCCAAAGGAGCTGACGTCGCAATTTCAGGCGAACAAGTTGATCCAGGAAATCGCGCCGATTGTTGGCGGAAAAGGCGGAGGCCGGCCGGATAACGCGCAGGGCGCGGGGAAAGACGTGTCGAAGATCGACGAAGCGCTGGCCCGCGCGCGAGAGATTTTGTTGTAGCGGCGGTCTATGACCGTCGACGTTTTTTGATTGTTCCTTCGGCGGTCATAGACCGCCGCTACAACTTACGGCAAGAGCAGGGTCGCGATCGCAGTCGCAGCGACGCCGAATCCCAGCACGAAGAGATAAACGAAGCTGCCGAGCGTGAACTTGAACAGGCTCATGAACCAGCCCTGGCGATAGACGGCCTGGATCGACAGGAAGATCTGGACGAAGACCAGCGCGCACATGAGCAGCGTGAGCAGGACCTGCGGCGTTCCAGGAATCCAGGCGTGCAGGCCCATGGAAGCCAGGACCACGATTATGGTCGCGAGATAGAAGAACGCGTGAATGTTCAGCGCGTAAACCAGGTGTTCGATGTAGAAACGTTTCTGGCGCACATAAAGAATCTTCAGGACGAACGCGAAGATCGGGATGCAGAAGAGCATCATCGTGGAGAGATTGCTCCGGAGCGTTTCGAGAAACAGCTTCGACTTCGTGCCGCCCTCGCCGATCTTGTCCTTGATCCGCTGCTCCATCCATTTTTCGAACGGCGTTTGGGCTTCATGTTTGTCCGCGCCGAACTGCATGTGAGGCCGGTTCTTCGCTTTCTCCGCAACATCTTTCCCAATCTCTTTCTCGACCATCTCGTTGATCGCAGTGTCCAGATTCTTGGGCGAACCGCTGGGCTGCGCTTCTGCCGGCGGCGTCGGTTCCGGCGGTGACGCTGGTTCTATCTGCGGCGCGCTTTCCATCGGTATTTCCGAAGGAGTAGCGGTCGCATCGGGCTTCTCTTTTTTCTTGTCGGTTGAGAAGTTGAAGAACGGGTGCTTCTTCTTTTGCCGTTCGCGCAGTTTCTCCACCTTGGCGTCGAACACGGCGCGTTGTTCCGGCGTCATGTCCTCGCGTTTGATCGTGTTTGATTCCGAAACGGGAATGAGCCGGGCAGAAAGAAAAAAGGCGATGCTGACCAACAGGTAGAGCCGCAACGGATGAACGACGCGGACGCGGTGGCCCTCGAGGAACTTGTTAGTGAGACGGCCGGGCCGCCACAGGAGGAGGCCAAGCGACTGGATGAACTTCGAGTCCCAGTTCAGGAACGAATCGAGAACGTCGACGATGACGTGGCGGAACGAACGGTGATAGTTCACCGCGGCCTGCCCACACTTCGAGCAGTAGTGCCCGCGCAATTCCTCGCCGCAATTCTCGCAATGGGTCAGCGGCGGGTCTTCTTTTTTTGGTTTCTTGCGCCAGCCGAAGCGCCGTTTCTTTGGCCGGCCTTCCTCCATCGCGGAAGCGACGGCGTCGCCTACGATCGCCTGTTCGGTTTCATCCGCCATGACGCGGGGCTTTCATTTGATCGCGGCCCAGACGCGGTGGACGTCGTCGTGGTCCTCGAGCGTTTGGAGAAATTCGCCGGTGTGCTGCCGCTGTTCGTCGGTTAATTCCGGAAAGCTTTTGGCGATGTAACCAAGCTCGCTGGTGACGACGGTCCAGCCGTCAGTCGCCAGCCATTGGGTGACGGCGTGCAGATCGCCGCGCTCAGTGATGAAACGCGCGCCCGCCGTTCCTTCGGGAATATCGTCGTTCTCCGCGTGCGAAAGCGGCTCTACATTTTGAGCGTTCGCTTCGATCGCGGCCGCTTCAATGTCCGCGCTCGGATCGGCATGATGCGCGTCGACGAGGCCGACGTGATCGAAGAGAAATTTGTTGCTGCCGGGCGCGCCGAGCTGGCCGCCTTTTTTGAACAGGACGCGGATTTCGGGCGCGGTCCGGTTGTTGTTGTCGGTCAGCACCTCGACAATGATCGGCACTTTGTTTGGCGCGTATCCTTCGAACACGACATGCTCCATGACGAGTTTGTCGTCGCCAATCCCCGCGCCTTTCTTGATCGCGCGCTCGATCACGTCGCGCGAGACGCTGGCCTTGCGTGCTTTCTCGACGACGGCGGCGAGCCGCGCATTCCCGGCGGATTCGGCTCCGCCGAGCTTTGCCGCGACCATGATTTCCTTCACGAGCTTGCCGACGACCTGGCCCTTCTTCAGTCCGGCGACTTCTCGTTTCGCGTGCAGCCATTGGCGACCCATGACTTGGGTTTAACAGTTGCCGCGCACCTGAGCAAGCGGGCCGCTTCTGTAGCCGTCGCCCTGTGGGCGACGCGAGAACGGCGTCGCTAATGCCGCGCTTCGCACAGCGAAGCGGCTACAGAAGAGCGTTTACTCGCGAAAGAGAAACAGCGCCGCAGTTCCGAGAACCCCGATCGCAAACAGCGCGATGTCGTTGGCGACGAAGTACGGATACGCCATCAAGGCCAGACCGATGAACATCGGTTTCCAGACGTGCATTCGTTTCCCGTAAATGAAGGCGACGAAGCCGATCGAGCCGAAGACCAATCCGCCGATGAGATTCGCGCCGCTGAAAACTGGCATGCCCGTTTTTCGAGCTAATTCCACGCCATCAGGTAGGGACGCCGCGCTGCGGCGTCCGCAAGAAAGTATTGCGCCTTTCGCCAATTCGCGGACGGCGCAGCGCGCCGTCCCTACCAAAAACTTGATGATTGACCCTCGTCGCGTCGCGCTGCCACGATTCCTTTCGAAATGGCTTCGCAATTTTTCAGAACCAAAAGCCCCGATCACTTGATGCAGGAAGCCGCCGCACCGGAGCGGCAAATGAAACGGACCCTGGGCGCATTCGACCTTACCTGCATCGGCATCGGCGCGATCATCGGATCAGGGATTTTCGCGATGACAGGGACGGCCGCGGCCGGGCAAACATTTTCGTCCCGGCTGGAAACCCCCGTCCTGAATTTCCTTCAAGCCTGGTTCTCGGGCGGCGAAGTTCTCCTTGGCCGCGCGGGGGCTGGGCCGGCGATTGCAATCTCGTTTGTCGTCGCCGCGATCGCGTGCGCATTTGCGGCGCTGTGTTACGCCGAGCTGGCCTCGATGATTCCAGTATCCGGCTCCGCTTACACTTACTCCTACGCGACGCTTGGCGAGATCATTGCCTGGATCATCGGCTGGGATCTCATCCTCGAATACGCCGTGGGCAACATGTCGGTCGCCGTCGGTTGGTCCGGTTATTTCGTCCAGTTATGCGGAAGTCTCGGCGGTTGGAAATTTCCGATCTGGCTGGTGAACGATCACGCGACTGCGGCCCAGCTCATCCAAGATCACAGCCCGGCCCTGGCTAATTTTTCCTCGACCACATTGCCGGTCATCGCCGGACATCCCATTGCATTCAACTTTCCAGCGCTTGTCATCGTCGTCCTCGTCACCGTTCTGCTCGTTTTCGGAATTCGCGAGAGCGCGAGGGCGAACACTACCATCGTCGTTCTGAAAGTAGCAGTGGTGGTCTTTGTCATCTCATTCGGCGGCTTCATGGTGAATCCGGGCAACTGGCATCCATACATTCCGAATGGGTTCACCGGGATCATGAGCGGCGCGGCGATAGTCTTTTTTGCATTCATCGGCTTCGACGCGGTCTCCACGACTGCGGAGGAAACGAAGCGGCCGCAACGCGACATGCCCATCGGGATCATTGCGAGCCTGATCATCTGCACGCTCCTCTATGTGTTGATGTCGACCGTGCTCACCGGGATGAAAAAATATACTGTTTACGCTGGCGATTCAGCGGCGGTCGCAACCGCATTCGGAGGGACGCGCTGGGCCCAGGCGCTGGTGAGCGCGGGCGCGCTGGCCGGCATGACTTCCGTCTTGCTCGTCTTTCAACTCGGGCAGCCGCGGATTTTCATGGCGATGGCGCGCGACGGATTGTTGCCGGGATATTTCTCCCGGATCCATCCGCGCTACCGGACCCCGCATATTACGACCATCTGGACCGGCATCGTGGTGGGCGGCGTGGCGATGGTGACCGATATCGGATCGCTCGCCGACCTGACAAACATCGGCACACTCTTCGCCTTCATCCTGGTCTGTTTCGGCGTCATCGTTTTGCGCCGGACCGATCCCGCGCGGCCGAGACCGTTCCGGGTGCCGATGGTGCCGGTGTTTCCGATTCTGGGCGTGATTTTCTGTATCGCACTCATGCTGAGTCTGCCGGTCCTGACCTGGATCCGGTTCTTCGTCTGGCTCGTGATCGGGCTGTTTATTTATTTCTTTTATGGCGCCTGGCATAGCCATCTGCGGCGCGGCCTGGATGAAGGTCCGACGGAGGACATCGTCCCGCCGATCGTGAAGCCGTAGGGGAAAAGCTCCAAATCCCAAGCTCCAAGCACCAGGGAAGCACCAAACCTCAAATTCCAAACCAGGACGACGCGGTGGCTGATTTTGATTGTTTGGATCTTGGAGCTTCTCTGGTGCTTGGAGCTTGGTGTTTGGAGCTTTTCGATCCTACCCGCGCAATAAATCGTCGAGATCGAGCGGGACCGTGAACATGGCTTGCTCGCCGTTTGGGCCGCGCGGCCACGATTCCTTGGGCCGGTCCCAATATAACTCAACGCCGTTCTGGTCTGGATCGCGCAGGTAAAGCGCTTCGCTTACGCCGTGATCGCTGGCGCCATCGAGCGGAATGTTCGCGGCGGTCAACCGTCGCAGGGCATCGGCGAGCGCGGCGCGCGTCGGATATAGAATCGCGAGGTGATAGAGCCCGGTGCAATTCGACGGCGGCGGCGACCCCGCTTCGCTTTCCCAGGTGTTAAGTCCGAGGTGATGATGATAGCCGCCGGCGGAAATGAACGCGGCCTGCGAACCGTAGCGCTGTCTCAATTCGAAACCGAGGACGCCACAATAGAACTTCAACGCGCGTTCGATGTCCGCGACCTTGAGATGGACATGGCCGATGCGAACGCCCGGATTGATTGGAGTGGTCATTTTCGGTAGCCGCTTCTTCTGTAGCCGCTTCGCTGTGCGAAGCGCGGTGCAGGCGATGACGATGCCAGCCACTCTGCGTCGCCCACAGGGCGACGGCTACAGAAGACGGCCTTATTCATCGTGGCTCTTGTCGTAGAAGAGAATGTTGATCAGCAGAAAGACCCCGGCGCCGGCCGCGGCGAGAAAAAGGAGGATCGCAAGACCGGGATAGCCCCAGATTCGAAATGAAGTTTCGACCCGCATCAGCATCGCGGCGCCTACGATCAGTGCCGCAATGATCAGTCCGACCGTGATCCGATTCGCGACTTTTTGGAAACCGATGACGAGCGTTTTCTCGTCGATCGCGTCGACGGAAACCTTCATTTCGTTGTTTGCAATCGCGTCGATGATTTTGTTCAACCGCGCGGGTAACCGTTGGACGAGGTCCTTCAATTCGAGGACGCCGCCGAACAAATTTCCCGGCGACAAACTTTTCATGAGCCGCTGCTGCATGATCTGGGCGGCGTTGCGGCGAATGGACGCGTTCGGATCGAACGTCGGTTCGATCGCGCGGCCGACTTGATCGAGATTGAGCAGCGTTTTGCCCAGCATGGTCATTTCCGCCGGCACGCGGATACCGTTCTCGGCGCAAGCCTGTGTCACTTCCAGGACGAGACGGCCGACCTGCATTTGTTCGACCGTCGCGCCCTCCTGCTGCGCGACGATCTCGGAAATGCGGCTGGTGAATTCCTTTTCCGCGAAATCTTCCTTCTTTTCTCCGACCTTGATCGAGATCGCGGCCGCGTCGCCGCCACGTCCTTCCGAAATCGCGAGGAGGAGCTGAAGCAATTGCTCCTGCAAACCCGGCGTGACGCGTCCCACCATGCCGAGATCGATCAGCGCAATCCGGTAATCGTCGGTGACGAATACATTTCCCGGATGCGGATCGGCGTGGAAGAAACCGTCGACCAAAATCTGTTGGAGATAAGCGCGGAACAATTCTTCCGCGATCGCGCCCCCGTCGAATTCCATGCGGGCGAGGGGACTGAGGTCGGTGATCTTTTTGCCATGCACGTACTGCATCGTCAAAACGCGCGCGCTGCTGTAGTCCGCGATCGGTTCCGGGACGATAACGTGCGGAAACGAGCGCAGATTTTCGCCAATCGTGGTGAGGTTGTTCGCCTCCTGCCGGTAATCGAGTTCGCGCACGAGGCTCTTCCGAAATTCATCGAGCATCTTGCAAAACTCGTAGCGCTTGCCGATGGCCGTATGGTTGTCGAGGAATTCGGCGATCTCATCGATCGCGTCGAGGTCCTCGAACATCGCTTCGCGAATTCCGGGCCGTTGCACTTTCACGGCGACCTGCCGGCCGCCGCGGAGCCGGGCGCGATGGACCTGGCCTAACGAGGCCGCCGCCATCGGCCTGACGTCGAAATCCGAAAACGCTTTCGACATTCGCACGCCGAGCTCCGAGCAGACGATTTTCTCTACTTCATCGAACGGGAATGGCTCGACTTCGTCCTGCAAACGAGCGAGCGCGTCCAGATACGCCTGCGGGAGCAGCTCGACGCGCGTAGACAAAAGCTGACCGAGCTTTACAAAGGTCGGCCCGAGCTTTTCCAAGTCCGCCGCCAGCTCGCCTGCCTTCGCCGCTTCTTTCGGCGTAACGCGTTGCTCGGCCGCGAGCGTTCCCTCCAGCCCGCTCTCTTTCACCAGATCGGAACGGCCGTACTTGATAAAGAGCCACGCGATCTGGCGGTAACGGTTGAGGTGCTGCGGTTTCAGTGAGATCGCCATTGCAATTCTGAAACGAATCTCGCGGGCCGAACGGTCTTCATTGCCGCGCCGCTGGTGGATCGCGCGCTCCGTCGCGCGATGTTTGGCGACGCGGCTTCGCCGCCATTTGATGTCATCGAGCGACGGAGCGCTCGATCCACCTACCTACGCTGCTTTCTGGTAGCTCGCCTTGTCGTCCACCTCGAGCCAATCAAAGAGCGTCGTCTTCGCTGGATCGAGATTGTAAACGCTCACCTGCTCGACAAACCAATCGCGCTTCTCCGGATTGTCATACGGATTCGAGGCCTCCACTTCGTCGCTCCACGCTTTGACTTCCTCCGGCGTCTTCTTGTCGCCGTGGCTGTCGAGCCAGCGCGCCATCTCTTCCACGCTCGCGCCTTTTTCGACCTCGGATTTGAAGTCGTCGCCCTTCACGCCCTTGAATCCAAAAAGCATGTTATCAAGCGGACAATCGAAATGGTATTCGCCAATGTTCCCGGCGAGCAGCGCGCGGCATTTGTCGTACGTCCGCGCCACAATTGCATATCCGCCCACCCGCATCCGCGGGCTCCGCGGCGCTTCCTTCGTCAGATCTTTTCCCTGCACTTTGTTGTTCATAAAGAAACCTAAGGCCGCGGTTGCGAGCTGTAAATTCAAGGAGCGGCGGTGTCCACACCGCCGTCTGCTCGGCGGTTTGTAAACCGCCGCTCCTTGCTGTGCTACGTTCGCGCGTGGTTCTAATCCGTTGCGCGATCGTGGTTGCGCTAATTGCCTCTTCCGCGCGCGCCGGACAACTCATCGCGCCACCGCCGGCAGGGAAACTATATCAGGGTCTTTATTTCGACGAACCGGCTACCGGTCGGGACCCGACCGAACACGACGTCATTCCAGCTGACGTCTCCCGTTTTGAAGAGACGTTGGGAACAAAAACGGCCTGGGTTTTCTTTTCCGACAACTGGTTCGAATCGCAGAAATTTCCTCGAGAAACCTGCGATTGGATCCACGCACTTGGAAAAGTTCCATATCTGCGGCTGATGTTGCGCTCCGACGCGGAACAGGATCGCGCCGAGAAAACATTTACGCTCGCGAACATCCTTGCAGGGAAATTCGACGACGACCTGAAAGCGTGGGCGCGCGACGCCAGACAGTTCGCGTCGCCGGCCCTGGTGGAATGGGGAACCGAGCCGAACGGAAAATGGTTTTCCTGGAGTGGAAAATGGAACGGCGGGCCGAAGGAAGGGCCCTCGCGATACGTGGCAGCGTACCGACACATCGTGGACCTGATGCGCGCGGAGGGCGCCGATAATCTGCAATGGATTTGGCACGTGAACTGGCTCGATCAACCCGAAGCGAAATGGAACCGGTTCGAGAATTATTATCCGGGAGATTCTTATTGTGATTGGGTCGCGCTAAGCGCTTACGGCCCGCTAACCCCGCGCGACGTCGACGGCACGGAAAGTTTCCGGTTCAAGATGGCGACCGCGTATCCGCGCCTGACGAAAATCGCGCCCGGAAAGCCGGTCGTGATCGCCGAGTTCGGCTGCGCGCTTCATCACCGAAAAGTGGATGCGAGCGAATGGGCGAGGAACGCGCTCGAAGATTTGTTTTCCGGTCGCTGGCCGGCGGTCATCGGATTCTGCTGGTGGAACGAATCGTGGGAGAGCGACGACGTGCGCCAGCACAATAGCGACATGAATATTTTGCACGATGTGGGGTTGACGAAAGTCTTTCGCGAAGAGCTGGGCACGCACGCGGACAAACTTCAAACAACGCCGATCATCGCTGGCGGGCCGTGATTGTTCTGAGTTGTTGTAGCGACGGCGCTCTGTCGCCGTCCTAACGCGTGTGGCGGCGACAGAGCGCCGTCGCTACAACTGAGAATTGCTTCGCCAATTTGCGTGCCGATATTGCGCCATGGTCAACGTTTCCATTACCTACAACGGCGATCTTCACTGCGACGCCACCCACGGTCCCTCCGGTTCAACAATTGCGACCGACGCGCCGACAGACAACAAAGGAAAGGGCGAATCGTTTTCACCAACCGATCTCGTCGCGACGGCGCTCGGCACTTGCATGAGCACGATCCTGGCGATGGCCGCGCAGGAGCACGGCCTCGACGTGAAAGGGATGACCGTGAAGGTGAGCAAGGAAATGTCGAAGGACGCGCCGCGGCGAATTATCGGGTTGCCGTCGGAAGTTCACATCCCGCTGCCGGCAAACACAGCGCAGCGTGCGCTGCTCGAAAACGCCGCGCTCAATTGCCCGGTCCACAAAAGTCTCCCGCCCGAGATCGAGCGTCCGACGAAATTCTTCTGGGAAGGGAAACAGGAATGACGAAGCACGAATGTCGAATGACGAATTAATGACGAAGCACGAATGACGAACGCCCGAGTTCAGGTTCGTTATTCACTCATTCCTTCGTCATTCGTCATTTGGCATTCGTCATTTTACAGGCCGAGCACCCAGGCGAAAATTAACGGCGCGCAAATCGTGGCGTCGCTTTCGACCACGAACTTCGGAGTTGAGGCCGCGAGTTTGCCCCAGGTAATTTTCTCGTTCGGCACGGCGCCGGAGTAGCTGCCGTAGCTCGTCGTCGAATCGCTGATCTGGCAGAAATAACCCCACAGCGGCACGCCGGTGCGCTCGAGGTCCTGGTGCAGCATCGGCACCACGCAAATCGGGAAATCGCCGGCAATGCCGCCGCCGATCTGGAAAAAACCGATTGAGCCTTCCCGGTTTCGCAGCCGCTTCGCGTTCTTCGTGTAGTACTCCGCCAGCCAGGTCATGTATTCGATGCCGGTGCGCACGGTGTGCACGTTCCTGACATCGCCGCGCATCACCGCCGCGGCAAACATGTTCCCGAGGGTCGCATCCTCCCAGCCCGGCACGATGATCGGCAGATTCTTTTCGCAGGCCGCCACCATCCAGGAATGCTTCGGGTCGATCTGAAAGCTCTTCTTCAGCTTCCCGCTGCGAAGAATTTTGTACATGAACTCGTGCGGGAAATAACGTTCTCCCGCGCGATCGGCCGCCATCCATTCCTCCAGCACGGCCTTCTCGATCCGCCGCATCGCTTCCATCTCCGGGATGCACGTGTCGGTCACGCGATTCATGTGCCGGGAAAGTAGTTGCTGTTCGTCCCCCGGCGTGAGCTGCCGGTAATGCGGCACCCGCTCGTAGTGGTCATGCGCGACGAGATTGAAAATATCCTCCTCGAGGTTCGCGCCGGTGCAGACGATCAGGTGCACCTTGTCCCGGCGAATCATCTCGGCCAGTGAGATGCCGAGCTCGGCGGTAGACATTGCGCCGGCGATCGTCATCAGCATCTTGCCCCCGGCGGCGAGGTGCGCTTCGTACCCCTTCGCCGCGTCGAGCAGCGCAGCCGCGTTGAAGTGACGATAATTCTTCGCGATGAATTTCGAGACCAGACCTTTTTTTGCCGCGAGCGCGGCGTTGATCTCTTCCGGGCTTCTTAGCCGCCGTTTGGCTTTCATCGTTTGGGCGTCAGGCGGGATACAACCACTTCATGTAATCGGCCACGCCCTCTTCGAATGAAAACTGCGGCTCGTAGCCGAGTTCCTTACGCGCATTTGTCAGGTCGGCTTGGGTGAAGTTTTGGTAATGCGTGTGCGGGTTCTCGATGTATTCCGGCTCGAACTTGGTGCCTAACGAGTGGTTAAGGATCTGGACGAGATCGTTAAAGGAACGCGCCACGCCGGAGCCGAGATTGTAAATGCCGCTCTGCTTTGCCTCCGCGGCGCGCAGACATCCCTGGACGATGTCTTTCACGTAAACGAAATCGCGCTGCTGCTCGCCGAACTTGAAAATGCGCGGCCGTTGTCCGGCGGTCATTTGCTGCGCGAGGTTGTAGACCATGCTCGCGGGCATTCCTTTGTGCGCCTCGCGTGGACCGTAGACGTTAAAAAAGCGCAGGCCGACGATGATCCAATCGTCGTTCTCGGCGGCGGCGCGACGCGCGACGTTGTCCATGATGACCTTCGAAAACGCGTAGATGTTCGCGGGCGCGGCGCTGCTCGCTTCGCTACTTGCGCCTCTTACCGCCCCATAGGTCGACGCGGACGAAGCATAGACGACGCGTGACTTGTTAGGCCGGGCGAAGTTCAGCAAGCGGCGGAAGCTCTCCACGTTGTCGTGCGTCTGCCGGAATTGATTGTGGTCCGTTGTGTCAGTGATCGACGCGATATGGAAGATGACGTCGAATTCCGCCTCTGCGGGATCGCCGAATTGTTCCCGCCAATCGAGCGTCGCCAAATTCTGCGCGACCAAATCGCCGTTGTAGCCGGCGAGATTCTTGAAATCCCCGGAGCGGAAATCGTCGATCACGGTGAGGCGCGCGTCCGGCATTTGTTCCTGGAGGGTGAGCACGAGGTTGGAGCCGATGAAACCGGCGCCACCCGTTACGAGAATGGAATTCAATTTAGATGAGGACACAGCAAGCGGCGCGATGGGTGCGCGCAAATAATTAAATCCAGAGCCGACGAGCGCAAGCACCTTGTTCGTCAAGGAGCGGCGCTGTCCACACCGCCGAATAACGAAAGCAGAGGGCGGTTTGGAAAGCGCCCCTCCTTGGGGCGCAATATTCAGCCACGCGAAATAAGATCTTGAGCGGCCAGGCGCCAGCCGCTACTGCTAACGGCAGTTCTTTGTTGGTTGCGGTCGTGGAGCGGCGTGAGGAATCCCGTGAGATTCGGGAGCAGTTGCGCTGCTGTGACTGGATACAATTTCCCAGGGCCAATCATCCCGCGAATGCGGGAGGGTGAAGGCGGGAAAGAGGATGCGGCTCGCGAAAGCGGGGCGCGGAAGCCAGGAGCCAGAATATTTGCCCGTCTCCACCTCATTCGAGCCGAAGCTGTAGCCGCGATCGCTGATCGCGGATCTTCTCCGGCCTGACGGCTCGAAAAAACTTCTTCGCGAAAAAGAAGAATGAGAGCTGTGGACGCGCCACCGGCGGCAGCCGGACGACGAGTCTGCCTCTCGAAAAGTTGGAGGTAACTTGTATGCGGAAACGTTCATGGCTTCTGGCGGCGGCTGTTCTCTTAGCCGCGCCTTTCATCAGTCGCGCGCAGGACGCGACCTCATCGGCGCTTCAAAGTTCAGAAGCGGAGTCCGGAGAAATCGTCGTTAGCGCGACGAAAATCGAAACGCCGATCAACGAGATTGGCAGTTCCGTGACGGTGATCACGGACAAAGAGATCGAGCGGGATCAAGAACGCACATTGCCGGATGTTCTCCGGACCGTGCCTGGATTGAATGTCGTCCAGACCGGAGGACCGGGCGGCAAGACGTCGCTATTTACCCGCGGCACGAATTCGAATCACACCAAAGTGCTGATCGACGGAATCGACGCGAACGATCCGAGCCAGGACGGGGTGTTCGATTTCGGCCAGGTCCTGACCTCCGACATCGCGCAAGTCGAAGTGCTCCGCGGTCCGCAGAGCAGCTTGTATGGATCGGACGCGCTCGGCGGCGTGGTCAACATCGTCACCAAGAAAGGCGAAGGCCCGCCGCAATTTACGGGACGTTTGGAAGGCGGGTCGTTCGGTACCTTCAATCAATCCGCGAGCGTGCGAGGATCGGTCTCGCGCTTCAATTACTCGTTCAACGTTGCGCATTTCCTGGCCGACGATACGCCAGTAACGCCGCTCGATCTCCTGCCGCCGGGACGGAAGCGGATTAACGATAGTTACGAAAACACGACCGTCTCCACGAAGCTCGGCCTGGACGTGACCGATACATTCGGTTTCGATTTCGCCGGGCGCTATACCGACTCGACGTTATTCTTCACTGGTGACGACTTCTCGGTTTTTCCGAGTGTTCCGGCGGCGAGTCAGAGCGAACAGAACGCCCGGCAATTTTTTGCACGCGGCGAGGCCCATCTCGCGCTTTTCGGCGGCGCTTTTAAGAACCGCTTCGGGGTCGGCTACACCAATTACCGCACAACCATCCAGGCGCCAGACACTGGATTTGGTCTTCCGCCAGAAAATATTAATCACGGGGATCGACTGAAGTTCGACTGGCAGGGAAACATCGAGTTCGCGAAAGGCCAGGTTCTGGTCCTCGGCGCCGAGGATTACGAAGATCGCCTGATTGATAGCCCGATCTCGGCGGAGAACGACAACGCGGCGGGCTTCGTCGAATTGCAGTCAGAAGTCCTGCCGAAACTGTTTATCGCAGCGAGCGTCCGCTATGACAACAACGAGCGGTTCGGCGACAAGAAGACCTGGCGAGTTGCACCGGCTTATGTTGTTCCGCAGACGAACACGAAGCTGAAAGCAAGTTACGGCACCGGGTTCAAAGCGCCCAGCCTGACGCAGCTCTTCGTCAGCTTTCCGGCGTTCAACTTCTTCGCGAACCCAAACCTTCAACCCGAGGAAAGCGAGGGATACGATTTCGGTTTCGAGCAGCCGCTGGCGGACGATCGGGTTCATTTCGGCGCGACCTATTTTCACAACGACATCAGGAATCTGATCAACGCGAACGCGGCCTTCACCTCGCTGGAAAACGTCGGCCGGGCTACGACTGAAGGCGTCGAGGCATTTTTCTCGGTGGCGGTAACGGAACGCTTCACGGTGCGCGCCGATTACACTTACACCCGCGCGGTCGACGACACGACGGGGCTGGAACTGTTGCGGCGGCCGAAACACAAGGCGAGCCTGACCGCGACCTGGTTGCCGACTGATCGGCTCTCGTTTTCCGCGACGGGCTTATACGTCGGCTCGCAAGTTGATGGAAACCGCAGCTTCTCGATCCAGCGGCTCGATACCGATCCCTATTTCGTGGTGAGCCTCGCCGCCAACTATGACGCCGGCAAAGGCGTCACGGTTTTCGCCCGCATCGACAATGCATTCGACGAGCGCTACGAAAATCCGACCGGCTTTCAGCGGCCGGGGTTTGGCGTGTTCGGCGGCGCCAGCTTTACGTGGGGCCCGACGGCGTCCCGCCAAAGCGGCTCCGACGACAAGACTCAACTCACCCGCTTCGAGAAGGAGACGTCGAAATGAGCGTGCAGAACGATTACATCCATCTTCCCGCCACCGCCGGTCTGTCGGAAACAACGAGCCGGGCTCGCCTCACCTGGACGACGATCCTGACGATTGCCGCTGTCGGCGCGAGTCTCGCCCTCTCCTGCGTCACGCCATTCGCCGCGCTTGCCGTGGCTTTGGCCGGAACCGTCGGGCTGCGCCAATCCCTGCGTGCCGTCGCGATCGTTTGGCTCGCGAATCAGTTCGTTGGGTTTGTGTTCTTCCATTTTCCGCTCACGGCGAATGCGTTTCTTTGGGGAGTCGTGATGGGAATCGCGGCCTTTTTGACGACAATCGTGGCCGCGATCGTGACGAAGTATGCCTCGTCCTCGACGCTCATTCTGCGGCTCGCAGTTCCGCTGTTGGCAAGTTTCGCAGTCTACGAACTGATCCTGCTTGTCGCTGCTATTTTCCTCGGGAGTTTGGAAACGTTCCGGCCTTCGATCGTTGCCCAGCTCGCCTGGATCAACGCGGCCTCGTTTCTTGGAATGATTGTGTTGAATGAGCTGGCGGCCGCGATCGGCAAGCGCTGGGTCGGGAAAATGCCGCGGCTCGCCAGGTCGTATTAATTGAATGACGAATTCGCCGCGCATCATCTCGCTTCTGCCGAGCGCCACCGAAATCGTCGCGGCGCTCGGCTTCGGCGAGAACCTTGTCGGCCGGTCTCACGAATGCGATTTCCCGCCCGGCGTGGAAAGCCTGCCGATCTGCAGTTCCACAAAAATTCCAGTCCAAGGCACTTCGGACGAGATCGACAAGCGCGTGAAAGAGATCGTGGCGGAGGGTCTGTCGGTTTATCGAGTAAATGTCGAGCGGCTGCGCGAATTGCAGCCGGACCTGATCCTGACCCAGACGCAATGCGCGGTGTGCGCGGTCACGCCGCGCGACCTCGAGGTTGCGCTGTGCGCGTGGACGGAGGCGCGACCGGCCATGCTCTCGCTTGAGCCGAACAATCTCGATGATGTCTGGAACGATATCCGCCGCGTCGGCGAAGCGCTTGGGGTTCGGCCGCGGGCCGAGGAGCTGGTTGATTCGTTAGGCCAACGCCTGGCCGCGATCCACAAAGAGACGCACGCTCTATCGCGGCCGACGGTCGCCGCGATCGAATGGCTGGGGCCGTTAATGGCGGGCGGGAATTGGATGCCCGAGCTTCTCGAAGTGGCCGGCGGCCGCGCTTTGTTCGCCCACGCCGGCGAACATTCGAACTGGCTCGATTGGGCGACGCTGATCGAGGCCGACCCGGAAGTCATTGTTCTCGTGCCCTGCGGATTCAAGATCGCGCAAACCATTCGCGACCTGAACCTGCTCACGGAAAATCCAGCGTGGCCAACGCTGCGCGCCGTGCAGCAGCGAAAGGTCTATCTCATCGACGGCCATCATTTCTTCAATCGTCCGGGGCCTCGGCTCGTTGAATCGGCGGAAATCGCCGCGGAGATTCTGCATCCGGAAATCTTTGCCTTTGGCCATCACGGGCAGGGATGGATTTCCATCGACGAAGCGCGGAGGTTCCAATGAAGGAACGCGTCGTGATGTCCTGGAGTGGTGGGAAAGACAGCGCGATGGCGCTGCACGAGCTGCTCCGCGAAGGCGAACATGAAGTCGTCGCGCTGCTCACGAGCGTATCGGAAGAGTTTCGCCGGATCAGCCATCACGGCGTGCGTGAATCGCTCCTGGACGAACAGGCCGAAGCGATCGGCATTCCGTTGCGCAAAGTCTACTTACCTTCCAGCGAAAATGGCGGGTGCACGAACGACGTTTACGAAGCGATCATGGCCAAAGAGATGGCGGCCTGTCGCGACGAAGGAATTTTCACGATCGGGTTCGGCGATTTGTTTCTGGAAGATTTGCGCGCTTGGCGGGAAGCGAACCTGGCGCGGTCCGGCATGCGCGGAATTTTTCCGATTTGGAAACGCGATACCGCAAAGCTGGCTCGCGATGTGATCACGCTCGGATTCAAGGCATACCTTTCGAGCGTGGAAGAACGTGTTGGAGCGGGTTTCGCGGGCCGGCAATACGACGCGACTTTGTTGCGCGACCTGCCGGGAGGCATCGATCCGTGCGGAGAAAACGGAGAGTTTCATTCCTTCGTTTTTGATGGCCCGATTTTCCGGGCGCCGGTTTCAGTGGCGGTCGGCGAGACTGTGCTGCGCGATTGCATGTACTACGCCGATCTTAAATGAAGTGGCGAAGGATGGGCCGCAGCCTCCTGTAGCCGCTTCGCTGTGCGAAGCGTGAATGCGGCGCAAAGGGACGTGCGTTGCGTCGCCCACAGGGCGACGGCTACAGTTGAACATCCGCGCGCCAGCGCGTAATCAGAAACGTGGACGCATTGTGGCTCACAATCATTGCATTCATTGCCTTGGTCCTTCCGTCACTCGGGCAATGGCTGAGATCGCGATACAGCACTTCAAATTCGGTCAGTGTCGAACAAGAATTGATCAAACGCCTTGAGTTGCTTGAGCGCGCCCAGGAACGCGGCGAGCGCTTGATCCGTGAAGAGATGGCGCGAAGCCGCGAAGAGAATGCGAACCAGGCGAAAACGCAGCGGGGCGAATTGACGGCTTCGCTCGAGAGCGTGCGAGGCATCGTCGATTTGCGGCTGAAGCAATTGCAGGAGGACAACACCGGCCAGCTCGAGAAAATGCGCGCGACCGTCGACGAAAAACTGCAAGGAACGCTGGAGAAGCGGCTCGGCGAATCGTTCAAACTGGTAAGCGATCGGCTGGAGCAGGTGCATCAGGGACTCGGCGCGATGCGGCAATTGGCGAGCGATGTCGGCGGGTTGCAGAGGGTGCTGGCGAACGTGAAAACGCGCGGCGGCTGGGGCGAAGTGCAACTTGGGAATCTGCTCGGGCAATTGCTGACGGCGGATCAGTTCCAAAAAAATGTTCAAACGCGAAACGATTCGGCAGAGCGCGTCGATTTCGCGATCAAACTGCCGGGTGACGAAAACGGCGCGCCGGTCTGGCTGCCGATCGACGCGAAATTTCCAACGGAAGATTACCAGCGCTTGCTCGCGGCGCAGGATCGCGGCGATGCCGATTCGATCGAAGGCGCGATGCGCGGACTCGAGACGCAATTGAAGAAAAGCGCGAAGGACATTTGTGCGAAATACATCAACCCGCCGCGCACGACCGATTTCGCGCTGATGTTTTTGCCGACAGAAGGACTCTACGCGGAAGCGATCCGGCGAGTGGGGCTGGTGGAACAGGTGCAGCGCGATTGCCGGGTGGTATTTGCCGGACCGACGACGCTGGCAGCGTTACTCAACAGCTTGCAGATGGGATTCCGGACGCTCGCGATTCAGAAAAGCTCGAGTGAAGTTTGGAGCCTGCTTGCAGGGGTGAAGAATGAGTTTGGAAAATTTGGGGCACTGCTCGATGGCGTGAAGAAGAAGCTCGATCAGGCTTCGTCGCAGATTGATGATGTCGCTCGGAAATCCAGAACGATCGAGAAGCGTCTTAATCAGGTCGAGGAGCTGCCCTCCAACCCGCAGCCGTTGTTGCGCGAATTATTGCCGCGAGAGGAGGAGGACGACGATGATCTTCTGTAGCCGCTTCGCTCTGCGAAGCGTCGGAGGCCGGTTGGATTAGCAACATCTCACGTCGCCCACAGGGCGACGCCTACAGAAGATCGTCCCACTTCGCTTTGTCCTTGAGGATCGCTTCGCGGAGCAGGCGAATCGGGAGCATGCCGTGGTTTAGTAATTCGTCGTGGAATTTTTTGAGCGAAAACTTGTCGCCTTCCTGCGCTTGATAATCGGCCCGCAATTTCAGGATCTCGAGTTTGCCTAACGAGTAATTGCCGTAGCCGAGGTCGAAGGTCCCGCGCATCGCCTCGGCCCGGGCGGGCTTTTCTTCCATGAAGCAGTTCTCCTGGAAAAATTTTGTCGCGTCCTCGACCGACATTCCCTGGGTATGCATCCTGATTGAAACGCAAAGCCGGCAGAGCCGCAGCATCGCGGCCTGGGCCTGGACCATCCGGTATTTCGCGGCCCGCTGGATTTCGTCCTCGGATGGTTTTGCGTTCGGCGCGGCGCCGCCGAATCCCTCGTCGATCATCATCTGTTCGCAGTAATGGCCCCAGCCCTCGACGAACGAAGTGGCGCTGAAGACTTTCTCGGTCTTCGTCGCCTTCGAGGCGTTCAAGTGAAGGAACTGGACGTAGTGGCCGGGATAAACTTCGTGGATCGAGACGAGGTCGCTCAGGAAATAGTTGAACGCGGTAAGCCATTGTTCCTTTTGCAGCTCCGTCCAATCGTTCTCCGGTGGCGTCACGTAAAAGTAGGATTCGTTAGCGCGTTTCTCGAACGGGCCGGGTGTATCCATCGAGGCGAAACTCGTCGCGCGCCGGTCCTGCGGCGTCTCTTTGACCTGCGTCTTCGCGTCGCCGGGAATCGTCACGAGCTTGCGATCGACGACGAATTTCTTGATTCCGTCCAACCGCTTCGTGATTTCCGGAATCAAATTCGCCGCCGTCGGATGATCGCTCTGGATTTGTTTGAAAACCACGTCTGGCGGGCGGGTCTCGTCGATTTTCTTCGCGGCTTCGGCGAAAGCGTCCTGTTCCTTTTTCAGTTCAGCCAAACCAAGCTCGAGTAACTTCGCCGGCGAAATGTTGACGAATTCCGTCTCGGCCAGGAAGCGCTGATATTTTTCCTCGCCGATCGCGAAGTCCGGCGTCGCCTTCGGCAATTTTTCTTTCTCGAGCCAGGCCGCGTATTCGGTGAGCGCGCTCGCGGCCCGCCGGTTCGATTGCAGAAAAGTATTCCGCAACGTTTCATCTTTCAGATCGGTCAATCCTTCGATCAGGTCTTTTTTCAGGAACTCAGAGGCGCCGCGCGCAATTTGGATGGCCAGCTCGAGGTACGGCTTCGGCAACGGATCGGCGAGGTTCGTTTTCGCCGCGATCATGATATTGGGGGCCTGGTTCTCGACGACGACGATGCTCCGGACGCGATCTTCGACCGGCGCGTATTTGCGTTTTGCGTAAACGCCCACGTCGATGGCGCGAGCGTAAGTCAACGGATTGTGCTCGTAGATGCCGAGCTCGCCGATGAAAAGGAGCTCGCGCTTGATGGAGGCCTGGAGGAGGCGGAGATCGATGGCGGCGCGCGGCCCGAGCTTGGTGAGATCGAATTTTGAAAGGCGATCGTCGAAGCGGCGCAGGCGGGCCAGCTCGGCGTCGATGGCGAGGCGGGTATCTTCGTTGATGCGGCCATCGTATTCGTGAAAACCGAGAGCCGTTGCCTGAAGCGGGCGTGCGGCGAGATAACCGCGGATGTATTCGTCGGCGACGACGTCGAGCTCGGCGTCAGGTTTCAGCGGAGGCGGGCTTTTCGTCCGCGAAGCTTTTGGCGAAGGTGAGGCAGAAGACGCGGGAGAAGGAGAGGGCGATTCCGACGGTGTGGATTTCGATTTGCGCGACTTCGACGGTTTTTCTGAGGGCGAAGGCGAGGGTGCCGCGTCCTGGAGCGGCTTCACCGGACCGGTGGGTTTGAGGGGCGGTCCGGGCTTCGCGGTCGGGGTGGGGGACGGCGAGGGCGATGGCGCAGCCACGACGGCCGCGGCGCTGCCCAGGCAAAGCAGCAGCGCGAAGATGAATGGACGTGATCTCATGAATGAGGTGGATCGGCCGCTCCGCGGGCGATGCCAGAAACTGGCGCGCCCACCTTAGACGACGCTTTGCGCGTTGCCAAAAATTTCCGCATGAGCGATCATCGGTTTCACTTGGAAACGGGATTCTTCCTATGAAACGTCGTCTTTTGTTCAGCACGTTCGCGTGCCTGATCCTTTTTAACGTCCTGCTGGGCGTGCGCTTTTATACCGCGCACGCCGCGGGCACCGACGAGGACAGCGGTTACTCGCAGATCGCGGTGTTCGCCAAGGCCGTCCAGCTGCTTCGCCAGGATTACGTGGATGGCAGCAAGACCAGTTACCACGACCTGATTTACGCGGCGATGAAGGGAATGCTCGCGTCGCTCGATCCGCACAGTCAGTTCATGGATCCGAACGACTTCAAGGAAATGCAGGATGACACGCGGAGCCGTTTCAACGGCCTCGGCATCGAGGTCGCGGTCAAAGGCGGGTTGCTCACCGTGATCACACCGATGGAAGACACGCCCGCGGCGAAGGCCGGTATCCTTTCCGGCGACCAGATTTTGCGGATCAACGGCAATTCGACCGAGAAGATGGACCTGCAGGACGCCGTCCAGTTTTTGCGGGGCACGACCGGGCAAAAAGTGACACTGACAATTCTGCGGCCCTCGACGAAGGAGATCAAGGATTTCGCGCTCGAGCGGACGGAGATCAAAGTGCAAAGCGTCAAGGGCGCGAAATTGCTCGACTCGGAATTGGGCGGGAACTTCAAGATCGGTTACATCCGGATCATTCAATTCAACGAACCGACCGCGGAAGAGCTGGCGAAAGCGCTGGACGAATTGCAGAAGCAGGGAATGCAGGCGCTGGTGCTCGACCTGCGAAATAATCCCGGCGGATTGCTGAATGTGGCGGTGGATGTGTGCGCGCAATTTCTACCGCCGGGGACAAAGGTCGTGTCGACGCAGGGACGCGTCACTTCGCAACAGCATGATTATTCCACGCCGACGACAATGAAGGAGCGGCCGCATTTTCCGCTCGCGGTGCTGGTGAATGAAGGAAGCGCGAGTGGCTCCGAGATCGTGGCCGGCGCGATGAAGGATTTGAAGCGCGCGGTGCTGGTGGGCGAGACGACGTTCGGGAAGGGCTCGGTCCAGAATGTCGTGCAACTGCCGGACGGCTCGGCGCTCCGCTTCACGACGGCGAAATATTACACCCCGAGCAAGCAGGTCATTCACGGTGCCGGCGTCACGCCAAACATTCGGGTGCCGATGACAGCGGAGCAGGAACGGTCGCTCTTTACTTCGCGAAATGACAACCTGAAGCCGGACGAGGAAAAAAATCTGATCAAGACGAAGGACCCCCAGATGTTGCGCGCGATTGACGCGCTCAAAGGCGTGATGATTTACGCCAAGGAAACTTCGCCGAAACTCGAGCCGGCGAAGAAGTAAGCTCGCCAGATTTCGCAGGACGATTTGGCAGGCGGTGCGCCTGCCCTACAATTGCGCGGTGACCATTCTTGCTATCGAGACCTCGTGCGACGAAACGGCCGTCGCCATTTTGCGCGGCACGGAGTTGCTCGCGAGCGAAGTCGCATCGCAGACCCAACACGAAGCGTATGGAGGCGTCGTGCCGGAAGTCGCTTCGAGAAGTCACCTCGTGCACGCGCCGCGTCTGCTCGAACACGCGCTCGGAACTGCTGAAGTCGCGCTGGATAACATTGATGCATTCGCCGCGACGTCGGGGCCGGGCCTGGCGAGTTCGCTGATGATCGGTGCTTCGATCGCGAAAGGTCTCGCGCTCGGAACAGGCAAACCGTATCTCGCCGTGAATCATCTCGAAGGTCATTTGCTTTCGCCGTTTTTCGGGAGCGATGAAATCGAGCGGAATGTTTCTCTCATCGTCAGCGGCGGGCACACGCTGCTCGTGGAAGTGCGCGGGGTGAACAACTACCGCGTGCTCGGCCGGACGGTGGACGACGCGGCCGGCGAAGCGTTCGATAAAGTGGCGAAGCTGCTCGGCCTCGGTTATCCGGGCGGACCGGAAATCGAAAAGCGCGCCGTCGAGGGAAACGCGGCGCGCTTCGATTTTCCGCGAAGCATGCTCGATTCCGGCGATCACAATTTCAGCTTCAGCGGATTGAAAACAGCAGTGCGCTATCGACTCGCGGAATTCAAAGCGGAGGAACGAACGCCGCAGCTCATCAACGACATGGGCGCGTCGTTTCAACGCGCGGTTATCGAGGTGCTGGCGACAAAATCGGTGCGTGCTGCGAAGGAATGTGGCGCAGCCCTGCTGACGATCAGCGGCGGCGTGAGCTGCAACCAGGCGCTGCGAAAAGAACTGGCGCTGCGCTGTGCCCACGCCGGATTGCAATTGCTCGTGGCGCCGCCGCGACTCTGCACGGATAACGCGGCGATGATTGCGTTCGCGGCCGCGTTGCGGTTCCACTCCGGACAACGCTCCGACGTCACTGAAGAAATCGACCCGAATTTGGCGTTGGTTTAGAATTAGTACTCGCGCGCGAGCAGATAATCGGCGAGGCCACGAAGAACGCGGGCGTTTTCGCCGAGCGATTCAAGAGCGGAATGGGCCTGACGAGTTAACCGGCGCGCTTCGGCCCGCGATTTCTCCAATCCGATCACGGCCGGATACGTCGCCTTCTGCGCTGCCAAATCTTTGCCCGCGCTCTTTCCCAATTTTTCCGAGGTCTGGGTCACGTCGAGAATATCGTCGATGACCTGAAAGGCGAGGCCGAGGGCGCGACCAAACGCAGTGATGGAGCCAAGCTGTTTTGCGGTCGCATTCGCAGCCATCGCCCCAAGACGAACGGAAGTTGTCAGGAGCGCGGCGGTTTTGTTCTCGTGAATCGAACGGACTTGCGCGCGGGCAAGTTGCCGTCCTTCCGCCTCGAGATCGGCGACCTGACCTGCAATCAGTTTGCGACTGCCGGCTGCTTCTGTGATTTCGCGGAAGACATCTCGCAAACCGTACCGCGAAACCGGCTTCGCGTGCGTCGCAATCTCGAACGCGATCGTCAGCAGGGCGTCGCCGGCGAGGATCGCAATCGCGTCCCCGAAAACTTTATGACACGTCGGACGACCCCGACGCAAATCGTCATTATCCATGCTGGGGAGATCGTCGTGAATGAGCGAATAAGTGTGGATGCATTCGACCGCGCAGGCCGCCGGCACCGCGGCGCTCGTTTTTCCACCACAGGCTTCCGCAGCCGCGAGGCATAAAATCGGTCGCAGCCGTTTTCCACCTGCAAACAAACTGTAACGCATCGCCCGGTGAATGGTGGCGGGCGCAACCGTCGCTTTCGGCAGAAACCGATCGAGTGCGCGATCGATTTCGCTCTGCCGGGCAACGAGATAACGTTTCAGCTCCACGGCGGGCGGTTAGTCCTTCGCAGCGCGCGGCGATGGGCTGGCCACAACGAGGCCCATTAACAAAAAACAAATCGCGGCCGAGAAGAGGCAGTAGCGACAAAAGGCGTGAAGCAAAAACGCCTGGACGTAAAGCAACCAAAGGGTGGCGGCAAAAAGCGCGCCGACCGAGAGCGCGAAAAATGTGCGGGCGCGTGTGTAATTGAAGGCCGCAAACGTGGCCAACGTGAAAGCAGTGAAATAACCGGCCACGCCGAAGGCGGCGACGGGGATACTCCCAATACGCGCGTAAGCACTGCCCAACACTTCCTGGCATCCGGCCTGTCCGCCACACGCAGCCGCTTCGCCCGTCAGAGCCAACACAGTCAGATAGGTTGCATCCGCCAGACCGAACAGGCAGAACAAAGCCGCAATGCTGTAGAGGATGATTTGTCCGCGCGACGGAGTTGTATTCTTTGTGCGCTTGCTCATTTCTTTTGTGGCGGATTGAGCGCGTCCTCGATCGCTTTGTGCAGGCCGGCGGGGTTGATTTCTGCCGGCGGCAACAACGAATTGTTCAGGAACAATGTGGGCGTACTGGTGACGCCCCGTGACGCTCCAAGTTTCTGGTCGGCATCAACCCGGGAAATGACCTCGGGATTCAATAAATCCCGTTTGAAACGTTCGACATCGAGGCCGATCGAACCCGCGTAACCCTCGAATAATACCGGCACGTCCGGCGCCTTCGACCAAAGCGCCTGTTCTTTATAAAGCACGTCGTGCATTTCCCAAAACTTACCCTGCTCGTGGGCTGCTTCAGCGGCAATCGCCGCCTCGCGCGCGTGCTCATGCACCGCGAGCGGAAAGTGGTGGAAGATTAGTTGCAGGCGCGACCCGTATTCCTCGCCGAGTTTGTGAAGGACGCCTGACATCGTGCTGCAGGGTGGGCATTGGAAGTCGCCGAATTCCTCAATCGTCACCGGCGCATCCGCCTTGCCGCGAACATGGATGCCGCCGGCCACCCCGGGCGTCCCACTCGGCGCCGCGATCTTCTTCGACCGGTAAAGCGCGTAGCCGCTGCCGAACGTGATCAGCGCGACCGCGATCACGATGAGAAAAGGCAGGAATCGTTTCATGAATTGGAGAGCCCAAAGGAAAACGATTGGCGGGCGATTGCCAGAAATATTGTGGCGCGTAATCGATCGGGAACGGCGGGCGGATTCGAGGCGCCTGTTACTTAATGACGAAAATGTAATGTGCGAAACGGGAACCGGAGCGGCCGCTGGCTCCGAACTACTTCCATAACTGCACGGGCCCAATCGCCACCGCGCCAGTTTCAACTCCACAGGAGAACTCCATGAAAAAACACGCTAAGTCGTCCCGAAACCGTGGCTCGGCTCTTCGATCCATCCTTGCGATCTTGTTGATGTTAAGCGGTATCGCCCTCCTCGCGCGCGCCGGCAGCTCAGGCGCTCCCGCGCAGGCGCCGCAGGCCGCCGCTACGACTCCCGGTCTGCCGCGTTTCCAAAATTATCCCGCCCCCGCGGGCATCGCCGAGGATGTGGGCGAGCCGTCCATTGGCAGCAATTGGAAGAGCGAAAAGAAATTTAGCAACAGTATGTTCGAGATCCCGAACGGCGGCGCCACGCTTCTTTACGGCGGTCTCGAGCTTGGGGGCACGCCGATGGAGCGGATCACGTTTAATGACTGTCCCTCGCCTGCCGTCGCGCTCTGGGAAGTAAAGCGCCCGACGCTGAACCAGACCCCGCGCGCGGCCGGCGATCCCATTCTATTTACGGACCATGATACGGGCCGGACCTTTATCTCGCAGCTCGAAGGCTTAACCCCCGCGGGCAGCAGCACTGATATTACCGATGACGATGGCGAAACCTTCTTCCCTAGCGAAGGATCCAGTCTGCCGTCGGACATCGACCACCAGACCTTCGGCGGCGGACGTTACCATGATCCAGCTCCGCCGAATTTAACCGGCTACGCCAATGCCGTCTATTACGCGTCCCAGAGCGTGTCCGACGCGCGGGCGACCCGGAGCGACGATGGCGGCGTGACGTTTGGCCCGGCCTTCCCGATGTACACGATCAATCAATGCGAAGGGCTGCATGGCCACATCAAGGTGTCGCCGAAGGATGGCACAGTCTACGTGCCTAACGCGGCTTGCGGCGGCGCGCTGCCATTTCATGACGTCGACGCGAAGCAAGCGGTGATCGTTTCGGAAGATAACGGAATCACTTGGAATATCCGGACGATTCCCGACTCCACCACTCACGGCAACGGCAACGAACAGAACACGCGACTCCAGACTCGGGATCCGTCGGTAGCGATCGACGCCGATGGCACGGTTTATTTCGTCTATCAGGCTGAAGATCGCCTGACCGAGGTGATGGATCCGGCCGATAAAGCCGGCGACACTCATCCGAAGGTCGCAGTTTCTCACGACAAAGGTGTCACCTGGGGGCCAAGCATTGATGTCGGAGCGAACGTGATCAACGGCAATCCGATCAGGAACGCCACGTTCGTTGCCGCGACCGCTGGCAGCAGTGGTCGCGCGGCAGTTGCCTTTTTCGGCACCGAAACCGGCGGCAACAACTGGGCGTGTGGTTCAGGCGACGATTGTTCCGGCGACACAGGCCTGTTTCCGCGCGACCCGTTCGCGGGGGTTTGGTATCTTTACATCTCCACCACGTTTGACGGAGGCAAGACCTGGATTACGCAAAACGTTACCCCGGGCGATCCGATTCAGCGCGGCGGCATTTGCGGCGGCGGCACCTGCCGAAACCTGCTCGACTTCATGGACCTCCAGATCGACAAGGAAGGCCGCATTCTCGTCGCGGGTGAAGATGGTTGCATCGGACCCTGCGTGCAGGGTGGCGGGAACAGCTTTTCGGCAAAAGGTTTCGTCACCCGGCAATCCGGCGGCAAACGAATGTTAGCGGCGTTTGACTCGGCGGAACCGGCCCTGGCTGGTGCGCCCAACGTCACGGCGACGATCGATGCGGCGAAAACGCAAGTCTCATTAACCTGGCCGCCGCCGGATAACGGCGGATCGGACATCACCGGCTATAACGTCTATCGAATCGCGGGAGCCGGATCGCCGGTCCTGATTGGGACGGTTACTCAAACCAGTTTTAACGATACTTCGTTCGACCCGAACGCGACCAATAAGTACCGCGTGACCGCCGTGAACGCGGTGGGCGAAGGGCCGTACTGCGCCGAAGCAGTGCCGGTAGTGATTCCGGCGCCCGATCCATGCAAGTTGCCAGGTATCACGATCCTGACCGATCCGGCGGGCGACCTCATTACGCCGATCGGCGTAACGACTTATCCCGGCTATGATTTGCGCAGCTTGTCGGTTGCCGAACCTTTCAATTTGGCCGACAAGCTCGTTTTCACGATCAAAGTGGAGAGCCTGATGACGGTGCCGCCGGATGCGCGGTGGCCCGTCCAATTCCGCCTGGCTTCAGATCCCGCTAACCTCGGGCGCTGGGTCGACATGAGCACGGATGCCGCTGGGATGGTTACGTTCAACTATGGAACCTTTGTCGTGACAAACGGCGCTTACGGAAACCCGAATACGACGGTAGGCCAGGCTGACGCGGAAAGTAAATACAATGCCGACGGCACGATCACGATCGTTCTCTCGCGCAGCAAGACTGGCAATCCCGCCCCCGGCGGCATCATGCAGGGCTTCCTCATTCGGGTGCGGATTGGCAACACGATTACGCCTGATAACATGCCGAGTAGTTTGACGCCCGATGGCACCTACGTCATCAAGGGCAACGCGTTCTGCGCGCCGAATACGCCGCCGATCGCGCAGTTGGTCGCGACGCCCGATCACGGTAACCCCCCCTTGACGGTCGCGTTCGACGGCTCGACTTCCGTCGATCCCGATCCGAGCGATTCGATCGCGTCCTACACCTTCAGCTTTGGTGATGGTTCTCCGGATGTCACGCAAGCGAACCCGACGATCAGCCATACCTACAAACACGGCGGCGATTTCTTCGCCACCCTGACCGTCAAAGATTCGAAGGGATTGAACAGCGCGAACATCGCCAGCGTCCCGATCAAAGTCTCGGCCCAATTGCTTAATCTCTCCACTCGCCTGCGCGTGCAGCCGGGTGACAACGCGCTCATTGGCGGATTCATCATTCGCGGGAGCGAACAAAAGAAGATCATCCTGCGCGGCATCGGTCCCAGCCTCAACGTTCCGGGCAAACTCGCGGATCCGGTGATCCAGTTGTTTAATTCCAACGGCGTCAACATCGCGGGCAACGACGATTGGAAAACGGACCAGCAAAATGTCGAAGCCACCGGTCTCGCGCCGTCGAACGACCGCGAATCCGCGATCGTGATCACGCTCGATCCCGGTCTTTACACACTGGTCATGCGCGGCAAGAACAACAGCAGTGGCATCGGCGTGGTCGAAGCGTATGACATCGGTCTCGCCGCGAATGCGCGCCTGGCCAATGTCAGTTCGCGTGGCTTCATCGGCACGGGCGACAACGTCCTTATCGGCGGCTTCTTTGCCGGGCCGCAAACGGCCTCGTTCACCGGCGTTGTCCTCCGCGCCATCGGACCGTCGCTCACCCAGTTCGGTGTCCCGCAGGCGATGCCCGATCCGGTTCTCGAATTGCATAATGGCAACGGTGACATCATCGCAACGAACGACGATTGGCAATCCGATCAGAAATCGCAAATCCAGGCGACCGGTCTTGCGCCCAGCGATCCCCGCGAGTCGGCCATCCTGTTCCAGCACTTCGAACCAGGTCCCTACACGGCCATCGTCCGCGGCAAGAACAACGCCGTCGGTGTTGGCCTCGTCGAGATTTACGACGTGCAACAGTAGCGAGCCGAATTTCGCGCGGCGAAATTGGTGGAGGTAAGGGGATTCGAACCCCTGACCTTCTCATTGCGAACGAGACGCTCTACCAACTGAGCTATACCCCC
>DASQPH010000011.1:0-13528 GCA_035644055.1 Chthoniobacterales bacterium
GTCCTCGCGTCCGCTTCTGGCGATCGCGAAGAATTACTGACGGCCGATATTTCCGCGGAAGAGATTGCCGCGGTGCGGAACAAGATTCCGGTCTTCAACCATCGTCGCCGGGACCTTTACCGGTAGGGGACACGGCGTTAAAACGCCGCGTGGAAATTTATCCGGGCGTACGGTGCTCCACCGTCCTGGTGATAGCGGACCTGGGTGCGATGGAAATCGAAATCGCGAAAAGGAATGTAACCGCCTTCAAAGGAAAGTTTGATCGCGGTGGATAACTTCCAGTCGAGCCCGGCGCCCACCCGCAGTTCTTCATAGCTAATCGACGCGTGATTGAGCGAAGTATCGCCGCGCAAGGTGCCGAAGTTTTTTTCCACCCGATAATTGCCCAGGCGCACATCCGCGCCGGCGAAGAACAATAGGTCACTGTTCGGCTCGTATTCGAGGCGCGGGGTCGGCGCGACGGCATTGAGCGTCCATTCTGGGGCAAACTTCCACCGCACCCCGCCGCCGGGGAGGACTGGGGTTTGGCGCCAGGCGTCGAAACCGAGACCGAACACGAACTGGAGGCTCGAGCTATAGATGTAGGTGCCTCCCATCAGGAAGGGCACGTTAAACGTGTCCCGGCCAAAATCGCCAACGTCGGTGCCATAAAAACCCGGTTGCGCTTCGAGTCGAATCAAAATCGAATCGGACAATTGCGTGTCCAGGCCAATGATTAAGGCGGTGGAGTGCAGGTCGTCGGGAATCGGCGCCATTCCGCCGAAGCTGAATGAATAGCCTTCCGTCTGCACGCCGAGGCGCAAAATTCCGATCTTCGTCATCGGCGTGTAAACGAAACGGATCAGACCCTGGGTCCCATGGAAATCGCGGATGACCATGTCGCCGCGCTCGCCTCGTTCCACGTCGCCGTTGCCGATGTAGGTCCCTTCCGCATCAAACTCGAATGGGAACGACGATTGCGCCTCCACCAGCGCCACGTCTTTCGATTCCTTGTTCGAGGTCGAGTAGGTCTCAACCTGAACGGCGAGCGCTTTGCCCAATGCAAGAACAAGGCAGAACGCGACGATGCTGGCGGTGATTTTCATTGGGCTACGGAAAACGGGTGCCTAGACTGCCTAGCGCACCGGCCCCGTGTCACGCCGAAATAACGAGGAGGCCTTGGAAATATCGCGCATCAGGGCCGATTCCGAGGCGACCCGCTCGATACCGTGGAGCGACGCGACCTCGGCCGACGAGATATAATCGCCGCGCCAAACCAGCGTGGCCGGGCGTCCGCCTACGTCTACCGGCCACATTTGGTACAAGGTCAGGCCGGCATAATAACCACCGCTCGCGTAGAAAAGGGCGTCGGCGGCCTGGTAGGTTCCGTTCGAACCGGAGCGGCGATATGAAGAGCCGAGTGTGAGAACGCCCATTTCATCGGCGGTCAGTAGTTCCCAGAACATTTCGCCTCGGCCGCCGAGGATACCGGAAAACTGCCGGCCGACTTTGTCGTTCGCGCTGAGCAAAGAGTTCAGTTCTTCGGATGGCCGCACATTCTGGGCGGTGTGACTGTAGGATGGTTGCGACGCTCGCCCCGCGCGGGCCCGCGCGCTCAGGACATCGGCCCAGGCGGCGGCGACAGGGCCCGACATTGTTGTCGCGCCGGCAACCGAGGCGAACTTCTTTTCCTCTTCTTTGCTGATCTGAAGATCGCTCGAGAGTTTCTGCGTCGCGTTCACCAGCGCGCGCACTGCGCTATTGTCTGGCGCGCTCGACAGTCGGGAAAAATTCGCCGCGCTCGGCGAGCCGGGCAGGTCCGAGTGAATCATGACCTTCAGCTCCGAATGCCGGGCCGGGTTCCACTGCCGGAGCGCTTCGCTGACGCGCGCCGGGACGCCGGCTACAACAAAACAACTCTGGGCCGAGATGAAATGACCGCTTAATCCCTGACCGTGCGCGACTTTCGGTTCGCCCTTGGCCAGTTCAGCGACGTTGATGTTGTTGAAAACGGAGAAGCTGGCCATTTCCGCGGCGGGATCGGCGGCAATTGCTTTCGAGATCGCGAACGCCGCGAGACAAAGGAGAGAGAAGAAGCGCATGGTTTTTTGGACGGCGGCGAAGCGCAATGCTTCACCAGTTTTTCCATTTGAAGAAGGCACATCTATCCCATAGTGCTGCGGTTGCAACCCATGCAGGCAAGCGCGCCTGTAGCCACTTCAATGAGCGAACCGGCCATCCTTCTCGAGCGCCTCAGCAAATCGTACGGCGAGACCGATGCGGTTTGCGATCTGTCGCTCACGATCATGCCGGGAACGATCTTCGGTTTTCTTGGTGCGAACGGCGCCGGCAAGACCACCACGATCCGCATGCTCTGTGGCCTGGTCCATCCGAGTAGCGGCCGCGCGGAGATCGCCGGGATGGACGTCTGGCGCGAACGCCACCAGGCCCGCGCCCAGTTCGGCTACGTTGCCCAACGTTTTAGTCTGTATCGCGATCTCACCGTCGAGGAAAACATTCGGTTCTTCGCCGGGGCGAGCCGGGTCCCGCGAAATGAAATCCCAGAGCGGCTCGAGCGCTTGCTGAAGTTGACCGATCTCGAAAAAAAACGTCACGCGATGGCCGGCGAACTTTCGGGCGGCATGCGCCAGATGCTGGCGATGTCCTGCGCGCTCGTGCACGATCCGCCGCTCTTGTTTCTCGACGAACCGACATCCGGTCTCGACCCGGTTCATCGTCAGCAGATCTGGGATTTGCTTTACGATCTGAGCCATCGTGGAATCACGATTTTCGTCACGACCCATTACATGGACGAGGCCGAGCGCTGCACGGAAGTGGGTTTCATTGAGGAAGGCCGGCTCCTGGCGAAGGCGCCGCCGCGCGGATTGAAGGAAAGTTTTCAGGCGAAACTTCTCGAAATCGACGTGGACCCGATCATGCCGGCGCTCGTCAGGTTGCGCGAAGTGCCGGGAATCCTCGGCGTATCTTTGCGCAGTGGCAGCCTCCGTCTCTACGCCAACGACGCCGAAAAATTGGTGAACGAATGGCAGCGCGACTGGCCGTTCGCTGACCTGAAGTGGCGCGGCCATCGCTGGGTCGAGCCGGACATGGAAGATCTTTTCACTGCTTACTCACAAGGCTACGACGCGTTGCTTAAGCCGAAGCAAACATGAAAGCAGCCATTTCGAACGAGGGCTGCTTCTGTAGCCGCTTCGCTGTGCGAAGCGCCGGGGGCAACGAACCGGCATCTCGACGCCGCCCACAGGGCGGCGGCTACAGAAGATGTAGACCGGCGCGTTTGAACATTCTCATATGAACCGCCGATCGATCAGCGCCATTTTGAGCGTGGCTTACAAAGAGTTTCTCCACATTTATCGCGACCGGCGCGTGCTCGTCCTGCTCCTGGTTCTGCCGCCGGTTTTCACGCTCGTGTTCGGCCACGCCTTTGAAGCGGGCGAAATGAAAAACGTCCCGGCGCTGCTGATCAACCGCGATCAGACCGAACGGGCTCTCCGTTTCATGGAGCTGATTCTGTCGAACAAGACATTCGCGTGGCAAACCCAGCCGCCGTCCATCACCGATGAAGCGGACCTGCTCGGTCGCGGCGTGCAGGCCGCGCTGATCATTCCAAAAGGATGGAGCGACAGCGTCGCAACCGGTGCGCCGAAACCGCTCGAGCTTTATCTTGATGGCAGCGACACGAACACGTCCGAGCAGCTGGAAGGCAGCGTCCAGAAAACGCTGGGCGATTTTCAGTTGAGCGAGCGGACGGTCATGATCGATGCCCTGCCGGAGAACGTGTTCGAGCTCGCAAAAAAACTTCCGGTCGAAGTGCGGAAGCAATTCACCTCGATGATGGAACCGTGGACGACCGAGCACAAAATCCTCTACAACCCAAAGACGCGCTTCATCGATTACGTCGTGCCGGGCGTGATCGGGCTGATCCTGCAGCTCATCACGGTCACGCTGATGGCGTCGACCCTCGCGCGCGAACGAGAAGCCGGCACCCTTTTTCAGTTAATGGTCACGGCTTTGCGCCGGCGCGAGATCGTTTTGGGCAAAGTGCTGCCGTATCTCGCTATCTCGATTGTTTTGATCCTCGTCATCATTTTGCTGAGCGCCTGGCATTTCCAGGTCCAGTTCAACGACTGGGGCGCGCTCGCACTGATCTGTTTCCTGTTTTTGCTCTGCTCGTTAGGCTTGGGATTGCTCATCTCGGCAATCTCGCGGACGCAAACGCAGGCGATCCAATTTTCCGTCTTCTTCCTGTTGCCGGTGTTCGTTCTTTCCGGGGCGTTCGCTCCGCTTGAACAACTGCCGCAGGCGATTCGCTACATCTCGGAATTATTTCCGCTCACTCATTTCTGCCGCGCGTTTCGGTTGGTGAATCTCTACCGGGCCGGGATTGAATTTTACGCGGCTGATCTGATCACGCTTTTCGCCGGCGTCGTGATTACGTTCGTTGGGGCGGTCTATTTGCTGAGACGGGTGGAGCAATAAGTAACCGCCGCTCCCTCTTCTGTAGCCGCTGCCCTGCGGGCAGCGTGAGCTAACGCGACGATGCTCCAGGCGCTTCGCACAGCGAAGCGGCTACAGAAGAAGAGCCGCTAAAACTTCGTCTTGAACTCGAGCCGCAGATACGGCGTGCCGTCGGCTTTGTAGCGGATATCGGCGCGATGGAAATCGAACTCGCGCCGGATCGCGTAACCGCCGCCGAGATCGACGCAAAAATTATCCCGCGGCGAATAAATGAAACCGCCGCCCACTCGATATTCGGAATAATCCACTTCGGCGCGGTTGAGCCTTGCCGGAAAGATCGCGTTATTGCGATCGGTCCGGAACGAGCCGCCGGCCAATTCGCCGCCCGCCCAAAAATCCCACTTGTCATTGGGCGAATAAATGACCCGGGGCTCCGGCAATATACCGAGCACTTTCCAGTTATCGTTCGGCATCCAGATCAGGCCGGCCAGCGGGATGACTGGAAAGCGTCCCCGAAGAAACGACGCGTTCAGACCGGTAAACATATAGAGGCGATCGGTCTGGAGAACAAAAATCCGGCCCAGCGTGATCGGAGCGTCGAACGAAGCGCTGTCGAAACTGTCCTCGGTGTAAAAGCCGGGCTTCACCTGGAGAAAGGCGCCGACGTCGTTGTTATGCATGTAATCGACGCCGATGACAGCGGCCACACTTTGCAAATGATCCGGCACCGGCGCGCTGCTGCCGGTGAAATCGAAGCGGTTGTAATCGATCCCGAGATGGAGATACAGATTGCCGTTGAGCAGAATGCGATGGGCGTAGGAGAACGAGTTTTGAATCGCGTCCTGCTCGCCGAGGTTGCCGCCGCGATGAAGATCACTGCCCAAAACGTAACTCGATTCGATCTCGATGAGATCGCGCGAGACGGCTTCCGGCTTTTCTTCGCTGATCGATTCGACTTCGCCGCGGATCGATAACCCCCACGCTCGCGCAGTAGCGAAGCAGACCAGGAGCAGGCAGCGAAGGGCGGTTTTCATCGGCGAGATCGTAGCTGATTCGGACGCCGGAACAAAACGGATTTGTCTGGGAGGCCAAATTGTTGTTCAAAGACCGAATGAAAAAGGCCATCGAACATCTTGCCAGGAGCGATCCGCGGTTTGCAGCGCTCATCGCGCGTTGCCGCCGGTTCGACGTCGTGGCGAACGAACTCGTCCGGCCTTTTGACGCGCTGGCGGAATCTATCGCTTATCAGCAGCTCAGCGGGAAAGCGGCGGCCACCATTTGGGGCCGGGTCCGCGCGCTCTACGGAAAACGAAAATGGCTCGATCCCGCGGAAATGTTGAAGACGCCCGATGAAAAGTTGCGCGGGGCCGGCCTTTCGCGCAGCAAGGTCGCCGCGTTAAAAGATCTCGCTGCGAAAACGCTCGACGGAACTGTCCCGACGCGGCGCGAGCTGGTGAAGATGAGCGACGAGGAAATTATCGAGCGCCTTACGAAAGTGCGCGGCATCGGCCGGTGGACGGTCGAGATGCTGTTGCTCTTTGATCTCGGACGGCTCGATGTCTGGCCGGTCGCTGATTACGGCGTGCAAAAAGGTTTCGCGAAAACTTTTGGCCGTAGAAAATTGCCGACGCCGAAACAGTTCCAAAAGATCGGCGAAAAATGGCGGCCGTATCGGTCCGTGGCGGCGTGGTATTTCTGGCGCGCGCTGGATGCGCCGGATGCGAAAACGGCGAAGAGCCGCTTTGATTAGTCGCTCGTTGACTTCCGCAAGCGGGCTTCATACAAAACGCCATGCCGTTAATTCATGTCGCGCGCGATGGAGCGAAGCTCGGTGAATTTACCCCCGAACAAATCCGCGAAGGCCTGAACACGGGACAATTCCGGGCGACGGACCTGGCCTGGCAATCGGGGATGACCGATTGGCGGCCGCTGAGTGAAGTCGTCGGCGCAACAACCGCGGCCGCGGCGCCGCCAGCCCTCGCCACTCCGGCAGTGCCGGCCACCGGTCTCCCGTGGGAACACCGGCAACAACTCGGACTGTTCAAGGCATGGTTCGATACCGTCAGCATGTTAATTGCGAAACCCGGCGAGGCCTTCACAATCATGCGGCCCGAAGGTGGGTTGGCGGATCCGTTGATCTTCGGCATGATCGGTGGCTGCGCCGGCACCATCGTTTCCATCTTGTTCCAGGGCCTGTTCCAATCGATCCCCGGGGTCTCCACCGGGAACAACGCGTTCGAATTGTTTGGCCTCGGACTCTGGGGTTTTCTTTTGATCTACGCCGTTCTCACTCCGCTGCTGATGATCATGGGATTCTTCATCGGCGGCGGGATTTTGCACCTCTGTCTCATGCTGGTCGGCGGCGCGAACCGGCCCTTCGAAACGACTTTCAGAGTGGTCTGTTTCACGGTCGGGTCGGCGAATTTGTTTTCCATGGTCCCGATCTGCGGTGGCCTGATCGCCCTGGTTTATCACATTGTGCTCGAATGCATCGGCCTGAGCCGCGCTCACCAGACGACGACCGGCAAAGCGGTCATCGCCGTTTTGCTGCCGATCATCGTGTGCTGCGGGATTTGGGCGGTGCTCCTTTTCCTTATCATCGGAGGTTCCGGCGCGCTGAAATTCCCATCTCATTGAGAGATCGAGCGTTCTTGCGAAGGTAAATCCTGATGCGTCTGGTGTGGCGCCGGCTGCCTCCCGAAGGATCGGATCACGAGCTGATCTGGCTCGTGGTTTCGTTGGCGGCGGCAATCGGCGGCTGGATTTGGTTGAGCCTCGGTTTGCCGACTTTGCGATGTCCGTTTCTCGCTGTGACTGGCTATCCGTGCCTGACCTGCGGCACGACGCGTTGCGCGATCGCGTTTCTGCACCGGAATTTTTTCGCAGCGTGGCTTTGGAACCCGCTCGCGTTCGTCGCGCTCTGCGGCTTGGTGTTGTTCGACGTTTATGCGGCAATCGTTCTGATCGCGCGCGCGCCGCGGCTGCGCTTCGTCGATTGGACCCGGACGGAGAAAAATACAGTCCGCATCGCTGTCGTCGCAGTCATTTTGGTGAACTGGATTTATCTGCTCGCGCATCACACTCGGTACTAGCGGCAGTGTTCTGCCCTTGCTCGTCTTCCGCTTCGTCTTTACGGTCGCGCGATGCGCATTCTGGTCACGGGCGGAGCGGGGTTCATCGGCTCTCACCTCGTTGAGAAATTACTCGCGACCGGCCACGGAGTTTCGGTCCTCGACGACTTCAACGATTTTTACGATCCGCAGATCAAGCGGGCGAATATTGCGGCCATCGCCGGCGAAGTTCCGATCCATCGCATCGATTTACGCGACGGCGCCGCGGTCGACCTTCTTTTTCGTCGCGAGAAATTCGAGGCCATCGCCCACCTCGCCGCGCGCGCCGGCGTCCGGCCCTCGATCAGCCACCCGCAGCTTTATTACGACACGAATGTGAGTGGGACTCTGCACTTGCTCGAGGCGGCGCGGCAGACCGGCATCGAGCGTTTCATTTTCGCTTCCAGCTCGTCGGTCTATGGCATCTGCAAGACGGTCCCGTTTTCGGAGGACGAGCATCTCACTCAGACGATCAGTCCGTACGCCGCCACGAAAGTGGCGGGCGAATTTCTCTGCTCGACCTATTCGCATCTCTACCAGATGCGGATCGTGGCGCTGCGTTTCTTCACCGTTTACGGCGCGCGCCAACGCCCGGATCTGGCGATCCATCAGTTCACGCGGAAGATCAACGCGGGCGAGCCGATCGATCAGTTCGGCGACGGGACGACGCGCCGCGATTACACCTACATCGACGACATCATCCAGGGCGTGAGGGCGGCGTTCGATTACAAGGGGCCGCTCTACGATCTCTTTAATCTCGGCGAGAGCGAGACGATTCAGCTCAAGGACCTGATTTCCGCGATCGAGAAGACGCTTGGGAAGAAAGCGAAGATCAATCAATTGCCGGAACAACCGGGCGATGTGCCGCTGACCTGTGCGGATATTTCGAAGGCGCGCCGGCTTTTGAATTACAATCCGACGACGCCGTTGAGGGTGGGGTTGCCGAAGTTTGTGGAGTGGTTTCTGAGTTGTAGCCGGGATCGATGATGCCGCTACGAACGTCCCGCTTAATAATGTCATCCTGAGCTTGTCGAAGGATCTCTGACCATTTCTGTGCTCTCGCGATGCGATGCCGGAAGTGCGAAGAGATAGTCAGAGATCCTTCGACTCCGCTGCGCTTCGCTCAGGATGACAGAAAAGGCCTGTCGCCGGGCGGCAATCATGGATCGCCTGCCGCAGCCTTGGCCCTTGCAATCGCGCGTTGAACAGCCATAATTCCCGCAGATGTCGGGAATGTTCTTCGTTAACCCGGGCGTTCGCGTTTCACGACGAAACAGAGTTTCTCACAGCCGAATCCTATCGGTCTTGTTTCGTCGGTTGACTGGTGCGGACCGCCGTTGCTTTCGAATGGGTTCCCGACTCTACGAGGCGGAGTTTCCTTTGGTGCGGCTGATTGTTTACCGGGTCCTGCTCCTTTTGCGGAGCGGAAACACGACGGGTTCGCCGGCCAGGGACCGTGCCCCGAAAAAAATCGGGGCGCTCCGCCCATTTAACAACTGGGTAAAACCTGAGGATCAATATGGCATCTTATCAATCGGGGAGGAACGGCCGGCGTTCGCGCGGCGGCTCCCGCAGACGGGGCGAACATCGCTCCCGCCGCCAGGACGCGCCTTTGCGCGCTCCGGCAAAAAAGTCGCTGCTCCAGCGCATCATGGACCTTTTCACCGGGGGCGGCTCGAAGCCGGCAACCAGACCGGTGCAACGCGAGCAACCCCGCCCGAATGGTTCCGAGCCGAGCTCGCGGCCTTCGCGTAAACCGGAAGCGGTCGAAGTGACGACGCCCCGGCTTTACGTCGGGAACCTGTCGTTCGACGCGACCGAGAGCGATTTGTTCGAGCTCTTCAACGGCGTCGGCGCGGTCCAGAACGCCGAGGTCGTCACTTATCGCCACAACCAGCGCTCGAAGGGATTCGCCTTTGTCCAAATGCTGACGGTGGACGAAGCGAAGCGGGCCGTGGAGGAATTGCACGACAAGGAATTCCTTGGCCGGAAGCTGGTGGTGAGCGGCGCGAAATCGAGCGAGCATCATTCGGCGAACTAACGAACGAGTTCTTGAATTGCGAAACCGGGAGACGCGGTGATGACCGCTCTCCCGGTTTTTTGTTTCGCGTGGCTGAGCCCGCTGCCAAGGAGGGGCGCTTTCCAAACCGCCCCTGGTTTTCGATCGGCGGTTTGTAAACCGCCGTTCCTTGTTTCTTGATGGATCGCCCTTTCTACATCGTTGGCCCGACGACAGTGGGAAAGTCTGAGATCGCGGCTGAAGTCGCACAGCGACTCGGAGCCGAAGTTCTCAGCGCGGATGCGTTTCAAATTTATCGCGGACTCGATCTGCTGACGGCGAAGCCGGACCGGGCCACACTGGAAAAAGCGCCGCACCATTTGATCGGCACCGTCCCGCTTGGCGAAGAAATGAATGCGGAGAAATTTCGTGCTGCGGCGCAGAAGATCCTCAGCCGCGACAAGCCGATTGTCGTTGTCGGTGGCACCGGACTCTACGTGAAAGCGCTCACTCATGGCATCGCGAAGCTGTCGGCGGCGAATCCGGAGCTGCGCGCAAGACTCGAGCGAACGACGAACGAAGAACTGTTTCGGAGCTTCAAGGCGCTCGATCCCGTCGGCGCTGGGAAGATCGATGCGCAAAATCGGCGCCGGCTAATTCGTGCGATCGAAGTTTGTCTCATCACTCGCAAACCGTTTTCCGCGCAGCACACGGAATGGAACGAATCCACTCCGGCGAACGGCGTTCTTCTCGAGCGCGATCGGGCGGAGCTTTACGCCCGGATCAACCAGCGGGTGGAAGAAATGTTCGCGGCGGGCGTTGTCGACGAAGTCCGCGTCGCGAAAAACATTGGTCCGACCGCGGAAAAAACGCTCGGCCTCCGCGAAATCCAGGCGTTGATCGCCGGGGAAATTTCGCGGGCCGAATGCATCGCGAAGGTCCAGCAAGCCACTCGGCGCTACGCCAAAAGGCAGTTGACCTGGTTCCGGCGCCAAACTAATTTTCCGTCGCTGAACCTTTCCGCGCACGATCCTGTTGAAGCTGCCGAGCTCATCTCGCAAAGTGCGTCGCGCGTTTTCGCTGGTGAATGATCGAAGTTAGTCCGAAGAAAAAACAGGAGCGCGCGCTCCTGATCGGTCTCGAGCAGGCAGGTGTCTCGAAATGGGACCTGCGCGATTCGATGGAAGAACTCGCCGAGCTGGCGAATTCGGCCGGCGCCGAAGTCGTCGATACGGTCACGCAAAAGCTCCAGAAGCCGACCGCGCCTTATTACATCGGAAAAGGAAAGGCGGAGCTGATCAAGGAATCGTTCAAGGATCAGTACGTGACTTCCGTGATTTTCGACGACGAACTATCGCCCGCGCAGGGACGCAATCTGGAAAATCTGCTCTCGCGCAAAGTCCTCGATCGCACCCAGCTCATCCTCGACATCTTCGCTCAGCGCGCGCGAAGTCGTGAAGGCCGGTTGCAAATCGAGCTCGCGCAATTGCAGTATTTGCTGCCGCGCCTGACCCGAATGTGGAGTCACCTTTCGCGACAGACTGGCGGCATCGGAACTCGCGGTCCGGGTGAAACGCAATTGGAAGTCGATCGTCGCCGCGTCCAGGAACGGATCGCGCGGCTCGAGCGTGAACTGGAAGGCGTGCGCAAGGTTCGTTCCGTTCAGCGCCAGGGGCGCAAGCGTCATCAATGGCCGGTTGCCGCAGTCGTCGGTTACACAAACGCCGGCAAATCGACGCTTCTAAATCTGTTGACCGGCGCGGACGTTGTTGCCGAAGACAAACTCTTTGCCACGCTCGATCCGACAACTCGCAGTCTGACACTGCCGAATCGCCAGCGCGTCCTGCTCACCGACACGGTCGGATTTCTCCGCAAGCTTCCCCACACCCTCATCGAATCGTTCAAGGCCACCTTGGAAGAGGTGAGCGAAGCCGATCTGCTCCTTCATGTCGTGGACCTGAGCCACCCGCGCGTCGATGAGCACATCGAAGCAGTCGACACGGTGGTCAAAGAGTTGGGCGCATTCGGTAAACAAACGCTGATGGTTTTCAACAAGATCGATCTCCTCGCCAACGATGACGCGATCGATGTTTACCTAAAGAAGTTTCCCGGCAGCGTCGCCATTTCGGCGCGGAAAGGAATTGGCGTTTCCGGTTTGGTCCAGGCGTTACAGGAAGAGCTCGGGGCCTGGCGGCTCCGCTCGCATTTCCGCGTCCCGCTAAGCGAGGCCGGGTTGATCGCGGAGATTCATCGCGTCGGTCACGTCCTCGAATTGCGTTACGAAGGCGAGTTCGCCTTGATCGTCGCGCATACGCCGCCACACCTTCAGCAAAAACTCGCGGCCTTCGCGGCCTAGGATCGCGCGATGAAAATTCTGCTGACGTCGCTGCGGAAACTCGTCATCGCGATTATCGGCGGCACCGTGCTCTTGATTGGGGTCGCGTTGATCGTCCTGCCCGGTCCGGCGTTCATCGTAATTCCGATCGGGCTCGCGATTCTGGCGACGGAATTCGCCTGGGCCCGGACCATGGTCAATCGCGCGAAGGCGATGGTCGGCAAGAAAAACGGATCAGCATGACGGCGCGTGAACGAGTCCTGAAGTTGGTCAGGGCGCTGCCGGAAGTTTATCCGAATGCGCATTGCGAATTGGATTTCCGCAATCCGCTCGAGCTTCTGGTCGCGACCATTCTCTCCGCGCAATGCACCGACAAACGCGTGAACGCCGTGACGCCGGCGTTATTTGGCAAGTACCGCACCGCGGCGGATTACGCGAAAGCCTCGCCTGCCACGCTGGAAAAAATAATTCGCTCGACCGGTTTTTTCCGGAGCAAGACGAAGAGCATCCGCGGAGCGACCAGCGCCATCGTTGCCGAGTACGGCGGGCGCGTTCCCGATACGATGGAAAAATTGCACGGATTGCCGGGCGTCGGGCGCAAGACTGCGAACGTCGTTCTCGGCAATGCCTTTCATAAAGACGAGGGAATTGTCGTCGACACCCACGTGATCCGTCTCTCGCATCGATTCAAGATCACGCGCCAGACCGATGCGGAAAAGATCGAGCAGGATCTGATGAAGCTCGTGCCGAAGGAGCATTGGACGAACTGGAGCCACTGGCTGATCTGGCACGGCCGCCGCCGTTGCTTCGCGCGCAAACCGGATTGCCGCGGTTGCGAAATCTTCGATCTCTGTCCGAGCGGCAAAGTTTTTATTCGCACCGGCGAAGCGCTCTCGACGAAAGCGCCGGCTCCTGAATCCTAGCGCTCCTTCGGCGCGTGATGTTTTGTGGTGTGGTTTCCGTCCTGTTCGGCTTTTTGGCGGATGCGCTGAAACTGTTGCTCGAGTTTTTTCAGGTCCTCGTCCGATAATTCTTCCAAATCGACCAGCTCGTTCCGGGCGCCTTTAATCGCGCGAATGATTTCATCGAGCTTCAAATGGACCGCTTTCGCGTCGCGGTTTTGCGTGTTCTGGATGAGAAAGACCATCAGGAAAGTGACGATCGTCGTTCCGGTGTTGATAATGAGCTGCCAGGTATCGGAGTAATGGAAGGTGGGCCCGGTCGCGCCCCAGACGACGATAACGAGCAACGCCAGGACGAAGGCCCAGGCGCTGCCGAGGACGTTCGAAGTTCTCCGGGCGAAGACGCGAAAGGCGTCGCTCACGATACAAAAGAAATCGCGCTTCGCTTCCTGCTCCTTGAGTTTCTCCTCCTGCGTTTCCTTCGGCATGACATTTTAACATCGCTTGCGCCGGTCGAACTGCGCGCATAGGGATTTCGAACCTTGCACCTTAACCTCGACGATGCCTGGATCGATCTCCCGCGCGACCTGCCGGTAATCGAGGCGCGGGAATGGGGACCGCGCCTGCGGTTCTCCGCCCCGTCTCGTCTCATCGAGGAATTTTTTCACGGGTTCAGCCCGCGGCTCGCGCCATTCCTTGTTTACGGTTCCGGCGATTTCCATCA
>DASQPH010000012.1:0-3494 GCA_035644055.1 Chthoniobacterales bacterium
AACGCGCAGATGTTTCGAGACCGCCGGCAACGACATGTCGTGCGGGCGGGCGAGGTGGGTGACGCGACGATTGCCGCGGGCGAGATGAGCGAGGATGTGACGACGGGTAGGATCGGCCAAAGCAGCGAAAGTCCGATTCAACGTGGCACACGAATATTTAACCATCTGGTTAAATATATAAACTCAAGGCGCTAACCTCGCAAGCAGAATTGTAGATTTTTTTGGGGGAGCGGATTCTGCCACACAATCGTAACAAAACTCATTTTGTCGGCTTGAGTTCGGCCCTGCTAATTTTGCAGGGTAATGGAGACGGTCGAGCCATCGTCGCGGTTCCGAAATCTGCGGGTCGTTCGCGTACCGATTCCGCGTCGTCTCCGCACGGCATGGATTTCCGATGTGCATCTGGGCACGCGAACAAGCAACGCCGAGGCGCTGCTCCAATTCCTGCGCGATTACGAATTGGAGACGCTCTACATCGTCGGCGATCTCATCGATGGCTGGCAGATGCGGCGCGGCATTTATTGGCCGCAACAGCATAACGACGTCATTCAGAAACTTCTGCGCAAAGCCCGCAAAGGAACGCGCATCGTTTACATCCCAGGAAACCACGACGAGTTCATCGGCGGTTTCTGCGGCTATTACGGCCACGTCGCGATCGAGAAACAGGCGATCCACACGACCGCAGATGGCCGCCGCATTCTGGTCATTCACGGTCACGAGCTGGATACCGTGGTGCAGAATGCGCGCTGGCTCGCCTTCGCCGGCGACCTTGGCTACCAGTTTTTGCTCGGGCTCAATCCGCTGATCAATTTCTTCCGGCGCCGGTTCGGGCTCGGTTACTGGTCGCTCAGCGCTTATGCGAAGAAACGGGTCAAGGACGCGGTGAATTTCATCGGCGAATTCGAGGCCGCGATCGTGCGTTATGCGCAGCAGTACGGCGTTGAGGCGGTGCTCTGCGGGCACATTCACAACGCGGGCATCCGTCAGATCGGCGCGGTCACTTATTACAACTGCGGCGACTGGGTGGAGAGTTGTTCGGCGCTCGTCGAAAATTTCGACGGTGAGATGGAGCTCCTCAGTTTTTGTCCGCACGCATTGACGGCGAACGAACCGGAGGCGGTTGAGGCGGCGCCATGATTTATATGAAGCGAGAAAAACGGTCGCGATCAAATGGCGTAGAGACTTGGCCGCTCCACGTTCTCGAGCACGAGCTGGATAAATTGCGACGCGACTTGCGCGCAACCGTCCGCGCGTATGCGTTGCGGCTCGAGGTCGAGCTGGCGGAAAGTCGCGCGGCGCTGGGCTCGCTCAAGCCGGTGGAAGAATTGCCGCGCGAGCGGCTGACTGAGATCCGCGACCTGATGATCCACGTGCGAAAGCGCAAGCTGAAGCCCGAGAAAGGCCGCCGGAAAGATTTGCGCAAGATCGACTCGTTGATTGAAGACGTACGGCTGCTCATGCCCCGGAAGAGCGCGCGATGATGAGGTCGCGATTGTTTTTAATCGCGGCCGTCATCGCGGCAGCCGTCACTGCTGATTCTTACGCCGGTCGTCCGCCGAAGATCGTCGTCAGCGTGCCCGACCAGGAACTGGCGCTGATTGCGTGGGGGAAGGTCGTGAAACGATTTCCGGTGTCGACCTCGAAGTTTGGAACCGGCGACGAGATCGGTAGTTATCGTACGCCGCTCGGCCAGACGTTCGTGAGCGCGAAGATCGGCGACGGTTTGCCGGCCGGCTCGGTGATCAAGAATCGGAACGCCACCGGCGAAGTAGTAAATGCAAATGCGCCTGGCCGTGACGCGATCGTGTCGCGTGTGATCTGGTTGCGTGGCATGGATGGAACGACCGCGCACACCCGTGATCGTTGCATCTACATCCACGGCACGGCCGAAGAACGGCTTATCGGCCGGCGTGCCAGCTACGGCTGTATCCGCATGCGCTCGAAAGACGTGATCGCGTTCTATAGTCTGGTCCACATCGGCGATCACGTCCGTATTTCGGACAAACCGCTGGCCACATTTCTTCCACCCGAAGAACCGAGTCTCCTGGCGCGCGCGGATTAGCCGACAACGCCGCGGCCCATCGTCAGCACAAAGATTACAAACGCGATCAAGCCGGCGAAAATCCAGCGTGGATCGCGATGAATGACTGGGCCGTTGTTCGATCTTCTCGCCATCCAGTGGGGCATGATGAGAAGGACTGCGTTGGTAAGGAATGCTTCCCGGATTGCTCCGCCGAAAGCGTTAGCACTATCAACGCGAGAGAAAAGTGCCGCGACGATGGCCGCAACGCCGGCCGCGAAATAGGGAACGAACAGAACGCGTCTCGAATTTTCGAGCGTGCCTGGTTGATCGCTCAAGCGCGCCATGCTCGAGAGGGTTTGCCGAATCGCAAATGCGTAGAGAGCGGGACCGAGCCCGAACAGGATCGTTCGCCAGAGCAACGGCAGCGGCCAGCCGCGAATAACAAGTGCCCAATCACCCTGATTAACCCCGGCGGAAAACAGGAAATAACCGGCGCACCAAAACAAGTTGAAAGCGGCCGCGAGAAGGAAAAAGAAACCGATGGCGCCGGTCTGAGTGCGTTTGGAAAGACCGAGAAAGAGAAATCCGGGAATCAGATTTGCCGTCGGCCCGGCCGCATCCACGAAACGCGAACCCGGATCGCTGCGAAAAAAGACCGAAGTCAGCAAGATTATCCTGCCGCCGGAGACCAGCGCTGTGCCGGCATGACCGATCACTTCATGGATGACATCAGCGACGATATGGGAAAGCACGCCAATCGCGGCGAGCGTCGTAACATCCGAGGAAGAACGATCCGGTGTGGCCTTCACGGCGGCGATTTGGGACATTCACTGCCGATGAGAGCAGCGATAGTCTGTCAGCTCGTGCTGCTGGCGTATCACCAGCTCACAACGCTCGTCGATTTCTTTCCGTTCAACGGCTCGCGCTATTACACGCGGCAGGAGAAATTGGTTGAGGCCGGAAGTAACGCCCTCCTCATGTCGCTCGGACCGATCGCTTTCATTTTTCACCTGCGCGGGCTGATGACGTTTGCTGTGATTTACTATTTCGTTCTCTTCGCCGTCGAAATAATCATTTGGTGGATTCCTTATTTCACAATCCCGCGCGGCGCATGGCACCAGATTTACAATCGCGCGCTCGCCCGCTCGACTTCGAACTTCGAGACAGGCGATACCCTCGAGCACTGGCGCGCCGTTTATGATCGCCTGCACGCGAACACCACGACGTTTCTCCCGGGACGGCCCGGTCGGATCGTGCCGAACGTCGAACATTCCATTCTCCACGCCTGGACGCTCGTTACGGCCATCGTGACCGCGATCGCCTACGCGCGAGCATGATCACGTCACGCCCGGCCGTCACTTCATCGGGACGAAACCGACGTTGGCCACGATTTTCTGGCCGGCGTCGCTCAGCGTGAAATCGACGAAGTCTTTCACGAGGCCGCTTGGATCGCCGTTCGTGTAGTAAAACG
>DASQPH010000013.1:0-59039 GCA_035644055.1 Chthoniobacterales bacterium
GCTCGGCTCCCGCGGCGCCGCGTTGCTCGCGCCTTACTCCGACGCGCCCGAAACGTCCGGCTTCCTCAGGGAAAAAGAATCCGAGCTTCAGCCGATCTTCGAAGAAGCGTTGCGCAAAGGGATCCAGATCGAGACCCATGCCATCGGCGATCGCGCGAACCGGGTGATTCTCGACCTCTACGAAAAGGCGATGAAAGCAGTGCCGCCTAACGAGCGCAAAATCCGCGAGCCGCGCTGGCGCGTTGAGCACGCCCAGATTCTCAGCGCACAAGATTTTTCTCGTTTTTACAAACTCGCCATCATCGCTTCGATGCAACCGTCGCACGCCATTAGCGATTTGTTTTTCGCGCCGGCGCGTCTCGGCCAGGAACGTCTCGCCGGCGCCTACGCCTGGCAAAGTCTGCAAAAATCCGGCGCCGTCATTTGCGGTGGTTCCGATGCCCCCGTCGAACGCGGCGAACCGATGATCGAATTCTACGCCGCCGTCACTCGCAAAAGCATCAAGGGCGAATCGGCCGACGGCTGGCATCCCGAGCAAGCGCTCACCCGCGAGCAAGCGCTAAAAATATTCACCTTCAACGCCGCCTATGCCGCTTTCGAAGAAGCCGACAAAGGCTCGATCGAGCTCGGCAAGCTGGCCGATTTCACCGTTCTCTCCAAAGACATCATGGAAATCCCCGCGCCCGAAATCCTGACGACGAAGTGCGTCATGACCGTGATCGGCGGCGAGATTGTTTACGAACGAACCAACTAAGCAGAAAGGTTCACGGAGCGGCAACGGAGCGCTGGAACTCGAGTGAGGCCCACATCGTTGGTCCAAAGCTCGACGCCGAATTCCATCGCCGTAGCGCACACGATGGCATCTGGCAGTTTGAGGTGTTGCAGTTTTCGCAACTCCACGGCTCGAGCCCGAATCGGTGCGGTCAATTCGCAAACGGTGACGGCTTTGAGAAATTCGCGGATTCTGTCTTCCTCCGTTTCGGTCAACGACGGCCAAGCGAGAAGCTCCATTTCCGTTATGACCGAAATGCCGTAGCTGCCACTCGGAAGCGGGGAGAGCATTCGTCCGCCGAGAAGATAAAGCGCGACGTTGGTGTCTAGCAGGCCGGTCATTCCCACTCGCCGCGCACGCGTTGCTGCCAGGCAAGTGGATCTTGCGGTAACTTCACGGTTCCTGAAAACGCAGCCAGGTCAGTTTGCTGTTCGGTGGGTTTTTCGCCGTTCAAGCGCGAAGTCAGAAAACGAATCAGCTCCTGCTTTTCTTCCACCGGCAAGGCCTCCGCAGCCGCCTCGATTTCAGCCAGCGTGCTCATCGATCGATCCTAAAGCCGCATGAAAGCTGCCGCAAGATTCAGAACCTGTTTTCGCCCCTGCGTATTCTTCGCGCGCCCGCGCAATCGCCTGATTGAGCCGGCCGGCATTCACATCCTCTTCAAACTCCTTGTCCCACAGATCGTCGAGATACTCCCGACGCTCTCCCGCAAGCTGCCACGCTTCTTTCGGCCCTAACTTGCGGATTGCCTCACGAATCTCTCTTACGGTCTTCATAATCGGACACTCACGTTCGATACCTCATGGAACAATATTATGTGCGTACTGTTCGGAAAAGATTCGGCCACCCGTCTTTAAAGAAAAGCAATTGATTAAGATTGAACGCCCAATGACAATCGCGATTAGTCGGAAGCTGCGCCGAGTTCTCAAGAATTTCAAAATCTCGGATTATGCAGACTAAAATTAAATACACGATCTGGCCACCAGACCTTGATTTTGAACAGCTTTTTGCGGCGGTAGATGCATTCGCATTGAAGCGCGGCTTAAAGCCAAAGCCTAGCCTTCCATATGCAATACGCATTAAAGTCGATCCATTCGAAAGCATCACCGCCCATTCGTTGGAGGAATTTCGTCAAGTATTTAGATCGGTGCGAAAGTTCGAATATTTAGACGGCGACCAATGGTACGCAGGAAAAGATGACCTAACATTTTTCGCAGACATAACTTGCTCAGGCAATGTCTTAGAGGTGAAAGTTGACTGCAAAGATCCAGACCTCGTGCGGCTGGCGCAGGAAGAACTGAAATCAGCTTTCGGATTGCGGAAACCGCCGGTTCCGCAACCGGACAGTCAGCGCGCTACGTATCCGCAACCAACGGTATTCTTAGGTCGGCACTTCGACGCGAGGGCATCTGCTCTGGCTCAAAAGTTAAAGCGATTCCTATCGTTGCTCGGCATCGATGTGGTCGAAGCAGAGCGTTATACGGCGCAGGCAATTCCTGACAAGGTCCTCTGTCTTATTGAACGCCAAGCGATTTACCTAGGACTGATTACCAAGAACCCAGAGCACGATTGGATCACCGGGGAGGCTTCATACGCTCACGGCAAGGCCAAACACGTGATTCTGATCACGGAGGAAGGGGCCGGCTTCAACCCCACGATTTTCGGCAAGGATTATGAGCAGATCAGATTTGGTGGTGACGCGATCGAAACGTCATTCATCAAACTGTTAGAGGAATTTCGCGACATCGGCTTGCGCATTGTGTAAGCGCTATAAAGTCCAACTGCCCATTTTTCGAACCAAATAGCTTCTACGAATACAAATACTCGTCGTGGTATTCGCGTTGTGGGGCGAACTGGACTGATTGATCGCCGCCGCTCTCGGGATACTCGAAGATTTTGCCTTCGTAATTGCGGATCACGATTTTTTCGTTGTCGTGATAGAGGACGTAGCCGGGATTGATCGGGACTTTGCCGCCGCCGCCGGGAGCGTCGATGACGAATTGCGGAACGCCGTAGCCGGTGGTGTGGCCGCGCAACGCTTCGATGATCTCGATGCCTTTCGCGACCGACGAGCGCAGATGCGCGGAGCCGGTGATCAGGTCGCACTGATACAAATAGTACGGACGGACCCGGCAGAGCAGGAGTTTTTGGACGAGGGTTTTCATCGTCTCGATGTCGTCGTTCACGCCGGCGAGCAAGACGCTTTGGTTGCCGAGCGGGATGCCGGCGTTGGCGAGGCGTTCGAGGGCCTGTTTCACTTCAATGGTCAGCTCACGCGGGTGATTAACGTGCACGCTCATCCAGAGCGGATGGTATTTGGCGAGCATCGCACAAAGCTCGGGCGTGATCCGTTGCGGCAGGAAGATCGGGACGCGGGTTCCGATGCGGACAAATTCGATGTGCGGAATCGAACGAAGGCGTTTCAGGATGCCTTCGAGTTTGTCATCGCTGAAAATCAGCGCGTCACCGCCGGAAAGGAGAACGTCGCGGACTTCGGTGTGTTGCTCGAGGTAGCGAAAAGCCTGCTCGAAATCGGTATGCAATTCCTGTTCGCCGACGCCGCTGACGACACGACTCCGCGTGCAATAACGGCAATAGCTCGCGCACCGATCGGTGACCAGAAAGAGCACGCGGTCCGGGTAGCGATGGACCAATCCCGGCACCGGCATATGGGAATCTTCTCCGCACGGATCCACCATGTCGTAGGGCGAGGTCGACGTTTCTTCGATCCGCGGAATGACCTGACGCCGGATCGGATCGTCGGGATTATCGCCTGGGATCAGGTTGAAAAAATGCGGAGTAACGGCGAGCGCGAGCTTGTCGCCCGAGAGCAACACGCCGCTCCGTTCTTCGTTCGAAAGTTCGAGGTGCTGCTCGAGCTGGGTCAGCGACGTGACCCGGTTTTTGAGCTGCCATTTCCAATCGTTCCAGAGTTCCGGCGGGGTGCTGGGCCAATAGCCCGGAGCAAACGAGACGAACTCTTTTCCATCCTTCTTCCCTTGGGCAAGAGTGAGCATTTTCGATGTGTGGACGGAAAAGTTAAGGGCATTAAGCATCGTGTCAATGCGTTCGCCACCCCCGCGCGGCCATCCGCCAAATCCTGACCGAAAAGAGAGGCGCGCTGGCGGTTGAACAGCTACCCTAGAATACCTGTCCAAGTCCGAATAATGCGCACTGTCCTGATTTTCGTCCTCGCGCTCGCGGCCATCTCGCTCCGCGCCGCCCCGCCGCTTTCGCAACCGGAATCCGGTCCCACTTCCACCGTCCCGCCAGCCGCGGCGGACGCGGGCAAAGACGTGGTCCACCAGCTCAACAGCGCATTCACGAAAGTATTCGAGATCATCGCCCCGACGGTCGTCATTATCGAAGTCACGAAAAAGAACGACGGCCCCGACATGTCGTCGCTCGAGGATCTGTTCATGCAGCAGCAACCTCAGGATGAGAGCCAGCCGCGACGCGGTCCGCGCAATCCGCAGCCGATCCAAAGCGAAGGCTCCGGGTTCATCGCTCGGCAGGACGGATTCATTTACACAAACTTCCACGTCGTCGAAGGCGCGGATGAGATCGACGTGAAGCTGAAGGACGGCCGCGAATTCAAGGCGAAGATCGTCGGGACCGACGAGAAAACGGACATCGCGGTGATCAAGATCGACGCGACGAATCTGCCGGTGGCGCAGTTCGCGAACAGTGACGACGTGCGTGTCGGGCAATTCGCGTTCGCGATCGGGGCGCCGTTCAAGCTCGATTACACATTCACCTACGGGGTGATCAGCGGGAAAGGCCGGAGCAAATTGATCGCGACCGGCGGCTATGCGATCTCGGATTACCTGCAGACGGACGCGTCGATCAACCCCGGGAACAGCGGCGGGCCGCTTTGCGACATCGACGGAAAAGTGGTCGGGATGAATACTCTCATCAACGGATTGAATCGCGGCCTCGGGTTCGCGATTCCGAGCAACCTGACCAACGAGATCGGGCAACAGCTCATCTCCGGGCACAAGATTCTGCGGCCGTGGCTCGGGATCCGGATCGAGTCGTTAGGCGACGACCCGCAAATCCGCGATTTGTTCAAGGGGCTCGACAAAGGCGTGGTCGTGCGGACGATCGAAGCAGACGCGCCAGCATACAAAAGCGAGCTACGACCGTTCGACGTGATTACCCAGGTCGACGGAGCGGCGGTCACCACCGACACGCAGTTGCAGCGTGAGATTTTGAAAAAGAAAATCGGCCAAAACGTCGAGCTGACGGTTTGGCGAAAGGGACAGACCTTGAAGATCCCGGTGACGACCGGCGAATTGCCTAACGACATTTCCCAGGCCTCGAACGAGATCAAGCCGCCGGCGCCATCGAAGCCGGAAGAGTCAACGAACAAGTTCGGGCTTCAGGTGCAAGAGCTAACCAAGGAAATGGCGTTGCGGATGAAGCTCGGCGTGACCGAGGGTGTGATCGTGACGGATGTGGCCGACAACAGTCTCGCCGCCGCGCAGGACATTCAGCGCGAAGATGTGATCACGGAAGTGGACGGGAAGAAGATCACGAACCTGGCGTCGTTCCGCGAGGCGTTGAACAAGGCGGATCCGAAGAAGGGCGTGTTGCTCTATCTCGATCGCAAAGGGAGCAAGACGTTCGCGGTGCTGAAGGCGGGGGGCTAATTTCTGTAGCCGCTTCGCTGTGCGAAGCGCGAGAGTGGGACCGCTCGCGGAAAGCGTCGCCCATAGGGCGACGGCTACAGAAGGATCACTTTAGCCCGCGCAGATAATCGCCAAGCGGCTGATTATCGAGATAGAGCTGTTCGATGGCGGCGTCGCCGCGGAAAACGCGAATGCTGACGTACGCGTTTTGGTTTCCACGGCGGCTCAGGGCGCTATAAGCAGTTTCGGCGGCGGGAGCATCGCGTTCCGTTACCCAATATTTGTCGAACGGCATAGAGACGGTCTTGCCGGTGAGCTGCGCCTCGAAGAAATCGTCGCCGACCGGTTTGGACGTGGAAACTTGATCGATCTCGGCGAAACCCTCCGCATTTTGCCGCAGCGTGACGAAAACCGCCTGGCGATAGCCGAGACCTCGCGGCGGAATAATTTCCTGGCTTTCGATTTCGAACCGGAGCGCGACGTAACGGCCGCGGAAGACATCGACTGGATCGACGGGCGCGGTCCGGAATTTCCAAACGTTGCCCTGCCGCAGAGTGTGTTCGCGTTTCCAAATGAGCGAGCCCGGGACCGCGAGCTGGGCGAACGCGACCAAAACGAAAACGATAAGCCGCCAATATTTCATGCGCGCGTCTTCCGTTTGAAAACGATCAGGTTGGTCACGAGGAAACCGAGGCCGATTAAGATGAAGGCAATGCCGCGGACGACGAACTCGAGGTCGGAGTCGAAAAATCGCGCAGTCGCAAGAACGGCGATGACAACCATGCCGAGGTTCGCTTCAAAGACGCGTCCGCTGCGAATTCCGCGCAGCAAAGTGTAAACGCCCAGCGCGAGCAGAAAGAAGTTGAGGGACAGGAATGGGACGAGTCCATCGGCGGTTTGCTTGGCAATTAGCCATGCGATCACCACGATCGGCGTGAGCGCAGCCGGCGCGAGATTCGATTCTCTCTTCTTCCACAACGCGTAACCAGCCAAGAGGAGCGCAACCGTTATCCAGACGAACTGAATTCCCGCGGCGAGCAGGTCCGGATAATGGCGCGGCACGAAATCGACCGCGTTCTGCCACTGGCGATTCCGCCACTGATCCTGAAAACTCAGGAACACGGCCAGCGATAGAATTCCGATCCAGCCGATCGCGACGAACGGATGGAAACGCGTCGGCCGCCAATCGTCGAACGAAACGACGCCCACCAGATAAACGAGCGACCAGTAGGCGGCGAACGAACAGCGCCAAAAAGATTGGGCCCCGATATCATCGGTCTGGCCTAACGAGAAAGCGCAGGCGATCGCGAGAGCCGTCGTGGCCAGCAGCGTTCCGTAGCCGTTCCAGTTTTGCCGAAGCAGCATGACGAAAGCCGGCAGACCGAGGAACAAGAGAGGCCAGGCCCAGAGATCATTCGGATACACGCCAAAAAAATCGCCGTGTTTCGACGAAACAACCCAAACCGCGGCGCCGACGAACCAGGCGGAGAGACCGACGCTCGTTTGAAAAAGATAAACGATGGGCAGCGCAAGGATCATCCAGACCAGGATGAAGCGCGCGAAGTCGCCCTGGATTTGGTAGGTCTGACTGACGAGGGCGATCGCTGTGCCGATGGCCGCAACGTTGAGGATTGCCGCGGTCTCGCGCCACGCCACCGATCCATTTCGGCGGATCAGAACGAAAACGGCCAGAGCCTGGCTCAGGATCAGCGGCGTAAACGCTATCGCGCAGCGGATCGGCCGGCTCAGGAAATCCCAGTTATGGGCGACGAGAAGAATGATTCCCGCGCCGACCAACAACGAGCCGAGAATGGCCGAGAGAATGAATCCGATCCGGCGCGGTTCGCCGGCAGGCTGGGACGAATAATGTTGCCGGAGCGCGTCGGCTGTTTCCGGGGTGAGAACGCCGCTTGTGACCAATTCCGGCAGCTCGGCCAGGAGCCAGCGTATTCCAGAGCGGTCCGCCGAGCGCATCGGCGGCATTGAATCAGGCTTCCAGGAATTCGAGAAGCTTCAACTCGTCGCCGACGAGCAGCTAGACTGTTTTCTTGTTCCCGGTCACGACGAGGATGATCCCGCCGACAAGGCAGACGCCGCCGATAATCGGTCCGAGCGGCACGGGATGTTCCTCGTGTTTATTAATCTCGATCGGACCGAGCTTCGCCACGTTCTCTTTCGTCGTGTAGCTAACGTAACCGCCGGAGGCGAAGGCGACGATCCCGATCGCGATCAGAATGATCCCGAGAATTCCGGCGGGCTTCATCTCGCACGAGCGCTAGAGCGAACGCCGGCCCGTGATCAAATTCACGATCAAGACGATCAGCGCGATCACCAGCACGAGGTGAATCAAGCTGCCGATATGGAAGACCGTGAAGCCGAGCAGCCACAGAATCAGAAGAATTACAAAGATAGTCCAAAGCATATGTTTTCCTTTGAGTTGGTTTATTTTGCTTCGTTTGCGGAGCGGCGGTTGCGCTTAAAGATTTTTCGCAAGGGCCCTTCTTTTTTCAGGCCGACGAAATTTATGGTGATGTGAAGAAAGTACTGGCGGCTCAGATTTGGAGCGACTACAACCCGGTTGTCGGCCAACTCATCAACGCCATGCGCTTCAAACTTCTTGTTGTTTCGATTCTCACTCTCTTTTTCGTCGGTGGCGCCTTCGCCGCGATCGTCGTCGAAAAACAATCCCGTCAGCTGCCCTACGTGGAGGTAGTCGATTGCCAGGGCATCCATTCGTTTGTTTTTCGCGGGCCGAAGGGAACTTCGCGGAAACCGATCCTGGTGCCGCCGGAGGAATATTGGACGGCGAAGGAAGCGGGACTTTACAAATTCGTGCTGCGTTACCACAGCGGCGATGTTTGTTCGCGGCTGGTGACGCCGGAAGTTTTCGCACGGTATCGCGTCGGTGACGATTTCCGAGAGAGCGAGCTAATGACTGAGCGCGTGACTGAAGACAACAAGAGCGTTCAGCCCGTCGTGCATCACCGGAAACACACGGCGCAGGTAAAGAAGCGCAGCCATACCACGCGCCACCTCGCGAAGCATCATCGCGCTCATCGTTCGCGCCTCGTGGCGCAGCGCTAATTACGTTTCGCCCAGAGCGGCGCGGACATGCCAGTCGTGCGCTTCCAGGCGTTCCGTGGCCTGGGCCTGATCGCACTTTGCCAATTCCATGACGAGCCGAACGGCGCGATCGCGTAGCTTCGCGTTCGATGCATTCACGTCGATCATCAGGTTCCCGCGCACTTTGCCGAGCGCGATCATGGCGCCGGTGCTGATGATGTTGAGCGCGACCTTCGTGGCGGTGCCGGCTTTCAAACGGGTTGAACCAGTCAGTAATTCAGGGCCGGTCGCGAGGTCGATTTCCAAGTCGCAACCGGGAACTCGTTCGCGCTCCGGATTGCACGTCAGCAGGATCGCTTGCGCGCCGCGCTTCTTCGCTTCGGCCAGCGCGCCAAGAACAAACGGCGCCCGGCCGCTTGCCGTGATTCCGCAAACCAGATCTTTGCCGGTCACCCCGCGTTCTTCGATAGCGAGCGCGCCGCTGCCGCGGTCGTCTTCCGCGCCCTCGACGCTGCGCGACAACGCCGTCACTCCGCCCGCGATGATTCCCTGTACCATGTCGGGCGACGCGCCGAACGTCGGCGGAATCTCACTCGCATCGAGAACGCCGAGCCGCCCGCTCGTTCCCGCGCCCGCATAAAAAAGCCGGCCGCCGTTGCGCAAAGACTTCGCGACCATCTCGAGCGCGCGAGCGAGCGATTCCAGTTCTTTCCGCAACGCCTCCTGGACGAAGCCTTCTTCCTCGACGAAAAGCTCGACTAATTGCCGGGCGTTGAGTTTTTCCAAGCTCTCCGAGCGTGGATTGCGTTGTTCGGTCAGCGCGCGGGCGAGGCTTTCCGCTTCGCCATTCTTTTTGACCGTCGTCACCGCGCCGTGCTCCTCCATTTGCATGGCGAGCCAGGCCGCGCCGAGTTCCGGCGATTGCTCGCTCATCGCGACGCGCGCATCCGACAGATTCTTTTTCAGCTTTCGCTTGAAAGCATGCACATAAACGCCGTCGCGCTGAAACAACCCCCCGAGCAGGATCACTTTGGGCGCGAGCAATCCGAGCCGGTTCGCGACGGCCGCGGTGTATTCGCTCAACACGCCCGCGCCTTCTTCGACGATTCGCATCACGCTTTCGTCGCCCTTCATCGCGCATTCCAAAACGACCGGCGCCAGCCCGGCGACGTCGTCCTTGTCGGCGGTCTGGGCCCAGCGCACCAATTCGTCGCGGCTATTCAGGCTGAGCGCACGAAGAATCGTGGCCGTGAACTGCGCCTCGCCGCGGTGCAGATCGTATTCGCGCAAAATGAATCGCAACGCTTGCAGCGCCAGCGAATATCCGCCGCCCGCGTCCCCAAGAATGTGTCCCCAACCGCCTGCCTTTTCGATTCGATCGCTGCGCCGACCCGTGACGGAGGCGCCAGTGCCGGCATTGACGACGATCCCATCGCCACGACCCAGCGCCGCCGCGAGCCCGGAATCGCGGTCGCTTCCCACCACGATCTTTGTGTTCGGCCAAACTTCCGCGCCCAATTTTCTCAGTGCGCTGCGATCGTCTTCGGTCGCGCATCCGGCGAGAAACATCCCGACGCGGTCCGTTTCCCGCGGCATCTGCTGAAAGATCGCGCGCAATTGCTCGGACGAGACGAGCCGCGTATTCGACGGCGGCAGTTTCCCCTGCTCGATGACGCGGAGCGAATCGGGTTCGTGTTCGACCAGCACCCATGAGGTCTTGGTCCCGCCACCTTCCACGCCGAGGATGCGCTCGCTCACTTGTTGGTAATGCTTTTAATCGCATATCGCCGCGGATTGCAAGGGGCGCATCAAGGAGCGGTCCCGCCGTTGCGGGACCGAACGATTTCAAACGGCGGCTTGGAAGACGCCGCTCCTTGATGGTTATTATCGCGCGATGGGGTTAGACGAAAAAGAAGCTGCAAAGCGGACCGGGCAATTGCGGCGCGATATCGAGGGACACAACCGCCGCTATTATGAAGAAGCCGCGCCCACCATTAGCGATCGCGAATACGACACGCTTTACCGCGAGCTAAAGGATCTGGAAAAACAATTCCCGAAACTGGCAGCGCCCGATTCACCGACGCAACAAGTCGGCGACAAGCCGCTGAAGGGTTTCGGCCAGGTCACGCATCGCGTCCCGATGCTCAGTCTCGACAACACCTATTCCGAGGAAGAGGTCAGGGATTTTTACCGGCGGGTCGAGCGCCTTCTGCCGAACAAGAAAATCCCAGTCGTGATCGAGCCGAAGGTGGACGGCGTGGCGGTTTCGTTGCTCTACGAAAAAGGACAACTGCGTTACGCGGCGACACGCGGCGACGGCACGGTGGGCGACGATATCACCCAAAACATTCTGACGATTCGGGCGGTGCCGAAGCAGTTGAAGGGCAACGTTCCGAAGATTCTCGAAGTTCGCGGCGAAGCGTATCTGAACAAAGCAGGGTTCGCGAAACTGAATGCAGAACGGCGCGAGGCGGGCCTGCCGGAATTTGCGAATCCGCGGAATGCAGCGGCTGGATCGTTGAAACAGCTCGATCCGGCGATTGCGGCGAAGCGCCCGCTCGGTGTCGTTTGTTATGGGACAGGGCTGATCGAAGGGCTCACACTCGACAAGCATTCGGAGCTTTTCGCGTTACTGAAAAAACTTGGATTGCCGGGTAGCAAGAAATGGTGGCTCGCGGAATCGGTCGAAGAGATTCTGCGCGCGATTCACGAGCTCGATCGGGTTCGCCACGATTTCGTTTACCAAACCGACGGCGCCGTCGTGAAAGTGGATTCGTTCGGGCAACGCGAGGTGCTCGGCTTCACCGCCAAATCGCCGCGCTGGGCGATCGCATTCAAGTACGAGGCGGAACGCGTGGAGACGAAGCTGCTCGATATTCTGGTGCAGGTCGGGCGGACGGGAACGCTGACACCTGTCGCTGCGCTCGAGCCGGTGGTGGTGAGCGGCAGCACGGTGAGCCGCGCCACGCTCCATAACGAAGAGGAAATCGCACGGAAAGATATTCGGATCGGCGACACGGTCCTGATTGAGAAAGCCGGCGAAGTCATTCCCGCGGTGGTGAGCGTCCGCACCGATCTTCGGAAAGGCACCGAAAAGAAATTCCGAATGCCGAAGCATTGTCCGGAATGCGGGAGCGCAGTCGTGAAAGATGAAGGCCAGGTCGCAATCCGCTGCGTGAACAGCCAGTGTCCCGCGCAGGTCCGGCGGCGGATCGAGCATTTCGCTTCGCGCGGCGCGATGGACATTGAGGGGTTTGGCGAAGCGGTGGTGAATCAACTCGTCTCGCAAAAACTGCTCGCGGATGTCGGCGACATTTATGCGCTCAAGACTGAAACGCTGCTCGAGCTGGAACGGATGGGCGAAAAAAGCGTCGCGAATTTGATCGACGCGATCGAGCGAAGTAAATCGCGTCCGCTCTGGCGGCTCCTGTTTGGACTCGGAATCTTACATGTCGGCGTCAGTGCTTCGCGGGCGTTGGCGGACCACTTCCCGAACCTCGACGCGATCGCGGCCAGTTCCGTCGAGGAATTGCAACAGATCCCCGACGTGGGTGAAGTCGTTGGTCGCAGCATTCATGAATTCTTTCGCGAACCGCACAACCAGGCGGTCATCGAGAAACTGCGGAAGGCCGGACTGCGTTTTGACGCCGAACCGAAAGTCGAAGGCGCCGCGCCCGGATTTAAAAACACGACCTGGGTCATTACCGGCACGCTGAGCCAGGCGCGCGATGAAATTGCCGAATTGATCCGAGCCCGTGGCGGAAAGGTCAGCGGAAGCGTGAGTAAGAAAACGAGCTACGTCCTGGCCGGCGAGGAAGCGGGCAGCAAACTCGACAAGGCAAAGAAGCTCGGCGTGCGCGTCCTGAGCGAGAGCGGATTCAGGAAAATGCTCGGCGATTAACCGGGAAATTTCCGCACTTTAGGATTGTCATTCGCGACCGGGACGGATAGCCACATCCTTCGTGCGTCAATCCATCCTTTCCCGCGTCGTTTTCTGTCTCCTCATTTCAACCCTTCCGCTTACGGTTCGCGCTGGCAGTTTCCAGCTAAGCGAACAAAGCGTGAGCAGCCTCGGCACCGCTTTCGCCGGCGGCGCCGCGAGCGCCGAGGACGCATCCACATTGTTCTTCAATCCGGCCGGCCTCGCCCGGCTCGACTACGGCGAATTCCAGATGGGCCTGCACGCCATCATCCCGTCGGATGAATACACGGATCGGGGTTCCCGCTATAATTTGCCAGGCACACCGTTCAATGGATTGCCGGTTCTCGGCGGCAACGGTGGAAACGCCGGCGTGAATCACATTCTCGGCAATATGTATCTGTCGCAACCGCTCCTCCGGAACAGTAGCTACGGCGACATCACCGTTGGCGTGGGAGTCTTCACGCCCTTCGGATTGGAAACCGATTACCAGCCGGACTGGGTCGGCCGTTATGCCGCTCTCCGCACGAAGCTAACTACGATTGATATTCAACCCACCCTCGCCTGGCGCTACGACCGCTTCTCGCTCGGGGCCGGGCTCGATATTCAATACGCCTCGGCCCGCCTGAGTCAGGCGATCGATTTCGGGCTCGCCGCCCAGGCGCCGCTCGGACAATTCTACGCGGCTTTGCCCGCAGCGCTCGCCGCGCAAGGCGTGCCGGCGGCAGCGATTCCCGGGATTATTGCGGCGACCCGCGCCGCCTATACCAACGCGGGATTTGTCCCGGGCGGACGCGATGGCGTAACCGAGATTACCGGCGACGACTGGGATTACGGTTTCACGGTCGGCGCACTGCTCGAATATCGGAAGACGGGTGAAGGCGAAGACGATTTCCTGCAGGACGGCCGGATCGGCGTCAGCTTTCGCTCAAAGATCGATCACACGCTCGAAGGCGACGCGGAATTCCGCCGCGTGCCCTTAATCGCCGCGCCCGGCGCGCCGCCGTTACCGGCATTTCCACAGCCCGGCGCGTTCCAGGCCGTCTTCTTCAATCAGGGTGTCACCGCGGAATTGCCGCTGCCGGACATTCTGCACGTCAGCCTTTATCAGCGGTTCCTGAAAAATTACGCGGTCATGGGGGACGTCACCTGGACTAATTGGAGTCGTCTCCAAGCCGTGCCGATCGTGTTCGCGAATCCCGGCACGCCGCCGACAATCCTGAACATCCAGTACGAGGATTCGATGCGTTACTCGCTGGGGTTTGAATGGTATGCCTGCAAGGCCCTGACTTTGCGCACCGGCGTCGCTTACGACGAGACGCCGATCCAGAGCGCCGAATTGCGGACCCCGCGTATCCCGGACAACAATCGCATCTGGCTCGCCGTCGGCGCCAAGTATTCACCGCGTGACTGGCTCGATCTGGACGTCGGCTACACCCATATCTTTGTTTCCGACCCGAATTCCGACTTCACCGACAGCCAGGGCCATCAGCTCATCGGAGCTTATGATGCCCACGTCGATATCGTGAGCGCCTCGGTCACCATCAAATGGGGCGGCCCGCGCGAGAAGACGACGACCTACGCAAAAGACTCGAAGAGCGTTTACCGGAAGTAACGCGCAGATCGTGTCGCTGCGTTACCGGCGTCTGCGTCCCACCAGGTAACGCAGGTGACCGAGTCCAATTTTCCGATCCAAGCCGCGGAAACGCCGCCGCCTATTCCAGTTGTGCGGCAAACGCCGCGTTGGCGCTGGTGGATTCATCTGCTCTTGATCGGCGTGTATCCCGCGCTGGGTCTGCTCGTGCGGCTCGGCGTCGGCCACTCTTCGCGCGGACCAGCTTTGTCCGGCAGCGCCCGCGGGCTTCTCTGGGTTTCTGGATTCGAGCTTCTTTTGTTTTCGATCTTTTTCGCGTTGGCGTGCCTGATTTCCCGCGCTTCCCGCGAGCAACTAATGTTGCCCTGGCGGCCGGGCTGGTGGGTCGCTCCGCTCGGACTCGTCTATTCGATTAGTATCCGAATCGGGCTCGTCATGGTCTCAGTCGCCGTGGTCATTGTTCTGGCCGCCACCCGAACGATGACGCCGGAAAAGGTGCAGGAATATCTGAATGCGAATCGGCCCGACATCGACGTGCTCGTAAGCGTGAGCGCAATGCGGGACAATCCCACTTACTATTGGTTAACGATTACGCTCGTTAGTTTCGTCGTCGCCGGATTGCGCGAAGAGATGTGGCGCGCCGGAACCCTGGCCGCGATGCGCGTTCTCTGGCCACGGGTTTTCGATTCCTGGCGCGGCCAATGTCTGGCGGTGGGGCTGATCGCGCTCGCTTTTGGATTCATGCACATTCAGATGGGAATACTTGCGGCAATCGCAGCCGGAATTCTCGGCCTGTTCCTCGGCGCGATCATCGTGGTGCATCGCTCGATCTGGCCCGCAGTGATCGCGCATGGATTTTTCGACGCGACTTCGATGGCGATCTTGCCCTGGTGGATCGAAAAAGCGCGGCAGCTCCATTGAGCCACGGCAGCGGGCGATTTTAGCTTTCGCCTAACGACCGGTCGCGCTAGGGCGTGCGCCGCGTCGCGTCGATCTGCAACGGAATTCCCTGAGCGGGACTCAAGGTCGCCGCTTTTGGTGCGCAGGGACTCAAGGGATGGCAGTCGGCTTTGACTTCAAAGGTCATCTTCTCGTTCCCGCGCATCACTGTGATGGGCACGTTGTCGCCGGCGGTAAGGAAGAATGACGCGTCGATGACGTCTTCAGGCTGGCGCACCTTCATGTTTCCAACCTGAAGAAGTATGTCTCCAGGCTTGATTCCGGAACCGTAAGCTGGCGTGTCTTTCATCATCTCCGTCATCTCGGCGGTCGAGCCGTCAATTGGCTTTGGCGCCTGGGTGACGTTGATGCCGATCCACCCGTGGCGCGCTTCGCCGAAGCGGATGAAATCGTTTCGAATTTTTTCCGCGGCATCGATCGGCAGTGCGTAACAGGCAGAACCATTTTCGATTTGCGCCACCAGGATGCCGACGACTTCGCCCTTGAAATTCAGGAGCGGCGCGCCGGCTTCACCGCGTTGCGTGGGCAGGTTCACCCGGACATGGGTCGTGGAAAAATAGCGGTCGAGAAATTTTCGGTCGAACCCGGCGACCATTCCGAAGCTCGGCGTGGAGGGAAGATCAAGCGGATAACCGATCGCCATGACGGGCGTCGCAACTTCCATTGTTTCCGATTTCCCGATTGGCAACGCCGGCGTCGCGATGTCCGCTTTCAGGATCGCGATGCCGCTGCGCAGATCGGCCATCATCAGGCGGGCCGGGTAAGTTTTGCCATCGAACTCGACCGTCAGATTGTCGGTGTCGCCGCCGACGGAATAGGCGGTATAAATCATGCCGGTCGGATCGATGAAAAATCCGGTCCCGGACAAATCGCCGTGTTCATCCGTGCCGCGGATTTTGACCACGGCTTTGCCCGACTTCTCGAAAATCTCTTTTACTTCGCGGCTGATCGACGCGGTCGACGGTTCCGACGATTGGGCCGGAACTGAAGCCGGCGTGGCTTCGTCGGCGTAAACGAAGGTCGTGCAAAGAGCGAACGCAGTGGCTACAGCGAAACGGGCCGACTTCACCGGAGAAAAGGCCCGGCGGTTAGAACCTGAAAGCGGCCTCATAACTCACTGGGGTACTATCCAGCACGTAGCGCGGTGGCGCCGCGACCCGGTGAGTTTTGGAGCTGTCTTTGACAGTGCGCACAAGTGATGGGCCAAGGTCGCGGGTCGTGACCGGATTGGAGAGGCTCCAGTTCGAATTCGGCAGGGACGTCGTCGCCACGACCGGAGTCCGATTCTGGGCCGCGACATTCACGGTCTCGGGGGTCTGATAAACTTTAAGGGAAATGACGGCCGCGCAGATAACCAACGCCGTTGCCAAAGCCGGGTAAGATGCGAGCCCCGGAATATTGAGCCGGAACAGGAAATCCTGGGTGCGCTGCAACGCGATGCGCCAGACAGGTTCGCGGAGAAGCTCGTCCCGCTGCCGGCGATGAAATTCGTGGAGGAAATTCTCGAAGTAAGCCGGCGGCGGCTGCTCATACTTTTTCAGCCGCAAAAGTTTGCCGATTTGTTCTTCGCTTAATGGATCCATGCTGCGGGTTGTTTAGGAAACAGGGTTCTTCCGGAATTCGTCCAGATAATTCTGCAATTGGCGGTTCGCGTAAAAGAGCCGGGAACGTACCGTGCCTTCGGACACTTTCAAGATCTTACTGATCTCAGCATGGGGCATCCCCTGAATATGAAACATGGTGACCACGGCTCTGTGTTCATCAGACAATTTCATCATGGACTCGTTCAATCTTCGCTGGAGCTCGGACAAGTCTGCTTCGCGCACCGGACTCGTCGTGGCCGTGAGCTCGAGAAATTCCTTGTCGTTTTGGACGCTGCCGTCCATGTCGTCGAGGCTCAGGTGGAAACGCCGGCCGCGCTTCTTGAGGAAGTTCAGGGTCATGTTGACCGCGATCGAGTGAATCCAGGTGTAAAACGACGATTTGCCCCGGAACCCGCCGATCGACTTGTAGGCCTTCGAAAAAATGTCCTGGAGCAGGTCGTTCGTGTCCTCGTGGTTCGAGGTCATGTTGTAAACCAAGCCGTAAAGGCGGGGCGTATACTTGACCACCAGCTCGTCGAACGCTGCAGCCTCGCCCGCCTGGGTGCGCGCGACCAATTGCTGGTCTTCGTCCGATCTCGGCTGTTCCATCGCGTCCCGCTTAGGCTTAACACGCCGCCTGGTAGCCGACGACAGAAATTCGGCAAAGCGATTCCGCGACGCCGATGGGAGGGCGATTGTGGGATTCATCTTTTTCTGGGTCGCCACGCGATTTAGCGGCGATCGCGGACGGTGAGCAGATAGAGGAGGTTGCCCAGGGTCGCGATGAACGCGGCGACGTAGGTGAGCGCGGCGGCGTTCAGGACCTTGTTCACGCCCAGAACTTCCTCGCCCGGCTGCACGATCCCCATCTGCTGCAAAATGATTTTCGCCCGGCGCGACGCGTCGAACTCGACCGGCAAGGTAATCAACTGGAACGCCAGCAGGATGAGATAGCAATAAATCCCGAGCGTGATCAGCCCCATCATGTGGAAGATCAAGCCGCCGATAATCACAAAGGGCAGCATGTTGGACGCGATCTGTGTGACTGGCACAATCGCCATCCGCATTTTCAGCGGCGCGTAAGCCGCCGCATGCTGGATCGCGTGACCAGTTTCATGCGCCGCGATCCCGAGCGCGGCCACAGACGGCGTGTTATAAACATTCTTCGAAAGGCAGAGGCGCTTGCTGGTCGGATCGTAGTGATCGCCCAGGAAATCGTTCGTCTCGACGACCTGCACGTCGCTGATTTTCGCCGCCGCCAGAATCTCGCGCGCCGCTTCCGCGCCGGTGATATTCGCGCTGGCGCGAACTGCGCCCCATTTCTTGAAAGCGCTGCTCACCCGAAATTGCGCGATGAGCCCGATGATCAGCGGAATGCCGACGAGAATCAGCCAGTTGGAGCCGATCCCGTATCCGTAACCGTAAATGTAAGCGAGGGTCATATTGTTCTAGATGTAAAACGAAGTCGAAGAGCCTCTCTGTCTGCGAGAGGCGCCTCGACTTCGCTCGGACTACGTCGTTGTAAGATTAGACCGCCCCGAGCCGCATCCGTTCATTCGCGGAGGGCGTCAAATCTCCACCCGCTTTTCGAAGCGCGAGAGCAGTCGATTCCCCGATTTTGTCACGACCGCCACATCTTCGATCCGAACGCCGCCGAGCCCCGGATAATAGAGGCCCGGCTCGACCGTCAGGACTTGTCCAACTTTGAACACCGTTTTCTGGAACCGCGGGAACTCGTGAATTTCCAAGCCCAATCCGTGGCCCGTGCCGTGAAAAAAGCCGACTTGTTTGCCGTCGCGTACTTCTGTCGGAAAACCGCGATCGGTGAAAAATTGTTTCACCGCGTTATGCAGCTCAAGGCCGTCCACGCCCGGCTTCATTTTCCGGAGCGCCAATTCCTGGCCTTCGCGCACCGTTTCCCACAAGCGCCGCTGTCCGTCGCTCGCACGACCGCGCACGACCGTTCGCGTCATATCGCCAAAGTACCCGCTCTTCGCGTCCCGCGGAAAGATATCGAGAATGATCAGTGAGTTCGCTTTCAGCGGCCCCGAGCCGCGCTCGTGCGGATCGCAGGCTTGGTCGCCGCCGGCCACGATCGTGTTCGCCGGCAACCCGCCCGCGCGCAAAATCGCTGAATCGATTTCCGCGCGCAGAAGTTCCGACGTCAGCGTCTTTCCCGACCACATTAATTTTTTGGCCGCACCTGGTTTCGATGCCTTCAGCACCTCCATCGCGCGCGCCATTCCCGCTTCTGTGATCTGCAACGCCCGCCGCATTAGCTTCAATTCCTCGTCCGTTTTCGCTTCGCGCTCCGGCCAGAAAAGTCCGTTCGTAGTTCGTAATTGGATGTTCGATGCCGCCAATTCCTGCGCGAACCCAAGCGGGAAATTTGCCGGGACCACGGCCGAACGCACCCCGCGCTTGCGCAGAAAATGCGAAAGCACCTTTTCGTAGGCTGGCGCCATCCTCTGGTTCCCCTGCACTTCGCGTTCGAGCGCGCTGTAGGAAACAAATTCGTCTGCCTGCGCCTGTTTGCGGGCGCGATCGATCTCCAGATCGCTCAACACGAGCGTTCGCTTCCCGCGTTCCTCCAAAAAAATGAAAGCGTCCGGCGCGAAGAACCGCGTCGCGTAGAGCATGTCGGGATCATGTTCGCTCGCCGCCACGATCAACCGGGTGACGTCATTTTTTTTCGTGCGCTTGCTCATGGAAACATTCCTACGCGCGAACGACGGCCTTGTCATCCGCCGCGATCAGCCGCATCGTTTAATCGAACCGGAACGCTTCCGGTCTGCGAACCATTCTTAGCAACATGACACCGACTTCTCTGATCATCGTGACGGATCGCGGCACCCTCAAAGCCTATCGAGTAAACCCAACGCCGACGCGCGGCCCGAGCCTCCAGCTCGTCCAGGCCTTCGACACCACTGAAGCGCACGGACGTTACCAGGACAAAATGACGGATCAGGCCGGCGCGTTTCCCAGCGGCGCGGCGCCAGGCCAGATGAATTCGATCGCGGAACGAACGGGCATCGAAAACGAATCCGAGCGGCGGATCGTGAAGCAGCTCGCAGACAGTATTGTCGACGTGGTTCAGCGCGAAGGGAAGGACGGCTGGTCGTTCGCCGCCCCGGCGTCGATTCATTCCGCCGTCGTCGATCAACTCCCGCCGGAAATTCGCGATCGCATCGTCGAGCATGTGAAATCCGACCTTGTGAAAATCGAGCCCGCGAAATTGCCCGGCCATTTTCGGTCGTTACAACCGCTCTAGATTTGCGCACCCTGGCGGTTCGCCCCCGCGCCGGTCATTTTATGCAACTACCTGTAAACATCACCTACCGCGGCGTCGCGAAATCCGACGACATCGATCAATTCGTCATGGAGAAAGCGGCACGCCTGGAAAAATTCTGCGATCACATCAATCGCTGCGACGTGGCCATCGAGCAGCCAAACCGCGCGCATCAAAAAGGAAATCCGTTCCGGGTTCGCATCGATGTGACGGTCCCGCCGGGACACGAATTGGTCTCCGACGAAAAAGGTATGGACAACGGCTCCTACGCGCCGCTTACGAAAGTGATCCATGACGCTTTCAAAACGATGGAGCGCGAACTGCGGCGCGTCGTTGAGAAACAGCGGCACGAAGTGAAGACCCACGCCGATTCCCGCTCGCCGAAATAGCGGCAGATTGTAGGGCAACCGCTCCGGTTGCCATCGCGTTCGGCAGGCGGAGCGCCTGCCCTACAATTTCTGCTGCGCGATTCGGGCCTTTCTAGGCCGCTGTCTCGGTGAACTGGTGGGCGCGGAGGAACGTCTCCGGCTTGCTGAAGACCTTGGCCATGTTCATGCCCTTCTTCAGCGCCCGGACAGAAACTTTGCGGGTGGCGAGAGCGGCGCCCAGTTGCACGTAGGTCTTGAGTTTGCCCTTATTCTTGTAGCGGACATCAAGAACGTGCCGCCAAAGACCGGTGTATTCGTGATAAAACTGGTCGAGCGGAAGCGTGGTCGGCAGGACCGCGTGCACAATATCGAACATCTCCCAGTTCTTCGTCGTGAGATTTTTTTCGGCGGCGTGCCAGAGATCGGTGCCGGGGAGCGGTGTAAGAATGGAGAAGCCGCTGTTGTACGCGCCCATCTGCGCGATCCATTCGCGGAGCCGGGCGAAATCATCCGGGCCCCACGCCGGATCGACAATGAAGTTGGGCGTGAAACCGACGCCGAGGTCTTTGAGAATCTCGATCGCTTTAACGTTGTTGCACGCCTTGTTCTTTTTGTTGACCAATTTGAGGCCTTCATCGGTGACCGATTCGAGCCCAAGGAAAATGGCGAGGCTGCCGCAGTCTTTCCACATCTCCACCAGATGCGGGAATCGGACGATGATGTCGGTGCGGGTCTGGACGGTGAAGTATTTCTTGATGCCGGCCGCCTTGATCTGTCGCGCCATTTCTTCGCCGCGCTTGGCGTTGAGCCAAAAAATGTCATCGGTGACGAAGATGTTCGGAGCGGTGATCGTCTTCAGCTCTTCCACGACACGGGCCGGCGACTTTTCCCGAAACGTGCTCTCGTGGAATTTCCAGACCGAACAAAAATTGCATTTAAACGGGCACCCGCGCGCCGTCTCGAGCAACGCCAGTGGTTTACGGAAGTTGATGTAATACTTGTCCGCGTAATGGGCGATGAGATGGCGCGCCGGGAACGGATAGTCGTCGAGATTCGCGCGGGCCGGAGCATGACCGGTGTCGATCCAACCGTCCGGTCCGTGCAAGAGCAATCCCGGCACTTTGCGAAGGTCGCCGCCTGAAGCGAGCGCTTCCACCATTGCCGGCATGATCTCTTCGCCGTCACCGACCGCAATCGCGTCGACCGCGGTGTGATGGAACCAATCCGGATCGCGCGAGGCATCGTGGCCTCCCACGAGAACGAACGCGCCCGGCATTTCTCTTTTGATCCGTTCAGCGAGACGAATGGTCCGTTTCCGTTCCGTCGTGAAATTACATTGCAGGCCGACGACATCCGGCCCGAACGCCTTGCAAATAGCCATCCCGTTTTCCGCACCGTCAATTCGAAAATCGATGACTTTGCATTCGTGCCCGTCGCGCTCCAGACACGCCGCGACACAGATCGGGCCGAGCGGCTCAACAAACGTGAGCATCTCCAACCCCAATATGCCGCCGATGGGCGGCTTGATGAACGCAACCTTCACGCAGTTAGGCCGGAGCACCGCCTAACGCGCCGGGAAGCGGCGGCGTCACATCGGGAGCGACGACGACCTGTTTCGGCGGTTTTTCGGGTGGCATTTTCTGCGCAGGTGGAGGCGCGCCGGGAGGTGGATTGATGAGGCGACCGTGCTCGAGGATCTCTTTGATCTGTTGGCCGTCGAGAGTCTCGTACTCGAGCAACGCCTTGGCGATGGCCTCGAGATGGTCGCGGTGTTTCGTCAGGACTTGCTTCGCGGTCTGATAGGCACCGTCGATCAACTTGCGAACTTCGCCGTCGATTTGTTCGGCGGTCGCTTCCGAGTAATCGCGAGCCCGCGAGATGTCGCGGCCGAGGAAGACGTAATCCTCGTGCTCGCCGTACTCGACCATGCCCATCTTCTCGCTCATTCCCCATTCGCAAACCATCCGGCGAGCGATGGCCGTCGCCTGTTTGATGTCGCCGCGAGCGCCATTGGTGACGTCACCGAAAACAATCTCTTCCGCGACGCGACCGCCCATTCCCACAACCAAGCCGGCGATCAGTTCGTTCTTGCGATTGGTGTACTTGTCCTCTTCGGGCAACCACATTGTGGAACCAAGCGATGGACCGCGCGGAATGATTGTGACTTTGTGAAGCGGCTCGGTGTGCTCGAGCAATTCGAGGAGCAAGGCGTGACCGGCTTCGTGATAAGCAGTATTGGTTTTTTCTTTTTCGCTCAACGCCATCGAGCGGCGTTCCTTGCCCCAGCGAACTTTGTCGCGCGCTTCTTCCAATTCCTTGAGTGTGATGCCTTTTAATCCGCGACGTGCCGCGAGGAGCGCGGCTTCGTTAATGACGTTCGCCAATTCCGCGCCCGAATATCCGGGAGTGCCCCGCGCCACAACCTGAAGATCGACGCCTTCCGCCAGCTTCACTTTCTTGGAATGGACGCGCAAAATTTCTTCGCGGCCTTTCACATCCGGCAAATTCACGGTGATTTGGCGATCGAAACGGCCGGGACGAAGCAGCGCCGGATCGAGCACGTCGGGCCGGTTGGTGGCGGCGATAATAATGACGCCTTCCTGCGTGTCGAAGCCGTCCATCTCGACGAGTAACGCATTCAACGTTTGCTCGCGCTCGTCATGCCCGCCGCCAACGCCGTGGCCGCGATGCCGGCCGACCGCGTCGATTTCGTCGATGAAAATAATGCACGGCGCGGATTTCTTTCCCTGCTCAAACATGTCGCGCACGCGCGAGGCGCCGACGCCGACGAACATTTCCACGAAATCAGAACCGCTGATCGAAAAGAATGGCACGTCCGCTTCGCCGGCGATGGCGCGCGCCAGGAGCGTCTTGCCGGTTCCGGGCGGGCCAACAAGCAACACGCCTTTCGGAATCCGGCCGCCGAGCTTCTGAAACTTTTTCGGGTCGCGCAAAAATTCGACCAGCTCCTGGACCTCATCCTTGGCTTCCTCGACGCCGGCGACGTCCTTGAACGTGATCTTGTTTTTATCGCGCGCCAGCATCCGCGCCTTCGATTTGCCGAAGTTCAGCGCGCCCTTGCCCGCCATGCGGATCTGCTGGCGAAACAGGAAATAGAGAACGAGCAGGAAGAGCGCGATCGGCAGGAATCCGACGAGCGTCTGGGCGATCAAAGTTGAATCGGTCTTGATCGCCGGGGTGATGCCCGCCTGCCGAAGTTTCTCCTGAAGATCGGTCGCAAAATTCAGCGCGACGGTGGTGCGAAACGGAACCTGCTGCGCGCCATTGGGCCCGATGGCCTGTTTGATGTAAGCGCCGCGCAATGTCTGGGTCGGCTGCCCTTCCTGGTAAACCAGCTGGAGCGGATAATTCTTGTCGTTAACGATCTGCTTGTTCTCGAGCAGCTCGACAAAGCGGTTATACGGAACGTCCTCGAAACTCGCGTAAGGTCCGTTTCGGAAAAGGAAACCGAGTCCGATGAGAGCAAACGCGATGGCAATGAGGATGACGCCGCGCCAGTTAAAGCTCGGTTCGTTTCCGCGAGGTGGTTTCTCTTTTTGAGAATTGCGATCAGGCTGGGCCATGAGATTAAAAGCCCGTTTTTGTCAGGCGGAAAACGCTAACATGATCTCTTGGCAATGCAAAACCGGGAAGTGACCAGGGACGAGTGATCAGTGACCAGTTCCGCCCCTGCATTGCGGTTACCCTCTCCGTGCGGTAATTTCCGCCCGACCCCGGCAAGATGACGGCCCTGACCAAAGTCGCAGATAAGATCGATCGCGCGGTGCAAAAAGTGACGCCGTTCGCGTACCGGATTCAACGGCGGAGCCGGCGCTGGATGCGGCGGGCGTTACGGAAGCCGCGCAGTGTCGCGGAAGGGCCGAACCTCCTGCCCCTCCTCATCCAGGTGCTGGCAAGTTTTTCGAAAGCCGACGGCGTGTTGCTCGAGGAAGAAATCGACTCGAGCCTCGGGTTCCTTCGTTACGATTACCCGGAAGCGGTTTACTCCGAGCTGCGGCAACTATTTCGCCAGGCGCTCTACGAACAACAGGACCTCTCGGCGATGGCGCAAAAGCTTTCGGCGCAGCTCAGCACGGACCGCAAGATCATGCTCGGCGTCCAGCTTTACGACCTGATTTCGCAGGCGGGGCTGAAACAGGAACAGGTCGTCGCGTTTTACTCGTTCATGTCGCAGCTCGGGATGGCGGCGCAGGCGATCGATATCGTCTATCAACTCAATGCGTCGGAAGATGCGGACGCGTCGATTTACCAACGGGGCGCGTCGCCGCTGGAATCGGTTTCGTTCGGGACGAATGGCGCGGCCGACGTGGTCCTCAAGAGCCTGACCGCAAACGATCGGCTCCTGGCGTTTCGTTATCACGACCTGATCCTGCTCAAGAATTACACCGGGCAGACGATCTCGGTCCGCGGACGACCGCTCGCGCGCGGAGGTTTTTGCCGGATTTATCCTGGCCAACGCATTCTGGTCGGCGACCAGTTCCTGACCTACCAGGAATTGGCGGCGTATTTCAATGCGAAGAAAAATGTCTCGTTGCCGCAGATTTTCGTGCGCGTCCACAAGGACGCGGATGAAGTGCAGCTCGAGCGCTCGCGTTCGCGCGAAAGCGCACTCGAAGTCACGTTCGGTTTGAAGGTGCGCGTGAAAGCGCTTCGCGACGTGAACGCCGTCCTCAACGGCACAAAGCTGAAAGCGGGCACGGCGGTCGAGGCGATGCTTGAAGACAAGATCGTTTTCCACAACGACAGCGAGATGGACCTGATGGATCTGCGCCGGCGCGCGCGCGCCATGGGCGGCCGGTTCCAACTCAAGGCGTCCAAGTCCGAATATCTCGTCTCGAATAACCCGAGCATGCTCGAGGAAGACGACATTCTTCTCTCGCCCGGAACCAGCGGCGACGTGCTCCTGAAAATTTTGTGCGATTACGACAAGCGCGTCGGCACGCTCGAGGTAATCGACGCCGACCGGCCGATCCTCGTCGGCGAAACGCCGGTGCGCACGACGGCGCCGCTCCAGGACGGCGACACGATCCGGATCGATGTCGGCCAGTTTCTGCGCTGCAATTTTTCCGAGCGAATCATCGAGGAAGAACGCAACATCATTCGCTCACTCGAAGTGGTGGACGTCACGCATCGATTCGGCAACAACGAGATCGGACTCGAAGGCGTTTCGTTCTCGGTGAATCGCGGCGAGTTGGTTTGCGTGATGGGCGCGAGCGGCTCCGGCAAAAGCACGCTCATGAAAGTGCTCGGAGGCCAGCTTCAGGCGAGCCAGGGGCAGGTGCTGTTGAACGATCGCCCGCTCTACGAAAATCTCGATCAGCTCAAGGGCTACATCAGTTACATCCCGCAGGAAGACGCGTTCGACGAGCATCTCACCATCGGCGAGAACCTCGAGTTCGCGGCGGCGATCCGCGCCCCGCACCTTTCCGGTCGCGATCTTAGCCGGCGACTCGAAGGAAAATTGATCGAGCTCGGGTTAAACGAACGGCGCGACAGCATCGTCGGCAGCCCGGTCAAGAAAACCCTCAGCGGTGGCGAACGAAAACGGCTCAACATCGGCCTCGACATGATCGGTTCGGCGGACGTTTACCTCTTCGACGAGCCCACCTCCGGATTGTCGTCGAAAGATTCCGAGCACGTCATCGAAATCATCCGCGCCCTTGCCCACAACAAGATCATTATCGTCACGATCCACCAGCCGAGCTCGAAACTTTTCCAGATGTTTCACAAGGCGATCCTGTTCGATAAAGGCGGGCGGCTCGTCTTTTTCGGAACGCCGACCGACATGCTCCGTTATTTCGCGGAAGCGGAACATCAGCATCAATTCGGCGCCGACATGGGCGCGTGTCCCTCCTGCGGAACCACGAGGCCGGAATTTATTTTCGACGTTCTCGAAACGCCGCTCCGCGACATCAGCGGCGACATTATTTACGAAGAGAACACGCGCGGGCAGCTCGTCGCCGCGCGCCGGTATGCGCCGGAATTCTGGCGCGACAAGTACGAAGCATTCCGGCTGATCCAGGACGTGAAGCAGGTCTCGCTGCGGCGGGGGCCGGCGCCGGCATTGCCACCCGCGCCTTCCGTGAAACGCCGCTTCTTCATGCGTTGGCGCGATGAATGGACGCAATTGCGCACCCTGATGAAGCGCTCGTTCATGAGCAAACTTCGGAACCGCGCCAACCTCCTCATCACCATCGGCGTCGCGCCGGTCCTTGCGCTCCTGATCGCCACGATCCTTCGTTATTCCGAGCGCGGCGAATATGATTACGCGTCCGCCTACCATATCCCGACGTTTCTTTTCCTCAGCCTCATCGTCGCGATGTTCCTCGGCCTAACGAATAGTGCGGACGACATCATCCGCGATCGGGCCGTCCTTCAGCGCGAGCGCAATCTCAACGTCCGCCTGCCCTACTACGTTTTCTCGAAGTTCATGTCGCTTGGCTTCTTCGCCGTCGTCCAATGCATTCTCTTTGTCCTGATCGGCAATTACATTCTCGAGATCCGCGGCATGTTCTGGGTCGATCTCGGCGTCATGTTTATGACCGCGATGGGCGGCGTCGCGCTTGGTCTCGTCGTCTCCTGTCTCGTGGCCGATCCGAAAACCGCGTCGAACATCGTCCCGCTCGTTTTGATTCCACAGATCATCATGGGCGGCGCGCTCATCAAGTACGAGGACATGAACCGGAACCTCGGACTGGTTTACACCTTTACCCGCTGGTTCTCCGAGCATCCGAATACCGATGAGGGCAAGAAAATGAGCAGCCGGTTGCAGGTCCCGTTCGTCTGCCAGTTCATCGCGATGCGCTGGTCTTACGAAGAGATGGTCGTGGCGCAGGCAAAGCTCAATCCGCTCACGAGCCGACAGGAGCGGGTGAACGCCGAGATGCAACGCATCGTCGAGCAGAAGAACCAGACCCCGGAAAACACGAAACGGCTCAACGATCTCAAGGAAATTCTGGCGATGCTGTCCGGGTTGGAGGCGAAGACCGCCGACCAGTTGGATCGTTATCTCGGCTTGATCGACGAAATCCTCAGAGGCAGAAAAACGTTCAATCGCGAGCTGTTCAAGGACGCCGTCGGTCCCGTGACCGCCGAGCAACTCTACGTGAACCAAAAAGTTTCCGATCTGGTCTCAAACGCCGAGATGGAGCAGAGCGATTACCGGCGCGGCGGGAAGCTGAATGTTTTCTTCGGCGAAGAGAAACGCTATTTCGGTTTGAAAGTGGACCTGTTCGTCTTCAACACGATCGTGCTGATCGCCTCGACGCTGGGTCTGCTCGGCGTCTTGCATTGGATTTTGCGCAGACAACTCGAAGTGCGACGAAACTAGTCTCTTCTGTAGCCGCGTCCCTGCGGGACGCGCGAGAGAAACACGAGTTCGTGCGATTACGCGTCCCACAGGGACGCGGCTACAGAAGCGAATTCCAATCACCCCGCGAGCGGCGATCGATAATAGTGCTCCAGCAGATCGGCAGGATCGCGATAAATCGCGAGGGCGCCTTCGTCGCGCAGCGCATTTTCGGAAAATCCGCCGCAAAGAACACCGATGATTGAATCGACGAGCGTCCCGTCGAGATCGAAAATCGCCGCGCGGATCATGACGAGACGTGCCGCAAATTGGTAGGGCGAGACTCTGTCGAGCCGCCAGGTGCAGTGACGATTCTCTTCACGGCTCGACTGAGTCTCGCCCTACCAAAATTCGACCTCACGTCGTTTCTTTTTTCTCTTGCGGCAACGGCGGCGGTTTTGCGGCCGGCATTGCGTCCCGCGGCAATTGCACCTGGCGCTTCTTCCACGATTCGTGCCGCGCCTGTGCCTGCGCTCCGGTCGCGAGCTTCAGCAACTTCATCCCTCGCCCGATCAATTCCACGTCGTCGCCCGAGGCGAACTTCTGCGGCTCGGCCAAAAAGCCGTGCTCCTCTGCCGTGTCGAGAATGAGCACCCATTCGAGATGTTCCTCGCCGGGCAAAACAAACGGCAGCGGCTCGAAGTGCGCATTGATCAGGAACAAAAACGTTTCATCACGGATCGGATCGCCTTCGAAATTCAGCACGTCGATCGTGTCGCCGCTTAGCAGCACTTCAATCGCGCGCACGAAGGGCGAACCCCATTCCTCATCGCTCATTTCATTGCCGCCCGGGTTGAACCACATCACGTCGCGAATGTCCGAACCGCGAATCCGGCGACCCTGGAAAAATTTCGGCCGGCGAAAGACCGGATGCTCGTGCCGCAGCTTGATGAGCTTCTTCGTGAATTCGAGCTGCTCTTTCTCCTCGTCGTTGCGCTCCCAGGAAAACCAGTTCAGCTCGTTGTCCTGGCAATAGGTGTTGTTGTTTCCCTTCTGCGTCCGCGCAAATTCGTCGCCGCCCAGGAGCATCGGCACGCCCTGCGACAGAAACAGCGTCGTCAAAAAATTCCGGCGCTGCCGGCGCCGCAGCGCGTTAATTTTCGGATCGTCGGTCGGCCCTTCCGCGCCACAGTTCCACGAGTTGTTGGTATTGTCGCCGTCGCGGTTCTCTTCGCCGTTGGCTTCGTTGTGCTTCTCGCTGTAGCTCACGAGATCGCTCAAAGTGAACCCGTCGTGCGCCGTGATGAAATTGATGCTCGCATAGGGACGTCGCCCGCTATGCTGATACAAATCCGGGCTGCCGGTTAACCGATACGCGATCTCGCCGATCCGGCCTTCGTCGCCTTTCCAAAAGCGCCGGACTTCGTCGCGGTATTTTCCGTTCCACTCCGCCCAGAGCACCGGAAAATTTCCGACCTGATAACCGCCGTCGCCCACATCCCAAGGCTCCGCGATCAACTTTGTCTGCGACAAGACCGGGTCCTGGTGAATGATCTCGAAAAAGGCGTGGAGCTTGTTCACGCCCTTGTCGTCGCGCGCCAGGGTCGACGCCAAATCGAACCGGAACCCATCGACGTGCATGTCGTTGATCCAGTAACGGAGGCTGTCCATCACGAGTTGGAGGGTGCGCGGATGAAGAAGGTTGAACGTGTTCCCCGTTCCCGTGAAGTCCAGGTATTTTCTCGGATCTTCGGATGACAGCCGGTAGTAAGCCAGGTTATCGACGCCGCGAAAACCGAGCGTCGGCCCGAGATGATTCCCTTCCGCGGTGTGATTGTAAACGACATCGAGGATCACTTCGATTCCGGCCGCGTGAAGATTGCGCACCATCCGCTTGAACTCCGTGACCTGCTCGCCCATCACGCCGCTGCTGGAATATTTCGCTTCCGGCGCGAAGAACCCAATCGTGTTGTAGCCCCAATAATTCGTCAGGCCGCGATCGACCAGCCCCTTGTCATTGATGTGCTGGTGGACCGGCAGCAGTTCCACCGCCGTGACGCCGAGGTCCTTCAAATACTTGATCGCGCCCGCGCTGCCGAGGCCGGCATACGTTCCGCGTAATTCCGCCGGCACCTCCGGACACAGTTTCGTGAACCCCTTCACGTGCACTTCGTAAATAATCGAGCTGTGAAGCGGAATGCCGGGCCGCTTGTCGTCGCCCCAATCAAACGCGTTATCGATCACCGCCGCTTTCGGCATCCCCCACGCGTCGTCGCGGAAATCGCGCGCCAAATCCTCCTGCGGACTGCCGACGACGTAGCCAAACATTTCGTCCGCCCAGTTCACGTGGCCCGCGATCGCTTTCGCGTACGGATCGATGAGCAATTTCGAGCTGTTGAAACGCATCCCGCGTTCGGGATCGTACGGGCCGTAAACGCGATAGTCGTAGAGTTGACCCGGCCGCACGTCCGGCAAAAAAACGTGCCAGACCTGGTCGGTCTGTTCCATCATCGGAATCCGAATATTTTCCTGGGGCGCGTCGATGTTATCGAAAAGACAGAGATCGACTGAGGTCGCGTGCTCGGAAAAAATCGCGAAGTTGACTCCGTTGCCGAGCCACGTCGCTCCGAGCGGATAGGGATAACCGAGCCAAATTTTTACCGGCGTCATGAAATGAGCGTGTTCTATCCGCTACGCGCGCGGCCTTGGCAACGGATGACGAAATTTCGTCCTGACATTCTTCAAGAATTGTCATGTTGAGCGAAGCGAAACATCTCTGATCATTTCCGCGCGAACGGGAACCAGAAATAGTCAGAGACCTTCTCCCGCCTTGCGGGATCAGGATGACAACGTCAAGCCCGTCCTACCTAAACCGGCCGAACCAGCCGTACGGGAAAACGTCGCCCGGACAATCGGTCGCCCAGCGCGGTGGATTCACTTCGCGATGCGGACGCACCTGCATTTTGCCGCAACGTTCCTGGAGATACTTGATCAATTCTTCACACGCCTCCAATTGCGCGCGCGTCGGCTGGTCGCGATTGAAATCGCCGACGAGACAAATCCCGAGCCCGATGTTGTTCATGTAATCGCTGTGGACGTGGCCGCCGCGGATTTGTTTTATCCAGCGGTCGCCAATCTCGATCTGGCCGTTGCGCGTCGAAGTGCCGTTCCCGATGACGAAATGATAGGCGAGACCGTTCTTCATTCGGCGCACGTGCCGATGATAATAGTCGAACACGCGCGCGCTTCCCTGCCGCGTCCCGCTGTTGTGGACGATGATGAATTTCCAGCGGGCGCGTTGGACGGGCGCACGACGGATCGCGTCGATGTTCGCGGCGGTGAGATAACGATAATTTGCCGGCTGGCGCGAGAACGGCCACCAGCTCCGCTTTACCGGTGGCGGCGGTGGTGGCGGTTCGAAACCCTGCTCCTGTTCGAGCCCGGATTTTTCGACGGTGATGTCGGAGGGAAGCGAAGTCTGCGGCTGAGGCGGACGCGGTGAAGGGCGAGGAGCCGGTCGCGGAACGGGCGAGGCTTCGACCGGCGACGAACGAGAAAATTCTACTGGCCCCTGGGAACTTGACGGCTTTAAGCCGTCAGGTTTTGACTTGGCTGGAGTTGCTGAGGGGCTCGGAGTTTTGGCAGGCTCGTCTTTTTGAATTCGCTTTGGCTTCGGCGTCGTTTCGTCAGACTCGGATTTTTTCCTCGGCGTCGGTGATTCCTCCGGTTCGGAATTTTTCTTCTTCGCTGGCGTCGCAGTCGCTTTCGCTTTTGGTTTCGGCGTAGCGTCCTCGTCTTCCTCTACGCTCTTTTTGCCGGGCGATTTCGTCGCCTTTGGTTTCGGCGTCGGGGACTTGTCCGTGTCCTCGTCTTGATTGCGGGCCGGAGTTTTTTTTGCTTTTGGTTTCGGGGTGGGCGTCGGCGTTGTCTTCTTTTTCGACTTCGATTTGCGCTTCGCCGGTTTCGGAGTCGCGCTCGGCTTCGGCGTTTCGGATGGTGTCGGCGAAGCGACCGCGCGCATTTCTTCGCGCGCTTTCTTTTTCTTTTCGTCGCTCGTTTGGGCGCGGACGAAGACGCCGACAAGCGCGGCCAACCCAAAAATCGTCCCGAGAAAAACGCGAAGCCGGATCACGGGACGCGACCGTAACAGAGGCGAGTGCGCGATCAACCCCGAAGGCTTTCGGGGTTAACTCGCGAATTCATTTCGGAGTCAAGCGGGCTGTGGGACCGCGTCGTGCGCAACTACCGCGCGCTCACGTTCGCGTCGCAAAATCGCGTTCAGTTTTCCGCCGAGCAACAGAAGCAGACAGGTCAGATACATCCAGGTCATCAATACGATGATGGACGCGAGCACCAGATAGGTCGGGTTATACCGGTCGTATTTCGCCACGTAAAATTGGAAGAGCTTTGTCACGATGATCCAGCCGACCGCAAAAAATATCGCGCCCGGGAGCGCCTGGCGGACGGTGAAATAATTTTCCGGCGTGAGCAGGTAGAGCGCGAGGGCGAGGCCGACGAGGGCCAGCCAGGTCAGCGGCAGACTGAGAAACGCGACCCATTCCTGGAGTGGGATCGATAGTTGGAAATTTACTTCCGCGACGCCGGCGAGAGTTTCGCCGAAGACCATCGCATTAAAACAAAAGAGCATCGTGATTCCGAACCAGAAGACGAGGAAGAACGCGATGATGTATTTCGACCACCAGTTACGGTCCTCGACCACGCCGTGCGTCCGGCTGAGCGCGTGCGAGGTCGTCGAAATGAAGAGCGTGCCCAGCCAAAGGCCCAAGATGCCGACGTTTGCCAGGGTGCCGCTCGATCCGGTGACGACGATGTTCGCGACCAGTGAGTCGATGATCTCCTGCACCTCCGCGGGCAGGAAATTTTTCAGGACGTTGATCATCTGATGCAGCTTCGCCGGGTCGGTCCCGAAAAGGCTGAGGAGATGCCAGAGGAAAAACAGGCCCGGCGCGAGGGTGAAGAGAAACTGGTAAGCCATCTGAGCGGCGAGTCCCATGGTGCTGTCCATGGCTGTCTCGTAAATCAGCCGGCGAAAAATTTTGCCGGTGAACCTGAGCCACTTCATTGCGGCGAAGTTTACTTTGCCGGAGGCAAATATCCATTAAACTCTACCCCCGAAGCCGTGCGGAGGCGGAGGAATTGTAGGGCAACCGCTCCGGTTGCCACGCTTTGCCCGGCAAGCGGAGCGCTTGCCCTACAATAAGGTTTGCGCCAATGCCTAACGAGTCTTGAAAAATATTCTCATCCTCACGGCCGGCTACGGCGAAGGACATAACAGCGCGGCCCGCGGCATCCGCGATGGCCTCCGGAAAATCGCGCCGCACGACGTTCACGTCGAGCTCCACGATCTCTTCGCCGATACCTACGGGATTGTGAACGATTGGGTGCGCATCCTCTACATGGGGATGATCAATCGCACCCCGCGCGTCTGGGGTGTCATCTATCGCTGGCTGGATCGCCAGACGGATTTCGTCGGCGATTTCCGGATTTTTTTCCCGCTGAAAAGTTATCTACGCCGATTGCTCGCGCGGCTCCAGCCGGACGTCATCGTGTCCGTTTACCCTGCCTATCCGCACATCCTCGACGAGATGTTCAGCCGCGACGGCACGCCGCTATCCAAACGCGTGGTCGTGGTCACGGACTCGATCAGCGTCAACGCGATGTGGTACCAATGCAGCGCCGATTATTTTCTCCTGCCGAACGAAGTCAGCGCCGACGTCCTGCTTCAGGCCGGCGTGCCAGCAGAGAAAGTGAAGACCCTCGGATTCCCCGTCAGTCCGGTCTTCGCGCAACCGGGAGAACCGCGGCCGGAGCCGTCCGACGAAAATGGCCGGCGCGTGCTCTATATTATTAATGCGGCGAACGCCTCGGCGCCGGAACTGGTGCGTCGCCTCGCCCAGTTGCCTGACATTCAATTGACGGTCACGGTCGGCCGCAACGCCGGGCTGAAAGTGTCCGTGGAAAAAATTCGACGAACGGTCACGCAGGAATTTGAAACCGTTGCCTGGAGTGACGAGCTGCCCCGGCTTTTGCGCGCGAATCATCTGGTCATCAGCAAAGCCGGCGGCGCGACCGTGCAGGAAGCGATGTGCGCCGGCTGCCCGATCATCGTGAACCACGTGATCCCGGGACAGGAAGAGGGCAACGCGCGTTACATCATGGAAACAAAATCCGGCACCGTCGCGCTGACGCACGATGCCGTGATGGCCGCCGTGCAAAATGTGTTCGCGAACGACGCCGCGCTATGGCGCGAATGGTCGACGAACATCAGCCAGCTTGGAAAACCGACGGCCTCGCTCGACATCGCGAAGTTTCTTCTGTCGCTGTAGCCGCTTCCCTGTGGGAAGCGCCGGTTTGCCGCTTCATGCCCGCTCGCGTCGCAAGCAGGGCGACGGCTACAAAGAGAAGATTCGTTTGCCTCCGACGACCGTTTGCATGACCTCGAGTTGCGAGGAAAGGACTACAAAGTCCGCATCGGCCCCGGCTTCCAGTTTTCCTTTATTCGTTAGGCCAAGCGCGCGCGCCGGGTTTGTGCTCGCCATCGCCACCGCTTCGTGAAGCGGCACACCGACCTGACTTACCATCACGCGCACCAGATCGATCATCCGCGATGAGCTGCCCGCCAATCCCGTGCGATCGGCCAGCAAACAGACGCCGTCGTCCACGACGCAACTTCGGCCGCCGAGCGAAAACTCTTTTCCGGCGATTAACCCGGCGCCCGCGGTGGCGTCGGTGACCAGACAAATTCCCTGCGGCCCTTTTGCGCGATACAGCATTTTCATCAACGTCGGCGAAACGTGGTGGCCGTCAGCAATCAGCTCACAGATAATTTCCGGCTGACTCAGCGCGAATTCGAGCAAGCCTGCTTCCCGATAAATCCCTCGCCGCCGCGCCGACGACATCGCGTTGAACGTGTGGGTGACCTGCCCCATTCCGTATTCGAAACCGGCGCGCGCTTCGAGATCGGACGCATCGCTGTGGCCGCCGCTCGCGATGATCTTGTGCATTCGAAGTCGATCGATCAGCGCGAGCGCTCCTGGCAGCTCGGGAGCGAGCGTCACGATCTTGATGATGTCGGCAAACTCAAGGAGCTGATCGACGACATGCTGTTCCGGATCGCGAATGAATTCGGCGCGCTGCGCTCCGGCCCGATTTTTCGAAATGAACGGCCCTTCCACGTGGACGCCCGCGATTTGCTTCAGGTCGTTGCGCGCCACGCGCACAGCGCGCAACACCTCGACGATCTCCGCGATCGGCGCGGTGACGGTCGTTAACAGCATTGAAGTCGTACCGCCGCTCGCGTGGTAATCGCAGATCTTCCCGAACGCTTCCGCTGTTGCTTCCATCGTGTCCCGGCCAAGCGCGCCGTGCATGTGAAGATCGATAAAACCAGGTGCGAGATAATTTCCTCCGAGATCGGTTGATTCAGCAACCGACCGTTGTCGAATCTCCGCGATCTTTCCATTCTCGACGACGAGCTCCTGGCCGTCGCGAATTCCCTCCGGAAAGATCAGCCGCGCGTTAGAGAAGATCATCGATGGTGCCACCTAGCGGCCAGATGGGCGTTTTCAACAAATAGGCCTGTCATTCTGAGCATAGCGAAGAATCTCTGACTATTTCCTATGGTCGGAATCGTCATGGCCAGAAATAGTCAGAGATTCTTCGCTCCGCTCAGAATGACAGGAAAAGAAGGCGACTGCCGCAGCAATCCGCTTACGCGCGTGGCGATCTCATCGCCGAATCCGAGCGCGCGTTTGAACTGCCAATCGCGTTCAAGCGGATTGCGGACGCTCTGGCAACACCGAAATGTCGCGCGATCGATCCAGCCTTGGACCCACATCCGATGGCCGAGCACAGGCACGGGGAAATCGCTCCCGTGCAGGATGCGCGGCGCGATCTCATCACGAAGACAATCGCGTAGATGGCTGCAACGATTCAATGAGACCAGCGCGCTAATGTCGCCGTAGAAATTTGAAAACTCGCGCAACATCGCGACCCAATCGTCAAAGTAATCGCGGTCGAACGCGCCGCTCTTCGTTCCACAATGGGCGGCAATCACGGTCACTCCGCATTCGAGCGGCAGGCGCAGCAGTTTCGGATCGGCGAAAGCCGCGTTGACGATCGGCACCGTGTGCTCGCCGCCGGTGTGGGCGAGAAGCGGCAGACCGGCTTCCGCCATTCGTTCCCAAAACGAAGAGTAGCGTTTGTCGGAGGGATCGATGTTCTGGCAGTTCGGCAGGCATTTCATCAGGACAGCGCCACGTTCCAGACAACGCTCGAGCTCGTCGAGTGCGTCGCCGCGCGCGGGATGAATCGAAACGCCCGCGAGAAATTCGGGAAACTTTTCGGCGAGACCGAGGACAACATCGTTTGGCACGAACATTGAGCCGAGATCTTCGCGCGGCGTGCCATTTGGATCGTGAACGCGCTCGTGGGCGAGAAGAACGACCGCGTCCATCGAAGATTCGCGCACGAATTCGGCGAGATGTTCGGAATAAATCGCTTCCAGGTTTCCTTCGAGCGCGCTCGCGGGAACGCCCAGCTGGCGGAGCATGAAACCGGCAAGCCAACGATGCCATCCGTTTAAACGCAGCCAGCCGCCGAAACCGCCGCTGCCGTTGCCGACCATGTGAACATGCATGTCGATCAGGCGCGGCTCTGTCTTCGGCACCGTCTCCATGGATGCGGAAGCGTTGCGTTTCCGAAGCGCTGCGTCCATCATCTTCGGTGCGATGGAACTTGATTACGATGTCGTGATTATCGGCGGCGCGTTCTCCGGCGCGGCAACGGCATTGGTCTTGAAACGGAAACATCCCGCGGCGCGCATTTTGATCGTCGAGAAGAGCGCGGAGTTCGATCGCAAAGTAGGCGAATCCACGACGGAGCTGAGCAGTTGTTACCTGACACGCCTCCTCGGCCTAACGAATTATCTCGGACATCATCATCTGGCCAAACAGGGACTGCGAATGTGGTTCGCGAACCAGCCGGACCAGGCCTTTGACGATTGCGTCGAGCTCGGCGCCAAATACCAGGCGCGGCTGCCGACGTTCCAAGTCGACCGCAGCACGCTCGACCAACACATGCTCGACATCGCGGTCGAAGCTGGATGCGATTTGCAGCGCCCGGCGAAAGTGACCGGCATCGAGCTGGAGGGAGATGCAGCCAGCGTGTCGTTCGACACAACTACCGTCCGCGCACGGTGGGTCGTGGACGCGAGCGGCCGGGCGACGATGCTCGCGCGCAAGCTCGGCTATTTGGAACCGAACCTCGAACATCCCATCAACGCCGTCTGGGCCCGTTTCACCGGGGTGAAAGATTGGGACAGTTACGAGTGGCGGGAAAAATTCCGCGATTACGCGAACGCCTGCCGCACGAGCCGCAACTGGGCGACGAATCATCTCATGGGCCACGGTTGGTGGTGCTGGATCATTCCGCTTAAAGGCGGCGATGTGAGCGCCGGCATCGTTTACGATTCGCGGATTTTCAAACTGGCCGAAGGCGCGAGTCTCGCGGAGCGGTTGCGTGCGCATCTGCTTTCGCATCCGGTCGGCGCGGAAATTTTCGGCGGCGCGCAAGTTATCGAAGGCGACATCCACGCTTTTTCGGCGATGCCATACTGGAGCGCGAAAGTTTGCGGGAACGAGTGGCTCAGCGTCGGCGACGCAACTGGATTCATCGACCCGCTCTACAGTCCCGGGCTCGATTTCTGTTCCTACACGAGCTACTTCGCGGCCGATTTGCTGGCGCGAAGTCTGGCCGGCGAAGACGCTTCGGACGCGCTCTCTTATTATAATGAGCAATATCCGGTTACCTACCGGCTTTGGTTCGAGACGCTCTACAAGGACAAATACTTTTACATGGGCGACGCCGAGCTCATGGCGGCCGCGCTCCTGCTCGACGTCGGCATGTATTTCGCCGGACTCGTCATCCCGGTTTACAAAGATCCCGAGCGCGAATTTCTCCATCTGCCTTTCGAAGGAACGGCTGGACGCATCGTTGGCGCGATGATGAAATTCTACAATCGACGCCTGGTCGTACTCGCCAAACGGCGCCTCGCGAAAGGTTGCTTCGGCAGACGTAACGCCGGCTGGCGCGAATTGTATGACGGTTTCGTGGCCGATCGGCGCGTCGCGAAATTAATCCGGAAAGGCCTGTTTCATTGGTGGCGTGCGGAACTGACGAACCTCAGGCTGATTTTCGCACGCGCTGCACAGCAACAGCCCGCGTCACATTCCGCGGCGAGTTCAGCTCCTGTAGCCGCGCCTCTGTGAGGCGCGTGGGGGACGGGATGAATACCGAGACGGGCGTCGCCCACGGGGCGACGGCTACAGAAGACCGGCTCGGCCGCTTCGCCGTCAAAGGCGTTTTCTGGAGAAAGTATCTCGACTGGGCCGTCGTCAATCTGCCGTTCTTTTTTTATCCGGTCCCGCTCACGTTCTTCACCTTCTTCTTTTTCTTTTTCGCGGCCCCGGCGCGGCGCGCGATCGTGGCCAACCTCGCCGTCGTGCTTCCGGGTTCGTCGCGTTTGATGAATTATCTGCGCGCCTTTCGCATTCTTTATAATTTTGCCTGGACGATTTCCGAAGCGGCAATTCGCCGGATTCTTCACGAAGAATTTTCCTACGAGATCGTCGGCACGGAATGGCTGGAAGAAGTTGGAGCCGCGCCGGGTGCGATCGTGTTGACCGCACACATGGGAAGTTACGATCTGGGGGCAGCGTTGTTCGCCGAGAAATTTCATCGCGAGATTCGCATCGTGCGCGCGCCGGAGCCGCATCCGGAAACGGCCGAACACCTCCAGGCATCGTTGGAGCGATCGGGCGAGAGCGGAGTAAAAGTGGACTACAATACGGCGGGCGCGCTGCTCTCGTTCGATTTGCTGAAGGCGCTGCGGGAAGGCGAGATCGTCTCGATCCAGGGCGATCGCGTCGAGGGCGATATTGCCCAGGTCGCTTCTCGTCTATTCGGCGCCGAAACGAAAATCCCAATCGGTCCGTTTGTCCTTTCGCTGGTTGCGCAGGCGCCGATCTATCCGCTTTTCATCGCGCGAATCGGATGCCGCCGGTACGAAATCATCGTGCGGCAGCCAATTCGCGTGCAAGCCACGGGCGATCGCGAAGCGGACATCGGCAAGGGAGTCGCCGAATGGTGCGTCATTCTCGAGGAAATCATCGCGCGTCATTGGGACCAATGGTTCGCGTTAGTAGCGATTTTCGCCAAATGAACGAACCATCGCCGCAGTTTTATTTCGCGCTCCCTCGGCTCCTCGCGAAAATGCGCGGCGGCGATGCGTCTCGCGCCGAAAGAAATGCCGCGGAAGCGTGGTTTGGCAGTCTCGCCATCTATACGATCAGCTATTTGTATTTCGCCGCGTTCGTTCCGGACACCTGGAGCTGGTGGATGCGCGCATTGTTCTTCATCGCTCTCGCATTTCTGGTGATGCTCTTCTGGCTCGTCATGCTCTATCTCAATTCGCTGATCCTCAAACTGCTCCACCGCGTCAATCTTGTGCGTTCGCTTCCAATCCGGCGTGGGCAAAGCGTTCTCGTTGCCGCGACCGCAACCGCGATGGCCGTCGCTCTCGCGCAGCGCGACTCGATTGTCAGTGAACTCGGCGCGATTTGGCTGATCGCAACCGCGCTGAATCTCGTCGCAGCGGTCATCCTGGCATTTAGCAATGGCGATCCAGCCCGGCCATAACTACGGACGCGGACCGCGCCGCGCGATCCTCGCGTTCGTTTTTCTCGCGCCGTTCCTCGGATTTTTTCTCGTGCGCGTGAATCTCGTCGTCGCACTCGCCCCGATCTTCCTTTCCCACGTCCTGCTGCTCTACGGGACGCTGGTTCCAAACTGCCAGTGGTTCGGTCCGGTCTTCCGCTCGTTTGAAACAACCGAGCCGGAAATCTGGCTCACGATCGATGACGGGCCCTCACCCGCGCATACCACCGCGCTGCTCGATTTGCTCGATCGTTTCCAGGCGCGCGCCACGTTTTTTCTGATTGGCAAAAACGCGGAACAATACCCGCAGTTGGTGACCGAAATTCTCACGCGAGGCCACGAGATCGCGAACCACACTTACACGCATCCGAGCGCTTCTTTTTGGATGGCCGGGCCCGGACGAACCGCGATGGAGATCGATCTTTGCGCGGAACTGCTCCGAACCGCGCCGGATCGCCCCGCTCGTTTTTTTCGCGCACCGGCCGGTTTGAAAAATGTTTTTCTCCATCCGGAACTCGATCGGCGCCGGCTGGCTTTGATCGGCTGGACGGTGCGCGGGCTCGACACGGTCCGGCGCGATCCAGCAAAAGTGGCGGACCGGATTGTTTGCGACCTAAAGCCGGGCGCGATCGTCCTTCTCCACGAGGGACAGCGCGCGGAAAAAAATCCGCAATTCAATCCACAATGCCTGGAGCTAACGCTGACCGGGCTGGCCGAAAAGGGCTATCGCTGCGTAATCCCGCGAGCGGAACAACTGCGGCCGCGTTCCGCCGGATAAATCCGTAGCACAGGCATCTTGCCTGTGTGGCGAACAGGCATCCTGCCTGTTCAAAAATTCACAACAGCAGGCGAGACGCCTACTGGCCACACAGGCAAGATGCCTGTGCCACGCCGGAAAATGAAAATGTGATTGTTGAACGGCGACCGGCCCCAGAGCGGATGACTTTCCCGCTCGAATTCGCCGTCATCGAAAACATCGTCGATGCTGCCGCGCGACGGAAAATGGAGCGTGCCGTCGACGTTCCATGAGATCGTCTGCGCAAATTTTTCGGCGAGCCAGGTGATCCAATAGCGCGGCCGCATTTCGCGGATCGAATCGCGGATGATGAGGAGACCGCCGGGAGCAACGCGCCGGGCAAGCTGCGGGAGCAAGGTGGCCTGGGCGCGCGCCGGCAGATAATGCAACACGTCGAAAAGCGCGACGTTGCCGCGAAAATCCGGGAGCGCTTCCTCGACGTTTTGAAAGCGAAGCTCGATGTCGCGATAATTGCGCGCGGCAATAGCGGCACCGTAACCGATCTTTCGGGCATCGAGATCCAAACCAAGGATCGGCTGGGCACAGGCGCGCTCGCGGAGATAAAACGCCAGGAGTCCCACCCCGCAACCGACGTCGAGGATTGGTTCCGCCGAGCGGCCTAACAAGTCGTAGGCCGCTGAATAAATTCGGTCGCTCCGCAGTTTGCCGCGGACATAATGGCGCAGCCACGGCGAACGAAACTGATGGGCGACGCGCGCACACGCATTTTGATGTTGGGCTGCGTTTTCTCTTCTGGATTCCATTTGCTCCCCAATATCGGACTGCCAGACTGAATTTATGGGTGATTTTTTCTCCGAATATCAGGCCGGAGATTTCTATGATGAAATGTTCGCCGCCCCAGGCGAGGCGCGGCCGCATTACAGCAAATTGCTGGCGCGCTTTAAAGAAATGGATCGCGAAGAGTTCGAGCGCAAGCGCGCGCTGGCGGCCTCGACCTTCCTGAGCCAGGGCGTCACCTTCACGGTTTACAACGACGAGCAGGGAACCGAACGCATCTTCCCGTTCGACCTCCTGCCGCGAATCATTCCGGCGGCGGAATGGGAGAAGATCGAGCGCGGACTCGTCCAGCGAATCACAGCGCTGAATCTGTTTCTCCACGACATTTATCACCAGCAAAACATTCTCCGCGACGGCGTGATTCCGAAGCAGATCGTCTGGGAAGCGGCGCATTTTCGGCCGGAGTTCATGCACTTCGATGTGCCGCGGAATGTTTACATCCACATTTGCGGCACCGATCTGGTGCGGGACAGGGACGGCAATTATCTCGTGCTCGAAGATAACGCGCGTTGTCCATCGGGCGTTTCCTACGTCATCGAGAACCGCCAGACGATGAAGCGGACGTTCCCGAATTTGCTCGGGCAATATCGGGTGCGGCCGGTCGAAGATTACAGCCAGGAATTGTTGAACGTGCTCCGATACATCGCGCCGCACGGTCAGCGGGAACCAACCATCGTCCTGCTCACCCCGGGCGTTTATAATTCCGCGTATTTCGAGCACTCGTTTCTGGCGCGCTCGATGGGAATCGAGATCGTCGAGGGCCGCGATCTCGTCGCGCAGGGCGGAAAGGTTTTCATGCGCACGACGAAAGGCCTCGCGCAGGTGGACGTGATTTATCGCCGGATCAATGACGATTTTCTCGACCCCCAGGTGTTCCGGAAAGATTCCGGGCTCGGCGTTCCCGGTTTGGTTGAAGCGTATCGCGACGGGAACGTCAGCCTCGCCAATTCCATCGGCACCGGCATCGCGGACGACAAGGCCGTTTACCATTTCGTGCCGAAAATGATCCGGTATTACCTGAACGAAGACGCGCTCCTGCCAAACGTGCCGACTTACCTCGCGTCGGTGAAAGAAGAGCTCACTTACATTCTCGAACACATTCCCGAGCTGGTCGTGAAAGCCGTGAACGAGAGCGGCGGTTACGGAATGCTGGTCGGTCCGCAGGCGACGAAAGCCGAGTGCGAGAAGTTCAAGGAAAAGATCCGCAAGAGTCCGCGGAACTACATCGCCCAGCCGGTCGTACCGCTCTCCCGCGCCCCGTCGTTTTGCGACGACAATATGGAAGGGCGCCACATCGATCTGCGGCCGTTCATTCTTTACGGCGAAAAGGTCACGATCGTTCCCGGCGGCCTGACGCGCGTCGCGCTTCGCAAAGGTTCGCTCGTCGTCAATTCATCGCAGGGTGGCGGCAGCAAAGATACCTGGGTCCTCGAAAACGGAGTGGCGTAAATGCTGAGCCGCGTCGCCGATTCGCTTTACTGGATGAGCCGCTACATCGAGCGGGCGGAGAACAACGCCCGCATCGTGGAAGTGAATCTCCAGATGCTGCTCGACCTCACCAACCAGCAGGAAGCCGATCCCAACCAGCAATGGGACCCGGTTATCAGCTCGCTCGAAGAGAACGAGCTTTTCTCTTCGCTTTACCCAAAACCGGACGGCCGCGCGGTGATCGATTTCGTCAGCCTGCAAAAGAAAAACCCGAATTCGATCGTGTCGTGTCTCACCTGCGCGCGAGAAAACGCCCGGACGACGAGCGAACTTATCTCGAGCGAAATGTGGGAGCAGATCAACCGGCTCTATTTGTTTGTGAAGAGCGATACGGCGAAGAAATTGGTCCGCACGAGTCCCTACGAATTTTTCAAGCGCGTCATCACGGGTTCGCATCTTTGCCAGGGCACGACCGACGCGACGATGACGCATGCCGAAGGCTGGGATTTCATCCGGATCGGAAAATTACTGGAGCGCGCGGACTGCACGTCGCGCATTCTCGACATTAAATATCACATCCTGTTGCCCAGCGGCGAAGAAGTCGGCGGCAACATCGATACCATTCAATGGATGTCGGTTCTGCGATCGTGCAGTGCCCTGGAAGCGTACCGGAAAATTTACTTCGGGCAGGTCGCGCCGTGGAAGGTGGCGGAGTTCATCATCACGCACTCGGCGTTTCCGCGCTCGATCCGCTTCGCGGTCGATTGCTTCGAGTCGGCCCTGCACCACATCTCGGGTTCGAACGAAACGAAATACGCGAACGAAGCCGAACGGTTGGCCGGCCGGCTCCGTTCCGATCTCGATTACGCAACCATCGGCGACATTTTCAAATTCGGGCTCCACGAGTATCTCGAACAAATCCAGGACCGCCTCGCCGAGATCAATCACGCCATCCACGACGCCTATTGCGCGAACAATGCCGCAGAGGCTTTTTCTTGAGTAACGGCCGGCGCGGCCATCATTGGCTCACACTGAACACTTCGACTACGGCGATTCCGGCCGTGTTGTCAGCGCTTCGCACAACAGCGGTATAATTGCCCGTCGGCAAGGTGGCGAAGATGGCCGACTCACGGGGATCGGTGGGTGCCACGCCACTCGCCGTGATTTGTGTTTTTTGTGTGTCCTGCCAGTCGTTGTTCGTGGCAATAACCGCGCCGCTCGAATCGCGTAGTTCCAGGACAGGATCAGAAAGCGGGTTAGTAACACCGCTGCCCGCGAGGGACGGGCCAATGGCGCGCACTATTAGCGCGTTGTTGGCCAACGGGCTGCCACCGATAATAAAACCGCCGATCAGCGTGTTATCACCGCCGCCGACCAGACCTCGCGCGCTGATGTTGCGAACCTTTTCCGTCACCGGCTCGAAAGCAAAGGCCGTTGGCAACAGAGGACCGAAGGCAAACGTTGTTGCCGCGCCAGCAGACGTGAACTTCACAATGGCCGGCTCGGTTGAGTTATACGCATTGAGTCCCGCAAAAAGAACGCCGGAGGCATCGAAAGCGAGCGGGTAGTTGAACCTGTCGTTTGTCGCGAACGTAGTGCGACTGCCGTCTGGCCTAATCTTCAGAATTGACGAGCCCGCACGGACATAAAGATCGCCGGCAGCGCCAAAAGCCAGCCCCGTGATGGAAGAGGACGAGCCAGATAAAGTGACAAACGTCGTGCTGCTGCCATCCGGCGCGAACTTGACGATCGAGCTTGAGCCTATGGGATTGAGCCCGACGAAAAGATTACCAGATGTGTCGAAGGACATTGGCCAGGCCCCATGCAACTGAGAAGCAAATGTGCTCTGGGTTCCGTCCGGAGCGACCTTGACAATGGAGTTCCCGGTCGAAACAAAGAGGTTGCCAGCGCCGTCAAAAGCCACGCCAAGGAGCTGCGACGCCTGGAGCGTGGCGAAGGTGCTTTGCGTGCCATCCGGAATGATTTTGATGATGGTCGACGGCTTAGGAGGGCAATCAACCTCAGGAATGCAGCCGCTGGCCCCTGAATTGGCGACAAAAAGATTACCGGCTCGATCGAAGGCCAGCGCTACCGGCTGGTATATGCCGGAGGCGAAGGTGCTTCTATTTCCTGCAGAAGTGAATTTGTAGACGTGTCCCCCGCCGGTGGCTTCCGCAACGTAAAGATCGCCGGGCGTGGAATACGCGCGACTGGACACGAGGCACGCAGCGATCGCGATGAAGATTGATCGAAAACCAACCAGTTTTTGTCCAGGAGTCATAGCGTTGAAACATTCCGCTGGCTCTCTCAGTCGCAAGAAGAACAGTTTGCGAACACTTTGGGCATGACGACGCGCACAGGTTCACTTAGCGGACAGAATGTCCGCCGGGCGCACAGGCTGAAGGCCTGTGTTCCGGCCACACGCTCGTGCTCCCTCAGGGATTCATCAGAGTGACGTACCACCTAACGAGTGGTTCGCCGAAGAACATCCAAACGAGTGCGCCGAGCGCGAGATAGGGGCCAAAGGGCAACTTCGCCGACCAGACGCGCTTGCCGACAATGAGGGTAAACAAACCGACGAGGGACCCGACCAGCGAACCGGCAAAGACGCTGAATAAAACAGCGCGCCACCCGAGAAATGCTCCGATGCACGCGAGAAATTTCAGATCGCCGCGGCCCATGGCTTCGCGCGGAATTTCCAGCTCGCGGACGACGCCGCTGATTCGATCGAGGGTGTCGAGGGCGATCTCTTCGGCGCTGAAGTTCACCCGGTTGTAATGAAACCGAAGATCGGCGGGGCCAAGATTGCGCTCGGAGACGATGGCCTCGTCGCAATGCAAAATGAGCTGGTCGGTTTCGCGAGAAAAATAATCGCTCCACAAACCCTGTTCTTCGCCGACCACGAAATCGGCGTCGTCACCTTTGCGCGTCCAACTGAACGGCGTCGGCCCTTCGAGTTTGATTCGTTTCTTGCCGAAAACTTTTTTGCCAGCCTCGAGCACCAACCAGAGCAGCACGTAACCAAGAACAGCGGATAACGCCGAGGTAAGCACCGCGCGACCGCGCTGCGCGGTGTCCATCAATTGGGGAACGGCGAGGCTCGCCACAACGCCGGCGACCGTCCCGCCGATCGTGATTTCATCGGGAATAATGAAATGCTCGAAGTCGATGAAGGTGGCGGCGATCAGGAGCGAAACGAAAATCCAGTAGGCGATCGCGATCGGCCACGGGAAAACTTTCCAGACCCAGAGAAACAGGAGGGCGGTCAGCAGCTCGACCGCGAAATAACGAAACGCGATGCGGGCGCCGCAGTTTGCGCACTTCCCGCGAAGGAAAACCCAGCTCAATAGCGGGATGTTTTGGTACCAGGTCAGCTGCGCTTTGCAGGACGGACAGAACGAGCGGCGCGGCTTGTTGACCGACAAATCGAGCGGCAGCCGGTAGATACAGACGTTCAGAAACGAGCCGACCACGGCGCCCAGGGCGAAGGCGAATGCGGCAAAAATAAAATGGTAAACCGCGAGCGAATTACCCATGACGCTCATCGATCGCGGCGCGTTGTTCTTTTCGCTTAACGAACCAGGTGATCCAGATGCAGCTCTCGTAAAGCAAACAGAGCGGCAACGCCATCGCGATCATGGTGAGAATGTCGGGCGTCGGGCTAATGATGGTGGCGAAGATGAACAGGAGCACGATCGCGTAAGGGCGGGTGCGCTTCATGAATTCGTAACTGATGAAGCCGAAGCGAACCAGCGCCAGGACCACCACCGGCAGCTCGAAGGACAGGCCGAACGCCAGAGTGAAGCGAGTGACGAACGAATAATATTCCTGGACGGTCCACGTCGGCGCCCAGCCGAGCGATTGGGTGTCGCGAAAGAAAAACAGGATCGTTTTGGGCAGGAGCCAGTAGTAAGCGGTCAGCACGCCGGTGAGAAAGAGTCCGAAACTGACGACGATGCCCGGGAACAGAAAACGTTTCTCCATCGCGGTGAGCGCGGGCAGAACGAACTCCGCCAGGAAATAAAGCAGAAGCGGGAACGAGACGACGATGCCGGCATAAAAGGAGAGCCGGAACGAGATCGTGAACGAATCGGTGATGGCGAGGGCGCGCAGTGCGCCGATGGTCGGGTCGACCTCACGCAACGGACGTTGCATGACGTGAACGAGGGTTGAGCGAAAACAGAAGCACAGGATCATCGCGACGACGAGCGCGATGGACATCTTCACGATCGTCCAACGAAGGTCCTCGAGATGTTCGAGGAATGGTTTCGACGTTTCGCTTTCGGGCAGGTCCCGAAACTTAAAAATGTCGCGCAGGCCCATAATTCAGCTCTTACCGAAGGAGAGCAGGCCGCGAGCGATGAGGCGTGAGCAAACCGCCAGGGTGTTCGCGTCGCGGATTTCGTTGCTCGCGATCATGTCGCGGATTTCCGCGGGACTGAAGGCTCGGCAGTCGAGGATCGATTCGCCTTCCTCGCGCGAATGACCTTCCGCGGATTCGCGGACCGGTCGCGCTAGAAAACAATAGCCGCGCTCGTCGGTAAATCCGGGCGAAGTAAAGTAATCGCCGAGCGGAATGAGATCGCCGCCTTCCGCGAGCTCGAATCCGGTTTCCTCGCGCAATTCCTTCAACGCGATTGCCGCAATCTCGTCCGGGTCGGTATCCGATTCGTCATCGATCTGGCCAGCCGGCACTTCCCAGATCGCGGCGCGAATGGGAATTCGTTCCTGACGAATCAGGATCAATCCTCCTTCCGACGTCATGGCCGCAACGATCACGGCGCGTTTGCGCCGCGCGACCGTCCACGAATGCGGCTCTGGTTTTGCCGGACTGCGAATTTCTTCTTCTACGATTTCGACGTTGTCGTTCTTAAAACACGATTCTGTCGAAACGACTTCCCAACTGTTTTGCACGCCGGGAAGATTATGGGACGCGGTCTGAAAAGCGAATGCTTCTGTAGGTGGATCGAGCGCTCCGTCGCTCGATGCGACGTTAGGCGGCGAAGCCACACTTATTTTCGGCATCGCCCGCGGAGCGGCCGATCCACCTACAGCAGACTTTTCCAGCGGGCGATTTGGGCAGCGACGTTCTCCGGTGACGGCGCGCCGGTGGCTGTGCGTTTCGCCAAGGAAGCCCGGACGTCGAAGACCTTCAGGACGTCGTCGCCGAAAAGCGGCGAGATTTCCTGCATCTCGAGCAGCGAAATATTGTTCAGCGCCCGCTTGGCCGCGACCGCGCGCGCGACCAGTTTGCCGACGGCTTCGTGCGCTTCACGGAACGGCATTGCTTTTTTCACCAGGTACTCGGCGAGATCGGTCGCGAGCAGAGTCGGATCGCCGGCGGCGCTTTCCATTCGGCCTGTGTGGATGGTGATTTCCGGCAACATCGCGGCAAAAATTTGGAGCGCGTCTTTCACGGTCGTGACAGAATCGAAAAGCGGCCCTTTGTCTTCCTGGAGGTCGCGTTGATACGAAAGCGGCAATCCTTTCAGGGTCGTCAGAACCGCGATCAAATTTCCGTAAAGCCGCCCGGTCTTGCCGCGGGTCAGTTCCGCCATGTCGGGATTTTTCTTTTGCGGCATCAAACTGGAACCAGTGGAAAAGGCGTCGCTGAAAGTGACGAACCCAAACTCGGCGGTGCTCCAGAGAATCAACTCTTCACTGAACCGGGAGAGATGCATGCCGATGAGGGCGAGGCCAAAGAGAAATTCCGCGACGAAATCGCGATCGCCGACGGCGTCGAGACTGTTCTGGCTGAGCTTGGCGAAACCGAGTTCGCGCGCGATGGATTCGCGGTCGAGCACAATCGTCGAACCGGCGATCGCGCCGGAGCCGAGCGGCAAAACGTCGGCGCGTCGCGCGCAATCGATGATCCGGCCATGATCGCGCTCGAATGCTTCGATGTGCGCGAGAAAATAATGGCCGAGCACGATCGGCTGCGCGCGCTGAAGATGCGTGTAGCCGGGCAGGACCGTGTTCTGAAATCGTCCCGCCAAATTCAGCAGGGCACGCTGGAGCTCGCGGAGCCGCCTGCAAACTTCGGCCGTTTCCGTTTTCACAAACAGCCGGAGATCGAGCGCCACCTGGTCGTTCCGGCTCCGGGCGGTGTGAATTTTTCCCGCGACTGCGGGACCAATCCGTTTCGTCAGCACTGCCTCGATATTCATGTGGACGTCTTCGAGCGTGCGTTCCCAGCGGAAATCGCCCGCCTTGATCTCGGCCTCGATCACGGTCAGCGCCGCTTCGATTTTTTCGCGCTCTTCCTTTGTGAAAATGCCGGCCGCGGCAAGCGCCTTCGCGTGCGCGAGCGAGCCTTTGATGTCGTGCGCATAAAGCCGCCAATCGATCGACACCGACTCGCTATAAAGCTGCGCCGTTTCGTTCGCGGGTTCGTCGAATCGTCCTTGTCGCATCAATTACCTTTCGAACCTATTAGCCTTGCCTTATTCGATGAGAAAAAACTATCATCGTTTTCCAAAACCCACCTAATCCCATGAGAACAATCCTCAAAACAATCCTCAGTTGGCTGGCCATCGCCGCCTGTTTAGCCGTCGGCACGGCCTCCATCGCTCTTGCCGATTCCAACGACCTATTTGCTTCCATTAATGGTGCAAGCGGAAATGGAGCTGGCTTTCTCTACCAATATACTGCTGCCGGCGCGCAGAGTACTTTCCTTTCCAGCCTCAACCGCCCTCGCGGTTTGGCCTTCGGCAGTGGCGGAAATATTTTTCTGAACAGCACCGTCACCGACTCCGGCGGTAACTTCCAGGGAACAGTTTTTCAAGTCGCTCCCGATGGCACCATGACGGTCTTTGCCACCGGGTTTGGCACCAACGTTTTCCTCGAAGGCCTCGGGTTCGATAATGGCGGCAACATTTTCGTCAATGCGTCCGATCTCAGCGATACGGAAAATATCACCGGCATCATCTTCAAGATCACTCCGGGCGGCACTGTCACCACATTCGGGACGGTTCCGGGCCAGGCCTTTGGGATCGCCATCGATAGCGCCGACATGGTTTTTGCAGCGAGTGCCTCGACAGATCGAACTATCTACAAGTTTACACCGGCAGGTGTGCGCAGCGTCTTCGTCGGTCCCGCCGCCTTTACCGCCCCGCAAGGGCCGATCGGATTGATCTTCGACTCATCCGGTAATCTTGTGGTGTCGACCGGCGACAGTCCTGGGAATGGCGAGATCCTCAAATTTACGCCGGACGGAACGAAAACAGTTTTCGCTACCGGGCTGACGAACGCGCCGCGAGGCATGGCTTTTGATAGCGATGGGAACCTTTTCGTCGCGGAGGTCCCTCCCACCACCACCGGTGATATTCTCAAGTTCAGTCCTGGCGGCGTCAGGACCACCTTCGCTTCGGGAATCGGTTCCCCGAGTGGAAATGGAGGTCCAGAGTATCTCACTGTTAAGCGTCTGCCCTGTGGCTGCGTCGGGCCTGCGGGTCCTGCGGGTCCGCAAGGCCCTCCGGGACAGCAAGGACCACCAGGACCGGCTGGAGTAGGTTTGGTCTCCGGCAGCACTCTGCTGATGAAACAAGGGAGCCCTGGACCTGCGGGATTCAACAAGATCGGAACGACTCAATTCCAATACCGAGACCTGACCGGAAAGACCCAGAACGTTACTCTCGACGTTTACCAAAAGCCCTAAAGGTTAGGTCCGTCTGCCGTTCGGACGAGAGCGGCAGACGGGCACTTCGGTTTACGTCGCGCTGGTTACGTAATCGAACGCTCTCGTGTCACGGTTACGGAAACAAATTCGACCTCCGGCAAAATGTACTTCCGGAGCTCGATCGTGATTCGTCGAATCTCGAACGCCTCCAGTAAATGCGCCGCCAGCGCATCGGCCAGCGTTTCAATCAATCGGTCGCGTCTCTGCTCGACAAATTTCTTCACTTCTGCGCAGACGCTCGCGTAGTTAACCGCGCGCCCGATTTCGTCGTGTAACTCCTCGCTCGAACGCACCGGCCAGAGAGTGAGATTGAAGGCGAGTCGTTGAGGCGACGCGCGCTCGTCTTCCGGCACCCCGATGTGCGTCTGCACTTCGAGCTGCTCGAGGCGAATCACATCGTCGTGATATTCAGCAGTCATTATCGAGGGACGTGCGAGTTCGGCTGAAAGGATGGCTGATGTCTTGGGAATGGCAAGGTCAGCGAGACAATCGGTCGTCAAGCGCGCCGCCGGGAATCAAAACGCATCTGGCAGGCGAAATGTTAAAACTTGGGCGCGCGAAACCCGGAGAGATAAGGGAATGCAACTTCACCATGACAATGCCTTTGGCCCCTTTCTTGGCCGGATCACTGCCATCGTCAGTTTATTGACTAGCTGTGCCGGTCCAATGGCCGACACCGGCGGCAAGCATATTCACAATGAGTGGATAACCGATCTGCGAGGGCCGGGCATACCCGCAAGGGTCCCTGAAGACATGGGCGCACTAGCCACGCCCGCCTTCGTCTTCCGCATGAAGGCGGTGAAGGACTACGAATTTGGCAATTACGTTCGTGCGCTGCGACGCGGCACCAGCTGGGGCGAATTCGCTTCCGATTCAGTAAAAATAATTCTCGATTCGCTTGTCGCCGTGACGGGCGGGGAAGCAACAAAGGCAGCTTTGGGTGCCGCCTCGGCCGGCGTAACAGGCGCCACAACCTCGATCAAGAAGAATGTCTTATTCGATCAATCGATCACCACTTTCATTACCAAGATGGACACGTTGCGTTTAACGAAATGGAACGAAATCCTGTGCAAGATTGGCCGCTGTCCCAACGTTCCGGGCGTGGCCTCTTACGCGGTCGCAGAAGCGTTCACCGACCTGGAAGAATACGGCCGCTGCGGGACGCTCGAAGCCGCACTCCGCGCCGTCGACGCGAAAACTAGCGAGGAGAAGAAAGAGGTCGAGAAAGTCCACGAAGATCTCAAGACAGGCAAAACCCCGCCATAGGATTCTGCAGAATGAAACCGCCATCCGACTTTCTCGCCAGAAACACAGGATCGGGCACTCGGTTATGAAAAAAACTCCTACTTCAAAGTTCCGTCGAAAGAACGCGCCGGGCGAACCTGCCAATCCAACCGCGGCTCCAACGAACACCACCACCATGATCAACACCATCATCGACATTTACCACGGCAATAACATCGACCTCGAACAATGCTTCGCGGGCGGCATCGTCGCCATCATTCACAAGGCTACCCAGGGAGCGGCGATTCGCGATTCGAAATATCACGAGCGCCGTCAGCGCGCGAAGCAACTCGGTTTTCTTTGGGGCGCGTACCACTTTTCGACCGGCGGGTCGGTGGCGGAACAAGTCGATAACTTTCTCACCTACGCACGACCGCAGGACGACGAGTTGATCTCCCTCGATTGGGAGCCAAGCGACGGACCGGATATGACACTCGAGCAGGCCAAGCATTTCGTCCAGATGATCAAAGACGAGACGGGCCGCTGGCCGGTGGTTTATGGCGGCCATCTCCTGCGAGAATCGATTGGCCACAATCCCGATGCGGTCCTTGCCAACTGCCCGCTCTGGTACGCGCGATACGCCGCTGCGCCCATCGGCATTCCCACCCAGGTATGGCCGACCTACACACTCTGGCAGTACACCGACGGCGATGTCGGCCCGGAGCCTCACGATACTCCCGGAACCAGCGGCGCTGACCGGAATATTTTTCAAGGCACAATCGAGGATTTGAAGGTTCAGTGGCCTTTATCGCGTCGTAAAGAGGGCGCGATCCAGGGCCCAGGTTTCGAGCACATCCAAAAAGCGGCTTAAACAAATCACGCAACTGCCACCAAGACTCCCGCCCAACGTCCGCTTTCAGTCCTTACAATTTTATCTTGAGTAACGAAGTGCGACACGTCAGCATTCGCGGCTGTGAAGCCGGACGCCTCCCCCATGGGTGGCCGCTCCCCGGAACGGTTCGCCACCACCCGCTGGAGCGTCGTGCTCTCCTGCGCGGATCCCGCCCTCGGCGACGAAACGGTGCGCCAGGCGCTGGCCGAGCTTTGCAAAACCTATTGGCGCCCTGTCTTTGCGTTCATCTGCCGGCAGGGCCGGTCCGTTCCCGACGCCCAGGATTTGACGCAGGATTTTTTGCTTATGGTACTTGAAGGCAGTCTCCTCAAACGCGCCGACCCCAGCCGTGGCCGGTTTCGGTCGTTGCTTCTTAAAGCGCTGCAGAATTTTCTCTTCGACGACATCGCCAAGAAACGGGCGCGCAAGCGAGGCGGCGATGTGGAATTTGTTTCCTGGGATGATTGGATGGCCGAAGCGCCATCGCAGCTCACTGTATCGGCGAAGGCCGCCGAATCGTGGCCGGCTGAGCGGCTCTTCGATTTGCGCTGGGCGGCAACGGTGGTCGAACAAGCCTTGCGGCGATTGCGAGAAGAATGCGAAAGCCAGGGAAAGCTCCGCGCTTTCGAAGCGTTGCGCCCGTGCCTCGGCGCGGAACGCGAAGATGTCTCCTATCCAACTTTATCACAAACTCTCGGTGTTCCCGAGGCCACCGTGAAACGTCTCGTCCATCGCCTTCGTCAACGCTACCGCAATTTGCTCCGCGACGAAGTCGCCGAAACTGTCGCCGATCCTGCCGAGATCGATGATGAAATCCGGCACCTCTGCGGCGTGCTCGCCGCCGATTCCGCCACGATCTGATGAAAGCGTTCTCCCCAGGACTTTCCGATTCCATCGCGAGCGTAGTCGCCGATCCGCGGCCTTGTCCGCATTGCGATTCCTCGTCGCACATCGCCGGCGGTCTGTGTGTCGGTTGTCTGCTCGAGGCTGGCCTGGATCCGATCGACGAATCCGAATCCGGCGCGCTGACTGATCTTCTCGCCGAAATAAATTTGCCCGACCAGAACTGGCGGCTCGGCAATTACGAAATCCTGGAAGAGATCGGCCGCGGCGGCATGGGCGTGATTTATCGGGCGCGCCAGCGTCATTCGCGCCGGATCGTCGCCGTGAAACGGGTTCTTAGTTATCACTCCGATTCGCGCGAAACCCTCGCTCGTTTTCGCCGCGAAGCCCAAGCCGCCGCCAGCCTCGATCATCCGAACATTCTTCCGATCTACGAAGTGAGCGAAAGCGAAGACGGCCTGCCGTTCTTCAGCATGAAATTCGCGCCCGGCGGAACATTGCAGCAAGTCGCGCCGGCATTGCGGAACGAGCCCCGGCAATGCGTTGCGCTCGTCGCCAAGATCGCTCGCGCCGTCCAATACGCTCACAGCAAAGGCATCCTCCACCGCGATCTCAAGCCCGGAAACATATTGCTCGACGGTCGCGCCGAACCACTCGTCAGCGATTTCGGCCTCGCGAAATGGCTCGACACCACCAGCGACCTTACCCGCACCCTCACCATCTTCGGCACCCCCGGTTACATCGCCCCCGAGCAAGCCAGCAACGCCGCCGCCGATCTAAAACCTACCGCCGATGTCTACAGCCTCGGCGCCATCCTCTTCGATCTCCTGGCCGGCCGACCACCTTTCCTCGGCGCCCACGCCCTCTCCGTCATCCGCCAAGCTGCCGAATCCCCCGCCCCCAAACTCCGGACCCTCTCCAAGCTCGCCGACCGCGATTTGGAAACCATCTGCTCCCGCTGCCTCGAACGCGACCCGAAACTCCGCTACCCCTCCGCCCACGACCTCGCCGAAGACCTCGAACGCTGGCTCGAAGGTCGGCCGATCATCGCGCGCCCGGTGTCGCCCCCTGCTCACCTTTGGCGCTGGATCCGGAGAAATCCGGTCCTCACTGGGGCGGGACTTGCGTGCATTATGTTGATGGCCCTAGCAGTCGTGCGTCAAATCGGACACATCCGTTTGGAGGAAACCGTTCGAGATGGACAACGGGCCGCGCGATCAATTGGAGTCCTTCCATTTCTCAATCTGGACACAGTGGAACGCGACGAACAGGGTTCGCAGCATGTAATTGAATTCCTAAAAGCGGAGCTGTCGTTGTTTGCGCCGGTACAAGTAACTGAGGTACCAACGTCGGAAACAGCCGCGGGCGCGGGAAGCGGTCGAGTAATAATGGATGCCGGACGGAAGGCACAGACACGGTCAATCCTTACTGGAACGACCAGAACGGTAAACGGTCGCCAACGTCTTTCCCTTCGAATGATGGACTCAGCTACGGGAGAAGTACTACTTGGCCCCCTGACGATCGACACCCAGAGAGGGGTCGATCATGGCGATGAAGCTAGCTCGCTCGCTCGACAAATAAACACCATTCTCGCGACGAAGGACTGGTCGGGCCTTAGCTATTCACGGCGCGACCCAGCGCTTCGCAATGATACATCGAGGGAATTAATTGCTGCTGGACGGGATCTTATGCTGCGGGTGAGTGTTGCTGACCTCGACCGTGCTATCGAATGCTTCCGGAAGGCGCTTCTTGCCGAACCTGATTCCGCCATTGCTCACGCTTATCTTGCCAGCGCAGCGAACATCCGTGTCAACTATGCGAGCGATGCTCGGATCGAGGAACTAGGGGAAAGGGAGGCGCGCGAAGCGATCCGCTTGCGCCCGGATTCCGCCGATGCTCGCCGCGCCCTGGCCGGATTGCTGTTTCGGAAGGGCCGCCGCACGGAAGCTTTGGAAGAATTAATGAAGGCGGTGGAAATTTCCGGTCCTGACGAGAACATCGCAGGGTTCATAGGGACAACATTAGGTGCGCTGGGACAACCAAGTCACGCCCTTGCTTGGTTGGAGATGGCAAAATATTGGGGCGAGCGGCCCAGCGCGAATGATTCGCTAATCGGAGATTGCTGGGCTGATCTGGGAGACGATTCAAGAGCGGAGACCGCGTATCGGCGGTCGAGCGATTTACATCCGGAAATGCCACAAGGTTGGATGGGGATTTGTCACCTGCGACTCCTGGAAGGATCTTTCGATGCCGCGCGCGCTCTGTACAAAGAGAACCGGCCTAAATATTCTCAGTTTGTTTTCTCGACGCAGATCGCCGCACAGGTAGAATTTTTCGGCCGTAACTACTCGGAAGCCGAACGGCTTTACCGGGAACTCGTGGAGATCGATCCTGAAGGTGGTGATACTTTCTGGGGCGCCATAAGCTATCAATCTGCCTTGGCCAATTTGCGGCAGCACGCAGGCGACGAGATTGCCGCCCGCGCAATCCTCGAGAGTTGCCTTTCAAAGTATTTCGCCAAATTGAAGCAAACCCCGAACGACGCGGTCAATCTTTATGTCATTTCCGCTCTTGAATCGTCGGTTGGTCAAAAAGAAGAATCCTTAGAGCATCTTCGTGCGGCTACGGCTGCGGGCTGGACGGACTATCGATCTTTGCAATTGGATCCTCGTTTTGATCTCATCGCGCACGATCCACGATTCAAAACAGTTGTAAGCGAAATCGCCACCAAAGTTGAAATTCTCAGGCGGCAGACGGTAAACCATCTAACTAACTCAATACAATGAAAAGATCCACGAAGACACCAAATAAGAGGCGACCGATGCAAGCACCGGCATCACGCGACTCGCTGTTACCGGAATGGAGCGACCTGGAAGCTAAGAAACAAGCATTTCAGGACATCATAGGTAACATTCTGATCAACCCTAAATTGGGCGAACTGTATGTCGAAAACGACAAGGCAGCGCGCGACGCTTTTAAGTTGAAAATCAATGTGCCGGACAATGTCAAAATTATCTTTCTTCCATCGGGAGATGCTGCGACGCCCGGTGGCGGCTCAGCCATCATCGAATTACCCACCTCGGGGACAGGGACCATGTCACCAGATGAGAAACTCGAGCTCTTCCTTTGCACGTACAATCCTTGGTAGAACTGGTCGTTTCATGACCACGTTAACCTAGAGCGAGGATATTTCAGGCTGTTTGCTCGGTTAGACTCGAAGAGGCTCACGCCCAAGTCAGCTAGACCGCCCGGCCACTAGCGTAAAATGCCAGTTTTTTCAGCGAATCAACTCGGATCGTCTGGTTGGACCGCTTCAGCCGGATCAACGGCGGCTGCCAGGCGTAGTGCATGAATGAATCCTCGTCAGCTTTGAGAATGCCGAGAAGCACTTCTGCCACAATTCGACTTCCTAGCGGCCCCAACCGTTTGCACGGTCGCCCTCCGGGCGATGCCCTGCCGGCAACTTCAGCTTCGCGGAGGATGTAATAAAACAACGGCGTTGATTCAAGCAAACCGTTTCGGCGCAGGAACACTGTTAAATCATCACCAAACGCCAATTGATCTGCACTCAGGGCGTCAACGCCGGCGAGGCGGCACGCCTCCTGGCCGGAAGGAATTCCAATTCCGGCACCACGCCGCAATGTTATTTCAGTCAATGTGGCATTCCCCTTTGCCGCAAAGGCCAATCGGGCCGGGGTACCGGTCAGAAAAAGTACGAAGCCCAACGGTATTTCGTACAACCCCTTCGCGATCAAGGTGTCGATCTCCTCGGCTACATTGCTCACACCGGGAGGAGCCCATCCAAACATGCGTCCAGCATCCACGACATACCTCTCGGGTAACTGAACGTTCTGCGGATCGTTGGGTTTCGCGAGTCCACCTCGTCCTGTCATGTAAAAAGTTTCGACGAGTGAGAGCCGTGCCGCCGATCGGTTGATGTTGTATGTACTTTGCACGGCGCTGTGTCCGTACTGAAACGCAGCCCAGGCGAATTCAACAGGCACCGTCGCCTTCCCCTGCTTCGGTCGATACAACCTCGGCCAGTGCATCATTATATCTTGCAAGACGTCCGGCGCGACTAGAGTCGACAGGAAGTCATTCTTTACGATCCACTGATAATGCCAAGTCACGAGACGCCTTGCCTTCGCGAAGGACGAACCCTCATCTGGGCCAGCACTTGGAATGTTGCCTGTCGATAAGTCATCGACAATCCGGTTATGAAATTTGATCAATAGGACATGTAGCTGTGCAATCAGCAGAGTGATGTCGTTCCTGCCGTCAGGGATCGTGGCAATTCCGTTTTTGTCCCTGGGCAAATCGTTATCGGACGAGGCCCTGCCCCTTTTGTCACTTTTGGTCCGACCAAGGCCGAGTTTGTCGCCATCATAGATTACGCTTCCGTCGTTTGATTCGCCTCCGTAAAGCGGCTCCAAGTCTAAACGTGCTGTCTTCTTATTCTGCGTCTTCTCTGGTTCGACGTCTCCCGCGCTTTCCCAGTCGGTGCTGTCAAGGGAAAGGTCGTGATTAATAAACTGCCCAAGATAGGCGTAGCCGGAGCAGGCCGATCCCGGCATTCGCTTGCGGTTCCCTCTGTTCGCAGGAATATCTTTCAGCTTTTCTGCGAGCTGGGTCAGAACCTTGTGCGGGTAGCCCGGGCGGTGACCGGTGAACAATCGAGAGTAATAGGACTTTGTTTTAGTGCTCATCGAAAAAGAATTTCGTCTTGTTTTCCAAACTCACGTCTTCCCTGGGTAATACGGCGGAAAAGCATCGCAAGTTCTCTAATTTCACCACGTTAATTTCTGCTCACCAAATGGTCACGCCTATTTAAGTGGAACTGGACGGGAACCTTGGTTTGCGTCATCGAAGCCGTCGCCGATCATTACAGAAGTCGCGACAATATGAACACTGTCCCACGCGTATTTGCTTATCTCCGTCGCTATCCGTGGATGGCGTTGGGGACGCTTTCCTGCGCGATTTTCAGCACGTTGATGGTGGCGGTGTTTCCAGCGGTGACGAGACGAGTCATCGATGAGGTGCTGGTGCAACATCACGCCGAACGGTTGACGCCGCTCGTCCTGATCGCGGCGCTGGCGTTCCTGCTTCAGAACGGGCTTAACTCGCTCCGGATCATTTTGAACAACACGTTCGAGCAACGCGTCATCTTCGATCTGCGCAGCGACCTCTATTCGCATATCCAGATGCTGCCGTTGCGCTGGTTCGATAATCGCGCCACGGGCGATTTGATGACGCGCATCCTCGAAGACGTCACGTCGGTGGAACGCATGCTGATCGACGGAATCGAGCAAGGCGTGGTCGCGGTGCTGCAACTCGTCGTTGTCCTGGCAATGATGTTTTATGTCAGCGTGTCGTTGTCGATAATCGGCTTGGCGCCGCTTCCGGTGCTGGCAGGCGGCGCGCTTTGGTACACGCTCACGGCGCATCGCCGGTATCGTCTGCAACGGCGGGCGGCGTCGGCGATGAATTCGCTGCTGCACGATAACCTTGCCGGGATTCGGCAAATCAAGAGCTTCGTGCGCGAGCGCGAAGAACACAGCCGCTTCAATCGCGTGAGCGACAAGCTGCGCGAGGCGACGCTGATCGTGATGCGCGTTTGGGGACTCTACAACCCGTCCATGTATTTGATCGGGCAATTGGGCGTGGTGCTCACCGTCTGGTTTGGCGCGCGCATGGTGTTGGGCGGCACGATGCAACTGGGCGACTTCTTTGCTTTTCTCATGCTGACTGGATTCCTCTACGAGCCGATCAACAAACTGCATCAGCTCAACCAGCTCATCCAGGCGGGGCGCGCGGCGGGCGAGCGTGTCTTCGAAATTATCGATGAGCCGACCGAACCCGGGTGGGAAAAAGAAAAGCCGGAGGTGCGAGTGCGCGGCGATGTCCGGTTCGACGACGTTGGTTTCGCCTACGGAAAAGAGGGACTGCCGGCGCTGCAACACATCACGTTTCACGCGCAACCCGGCGAGACGATCGCGCTCGTGGGCACGACAGGCGCCGGCAAGTCGACGCTCATGCATTTGCTGACGCGTTTCTATGAATACGATTCCGGCGAAATCAGCATCGACGAAAAACCGATCCGTGAATTTGGGATGCGCCGGTTGCGCGAAGTGATCGGAGTCGTGACCCAGGAAAGCT